>JBEQSW010000078.1:0-19567 GCA_040348565.1 Myxococcales bacterium | reverse complement strand
CACCACAGCGTGCCGTCGCCCAGGTCCTTGATCAGCAGGTTGGAGACGACGAAGGTCAGCACCAGCGAGGCCAACGACGTGATCCAGACCAGCCAGGTGAGGGGCGCCTCGAAGTTGACCTTGGCCGCCTTGGCGATCACGCCCTTCTGGACGGCCTCGTTGATCCAGTACGAGAAGGCGCTGACCACGACCATCACGATGCGCATCGCGAAGATCCAGACCAGGAGCTGCACCTGGACGGCCGGCTCTTTGACCGCCACCAAGATGAACGAGATGAGCGCGACGCCGGTCACGCCGTAGGTCTCGAAGCCGTCCGCGCTGGGGCCGACGGAGTCGCCCGCGTTGTCGCCCACGCAGTCGGCGATGACGCCGGGGTTGCGGGCGTCGTCTTCTTTGACCTTGAAGACGATCTTCATCAAGTCCGAGCCGATGTCGGCAATCTTGGTGAAGATGCCGCCGGCAATGCGCAGGGCGGAAGCGCCCAGCGACTCGCCGATGGCAAACCCGATGAAGCAAGAACCCGCGTATTCACCGGGGATGAACAGCAAGATGCCGAGCATCAGCACGAGCTCGACGCTGATCAGCAGCATGCCGATGCTCATGCCGGCCTTGAGCGGAATCGCGTACACCGGGTAGGGCTTGCCTTCGAGGCTGGCAAACGCGGTGCGAGAGTTGGCGTAGGTGTTGATGCGGATGCCGAACCAAGCGACGCCGTAGCTGCCGGCGATGCCGATCAAGCTGAACGCCAAGATCATCAGCACGCGACCGACGCCCAGCTGCTGCAAGACGCCGAAGTACAGCACGATGATGCTGCCGATCAGCACCTCGAGCATCAGGATGAACTTGCCCTGCTGGAACAGGTAGGTCTTGCAGGTCTCCCAGATGATCTGGGACACGTCGGCCATCGACTTGTGGACCGGCAGCGCTTTGATCTGCTTCAGCGCAACCACGCCGAACAGAATGCCGAGAGCGGAAACCAGCAGGCCCACCATCAGCAGGCTGTGACCGTCCGTTCCCAGCACGCGCACGCTGCTCAAGTCGGGAAGCACGAGGCTGGCTTCACCGCCATGATGGGGCTCAGCTGCGAGCGCGAGTTTGGGCACGAAGGCCATCACGCACGCCGCGAACAATGACAGGAAGGACGCAACGGAAGGTCCTGAGCGACGGTCCAAGATGCTAGCTCCTCGATGAAACGGGGTCCCCTGGGATCCCGCAAACGGCCCACACGCGGGCCTTGGTGCGCTCTAATGCAGAGCGCGGGCGGCTACTAGCACGGGGGTATTGGGGGGCTCAAGCAATCGAGATTTTGCACGGGTTCCGCGCACTTCGGCGCGCAAAACCGAGCGTCAGAGCCGGAGCTGCGGCCCGTCGCGCTCGGCCCGCTCCTCTTGGTGGAGCACCGAGAAGACCATGATGGCCCCCAGGACCGGCAGCAGCCAGATGAGCTTGGCCTGATTTAGCTTTTGCGAGCGCTCGAACACCCGGGTGCGCCAGACGCGGTACGTGACCCACCCCTGGAAGCAGAGAGCGATCAGCAGGGGGACGGCGGGCCCGAGGTCGTGCAGTCTCATGAGAAGAAAATCAGGGTAACGCCGAGCGGCGCCTTGGCAAGGGGGAGCAGAGGCGAATCTGCGTGGGGCTGTGGCAGCCGGGCGCCGAAAGTGTGTCGAGAGGCTACAGCTCGATTTGGGCGCCGAGCTCCATCACCCGGTCGGGGGGGATGTTGAAGAACTTGGTCGCGGGCTGGGCGTTCCGGGTCAAAAACGCAAACAGGCTCACGCGCCATTTGGCCATGCCGGGGTGGGCGGTCGCGATCAGGTTTTCGCGGCCCAAGAAGAAGGTCACGTGCTCGACCGAGCCGATGACGCCCGCGTCGTGCAGCAGCTTGGGCGCGTCGGGCTGCTCCATGAAGCCGTACCGACCGATCACGCGCACGAAACCGTGCTCCAGCTGCTCCATCGAGAAGCGGTCTTCCTCGGCCACGCGCGCCGACTCGCTCGTGACGATCGTGAGCAGCACGATGTGCTGATGCACGACCCGGTTGTGCATGAAGTTGTGCAGCATGGCCGGCGGCGTGCCGTCCTTGGTGCTGGTCATGAACACGGCCGTGCCCGGCACGCGCGCCGGCATCTCGACGTGCATGATGTCGTAGAAGTCGGTCAGCGGCAGCAGCTGCTCGCGGAAGCGTTGCGCCAAGATTTCGCGGCCGCGCTTCCAGCTCAACATCATGGCGTAGATGGCGGCGCCGACCACCAGCGGGAACCAGCCGCCGTGCTCGATCTTGATGGCGTTGGCGCCCATGAACACCAGCTCGGGGATCAGAAAGACGAGCGACACCGCCGCCGCCTTGGGCACGCTCCAGCCCCACACTTGGCGCACCAAGAAGTAGGCCAAGATGGTGGTGATGACCATCGTGAGCGTGACCGCGATGCCGTAAGCCGCGGCCAGGTTGCTGGAGCTCTTGAAGCCCAACACCAGACCGATGGTGGCCAACATGAGCGCCCAGTTCACGAAGGGCACGTAGATCTGCCCGCGCTCGGAGGCGGAGGTGTGCTTGATGCTGACGCGCGGCAACAGCCCGAGCATGGTGCCCTGCGACGTGAGCGAGAAAACGCCGGTGATCAGCGCCTGCGAAGCGATCACGGTCGCGGCCGTCGACAGGATGACCATGGGGTACAGGGCCAGGCTCGGCAGCATGCGAAAGAACGGGTTTTCGACGGCTTTGGGGTCGGCAATCAACAGCGCGCCCTGGCCGAAATAGTTCATCAACAGCGCGGGCATGGCCACGCTGTACCAAGCCAAACGGATCGGCTTGCGACCGAAGTGCCCGAGATCGGCGTACAGCGCTTCACCGCCGGTCACGACGAGCACGACTGCACCCAGTACCAGCAGTCCGACGACGCCGTTCTCGTGCAAGAAGTGCGCGGCGTACATCGGGTTGACCGACGCCATCACCGCGGGGTGCTCGAGGGTGCGGTACACGCCGAAGCCCAACAACGAGCCGAACCACGCCATCATGATCGGCCCGAAGATCGCTCCCAAGCCAGCGGTGCCGCGCTTCTGCATCACGAACAGGCCAATCAGGATGGCGATGGTCAGCGGTATCACCAGATGCTCGAGGCCCGGCGCCGCGATCTGAAGACCTTCGACCGCGGACAACACGGAGATGGCCGGCGTGATCACGCCGTCGCCGTAGAGCAGGGCGGCGCCGAACACGCCGAGACCGATCAGCACCGGGTAGACGCGCTTGCCGTGCAGGGCCTGGCTGGCCAGCGCCATCAGCGCCAAAATGCCGCCCTCACCCTTGTTGTCGGCGCGGAGAACGTAGGCCACGTACTTGAGCGAGACGATCAGCGTCAGCGCCCAAAAGATCAGCGACAGCACGCCCATGACATTGGAGGGGGTGACGCTGATGCCGTGCTCTTCGTTGAAGCACTCGCGCATGGCGTACAGGGGGCTCGTGCCGATGTCGCCGTACACCACGCCGAGCGCCGCGACGGCCATCTTGAGGTGGTAGGCGGCGTCGCCGTCGTGGACGTGACCGTGACCGGGTGATGCTGCGGCGGACGAGGGCGAAGACTTGGGGGCGCGGTGTTGAGGCGCGCTCGGTAGCTTCGTCCCTGCCGTCGCAAGCTTCAAAGAGCTCGAGGATTCGCGGGCCGACATTCGATGAGGTGCGGCTACGCTAGCACTTGAGCCAGAAGATCGTGAAAGCATCGCCGCCTGAGTCCGGGTCAGCGGGTCGAGACTGTTCAATGTAGCTGGAAGCCTGCAGATGCGAGCGCACCGCCGACTTGAGCGCACCGGTGCCGTGGCCATGCAACACGAAGCCGAGCGGCTCGCCGACGCTCATCATGCGATCGATGAAAACGTCGACTTGATCGAGGGCTACGTCGACCCGCTCGCCGCGCAGATCGAGCGTGTTCATGCTGCTGCGCACCGCCGTCGGCAGCGCCGAAGCCGCGATGCTTTTGTGCGCACGCGGGGCCTGCTTTTGTTTGCGCGGAGCTTGCGCGGCTTCGACGTCCTCGGCTCGTAAAATTAACTTTATGGAGCCGACCTGAATCCGCAACTTGTCGGCATCGGCCTCGAGCACGGTGGCCAATAGGCCGGAAGATTTGACGCGCACCGTGTCGCCGCTCTTGTGCGTGACGCTGGGCACGCTGCGACTGCTCACGGCACGGGGAGCGTCGGGCGCGGCGCGCTCGGGCAGCAGCGAGCCGCCGAGCGAGACGTGCACGGCGGCGCGGCCCAAGTCGCGCTCGATGCTGCGCAGCGCTTTGGGGTCGTGGGCTTCGTGCTTGAGTCGCTCGCGGACCGCCAAGAGCTCGGCGCGGATCTTGGAGACGTTGGCGCGCAGCGCCAGCGTTTCGCGCTCCACTTCGGCGGCAAGCTCTGCGCGCTCGCTCTCGTGCTCCGTTTCCAAGTGCTCGCGCAGCTGCTTCAGCTCTTCGGCTTGGCGCTGGAGCTCTGCGCGCTCTTGCTCGAAAGCCTGGCGTTGCCGGTCGAGCTTCTCCACCGCGCGCTCGCGCTCCAGCGATTGCTCGGGCAAGAGAGCTTGGGCGCGAGCCACGACGCTGCGGGGCAAGCCGTGTCGGGTCGCGACGGTGAGCGCGCTGGACGCGCCGGGAATGCCCATGGTCAGCCGAAATGTCGGCGCCATCCGCTCGAAGTCGTAGCTGACGGAGGCGTTTTGCAGGTGCTGCGCGTGCGCCGCGAACTCTTTCAGTTTTTCGTAGTGGGTGGTCACGGCGACGGCGGCGCCGCGCGCCGTGAGCGCTTCGAGCATGGCCGCGGCCAGAGCGGCGCCCTCTTCCGGATCGGTGCCAGACGCCAGCTCGTCGAGCAAAATCAAGGTGTCCCCCGCCGCGCGCTCGAGCAGCGTGCACAGGCGTTGCACGTGAGCGCTGAACGTCGACAGCGAGCGCGCGATGCTTTGCTCGTCGCCTATGTCGGCCAAAACGCAGCCGAACCAACCCACGCGCGACTCTTCCGCGATGGGCAGGGGAATGCCGGCGCGCGCCATCCAAGCAACCAGCCCCAACGTCTTCAGCGCGACGGTCTTGCCGCCGGCGTTCGGGCCCGAGATCACCAGCGCCCGCTCGGCTTCGATGGCGATGTCGTTTGCCACCACCGTCTCGGTCGAAAGCGCCAACAGCGGATGACGCGCGCTGCGCAGGTCGAGCGTCGCCTCCGCGACCAGCGGCACGATGACCGAGCGCGTTTGCCGGGCAAAGCGCGAAAGCGCGCCCAGCACGTCCGCTTCTTCGCAGGCTCGTTGCGCGACCCGCACTTGCTCGGCGTCACTAGCCAAGTAGCCGGACAGCACCGTGAGCACCTTGGCCGCCTCGCGCAGCGCCTCTGCTTCCTGGATGCGCAGCTGATTGCCGAGGCCGGTGAGCTCTTCGGGCTCGACGAACAGGGTGGCGCCCGAGGCGCTGGAACCGAGCACGATTCCAGGAACCCGCAGGTGGGCGTCGGCCCGCACCGGGAGCACGTAGCGGCCTTCGCGCTCGGTGTAGTAGTCCGCTTGCACCACGTCGGCGTGCCGCTCGATGAGCTGGCCCAGCTTGCGCTTCAGCTCCTCGCGCAGCTCCCGGGTGCGCTTGCGGGCGCGGGCCAGCTCCGGCGACGCGCGGTCGGCGACGGTGCCGTCGGGCTCGAGCGCGTGAGCCAAATCTTCTTCCAAGCCCGACAGCTCGGGTGGGGAATCGACGGCTTGGCTGAGCGCGGCGTGGCTTTCGCGCTGAGCTTTGGCGAACACGCGCAGCTTGGCCGCGACCTCCAGCAGCTCGCGCACCTGCCACAGCTCGGCCGCGCTGGCGACTCCACCGCGCGCCGCGCGCTCGAGCGCCGGGGCCACGTCGGGAAAGGCGCGGGCGGGTGGCGCCAAGCCCAAGCGATCCAGATCCAGCAGCTCGCTCACGACTTGGTTGCGAGCTCGGGCCGACTCCAAATCTGCGGCCGGGTGCAGCGCGAGCGCGCGCGCCTTACCGGCGCTGCTGGTGCAGAAGCTGCCGAGCGCAGCCAAGAGCGCCGGCCACTCGAGCGCAGCGCAGGTCTCGCGATCGAGCGCTTCGGGCGCGGGGAGGCTCGTGGGAAGAGCCGATTCTTGGGCCGCCGCGTTCGTCACGCGGGCCGAGATAGCACCGATCGTCTAGGCCGTCAGGGCGCGGGGCACCGGCACGGACGACGACGAGCTCGCCGCGCTCTCGAGGCGGAGCTCGATCCGGCTGGCGAGCGCGCTCGGTTCGAGACTGGCCGCGAGCGCGGTCAGGTTGTGCTCGGCGCGGAGGCCGAGATAAGCATCGACGCTGAGGACGAAGCTGCCTCCGCCCGAGCCGGCCAGGTGCGCGAGCAAGCCGCGCGCCAAGATCGAGCGAGCCGCGGCGGTCGGGGCATCCGCACGCCCGTTGGACACGAGCACCATCGACGACAGCTCCCAGCCACGCGCTTGGAGGCGCGTGACGCGCATGGCGACCTGCGTGATCAGGTCGGTGGGCGGACCCGCGTAGTGCTGGGCCACCACCGCCAAGTCACCGCGGTCACCCGAAGGGTTGAGCCAACGCGGCCAGCTAGCGCCGAATTCGATCACGACCAAAGTTGCTGGGCGAGCCTTCATGGGACCTCCGCGGGATCCCTTGGCATTAAGCCGCCGTCAGCCCTCGGGCCAAGAAACGAGCCGGGCGGGGGATGGCCCCGGCCGGCTGCGCGCTTGGTTACTGGGCTTTCTTTGCGCGAGGTTTCTTGGCGGGGGCGGCTTCGGCGGCGGGGGCTTCGGCCTTCTTCGGGCCCGCGAGTGGGCCGCCCTTTTCTTGGACGTCGGCCAAGCTCTTCTTGAGCGCCTCGAACAAGTCGATGATTTGAGCCTTGGGCGCCTCGGGCGCGATCGTGATTTCTTGGCCGGCGACCTTCTGGTCCACCGCCGACTTCACGCGCTCGCTGAACGAATCGGTGTACTTGGTGGCGTCGAACGAGTCAGTGCCTAGCTCCTCGATCAGCTTTTCGGCTAGCTCGTGTTCTTTTTCGCTGAAGGTGAAGGTAGCGCCGGTATCGATCTCGCTGAAGGCGCGCATTTCGTTCGAGTAGTAGAGCTGGTGAATGACCAAGCCGTCCTTGCCGTAGGGGCGCACCAACACGACTTGCTCTTTGCCGCGCGCCGACCAGCGCCCGACCGCGACCCGCCCCTTGGCGGTCATGGCCTCGCCCAGTAGCCGATACGCTTTGTCGCCGCCCTTGTCCGGGCCCAGGTAGTAGCTCTTTTCGACCTGCAAGAAATCGACGGTCGAGACCGGTACGAACTCGGTGATCTCGATCGAGCCGCCGCGCTCGGTTTCGAGCGCCTTCAGCTCTTCTTCGCTGAACTTGACGTACTGGCCCTTCGAGTACTCGTAACCCTTCACGGTGTCGGAGCGCTCCACGACCTCGTTGTCGGTCGGGCAGTAGAACTGCATCTTCAACCGGCCGCCGCATTTCTTGTGCAGCATGTTGAAGCTCACCTGCTCGGACGAAGCCGCGGTGAAAAATTTGACGGGAATCGACACCAGACCGAACGAAATGGTGCCGGAAAGCACGGCGCGAGCAGGCATTGCACTATGCTAGCGGAAGGAGCGCGATTTGAAGAAAAGTTCGGGTCAATCAGTCTGGTCGCGCGGGGCTGGGGCCCGCTCGGACGTGGCCGAATGACTCCGAAACGCCCGCCTCCCGGCGCTCCCGGCACCGCCAAAGATCCGAACGAGCTAAAGCGTTATCGAAGTAAGCGCGATCCCGCGCAAACCACAGAGCCGTTCAGTGCTGAACGCAAGGGCAGCGCACGCGCAACGCGGGCTGGTCGCTTCGTCGTCCACCTGCACCAAGCTCGGCGCGAGCACTACGACCTGCGCATCGAGTGCTCGGGCACCCTGCAGAGCTTCGCCGTGCCGCGCGGCCCTAGCCTCAAGGCGCTCGACAAGCGCTTGGCGGTGCACACCGAGAATCACCCGCTGGAGTATCTCGACTTCGAGGCGGTGATTCCGCCCGGCAACTACGGCGCCGGCTCGATGATCGTCTGGGACACCGGGCGCATTCGCTACCTCGAAACCTCGGCCGAAGAAGGGCTGGAGCGGGGAGACCTGAAGTTCGAGCTGTCCGGCTTCAAGCTGCGCGGCACTTTCGCGCTGATTCGCACCAGCGGGCGCGGCCAAAAGAAGCTCGAGGTGGGGGAGGGCCACCAGACCGAGTGGCTGTTGATCAAGAAGCAGGACGCCTTCGCTACCGACGAAGATATCGTCACCAAGGATCCGCGCGGCGTGCTGTCGGGCCTGACGGGCGAAGAGAATTTCGACAAAGCCGCGCTGGCGGCGGAGCTAGCCGAGCTGGTGGCGTCCGCTCCCCAAAAGCCGGTTCCGGCCCAAGGCCTCACGCCCATGCTGTGCGCGCTCGAGGGCGCGAGCCTGACCGACTCCGAGCGCCTGTATGAGCTGAAGCTCGACGGAGTGCGCATCGTCGCCGAAAAGCACGGTGCGCAGGTGGCGCTGCGCTACCGCAACGGGCGCTCGGCCAGCGCCAGCTACGGAGAAATCGCGCGCGCGGTGTCGCTGCTGCCCATCGACGACGCGCTGCTCGATGGTGAAGTCGTCGCGTTCGACGCCGAGGGCAAGCCCAGCTTCGAACGGCTGGCTCCGCGTATTCACGCGCAACGCCCACTGGACATCGAGCAAGCGCGCGCCAACGTGCCCGTCGTCTACTTGGTGTTCGACCTGCTCAGCCTGGCGGGGCGAGATCTGACGGCGTGGCCGCTCGTGGAGCGTAAGCGTGTGCTCGCGCAGCTGGTGCGCGGGCGCGGCCTGGTGCGCGTGCTCGACCACTTGGAAGACGACGGCTCCGCTCTCTACGATCTGTGCAAGCGTGAACGGCTGGAAGGGGTGGTGGCGAAGCGCAAGCAGTCGCCCTACCGCGTGGGCCCGCGTCGCACTACCGACTGGGTGAAGATCAAGTGCGAGCGCGATGACGACTTCGTGGTGATGGGGTACGTGGAGGGACAGGGAGCGCGCAAGAGCTTGGGCGCGCTGTGCTTGGGCGCGTACGTGCAGGGACAACTGCAGTACCGCGGCCGCGTCGGCAGCGGGCTCTCCGACGCGAGCATTCGCGTGCTGCTCGGTCTGCTACCGGGGCTCGAGCAGACAGCGTACCCGGGCCACGGTGAGGTGCCGGAAGATCCGGGCACCGAAAAGGCGCGCTGGGTGCGGCCGGAGCTGGTGGTGCAGGTGCGCTATCACGGCTTTACCGAAGAAGGCCGGCTGCGCGCGCCGGTGTTCTTGGGCCTGCGCCCCGACGTGGATCCGAAGGCCAGCCACGCGTCGCCGCCCGGGCCGCTGAAGGAACCCGAGCCCACCGCGGACACGGCCCTCGGCAGCGGTCGCGTTCGGGTGACCAACCCGGACAAAGTCTTCTGGCCCGACGCCGGCTACACCAAGGGCGATCTCTGCGCGTACTACGCCAGCATCGCGCCGCGCATGCTGCCGTTCTTGCGCGGGCGTCCGTTGGTGCTGGTCAGACATCCCGACGGCATCGCGGGCAAAAGCTTCTATCAATGGAACGTGCCGGAGGGCACGCCGGCCTGGATGCGTCGCCTGGACATCTCCGACACGGACGAAGTGGATCGCACACCCAAGAACGTGTTTCTGGTCGATGACGTCGACGGCCTCGTCTACCTAGCGAACCTCGGCTGCATTCCTTTGCATGTCCTGGCGTGTCGAGAGCAGTCGCTCGGTACTTGTGACTTCTTGACCGTCGATTTCGACCTCGGTGAGCGTCCTTTCTCCGACGCGGTGCGGCTGGGCCTTACTCTGCGCGAGGTGCTCGACGACGCAGGCTTGCCTGGTTTCCCCAAGACTTCGGGCCAACGCGGACTACACGTGCTGATTCCGCTCGGCGACGGCATCCCGTTCGAGGCCGCCAAGCTGCTGGTCGAGCTCTTGGGTCGGATCGTCACGGCGCGTCACCCGCAGCTCGCTACGATGGAGCGCAAGGTCGACAAGCGTGGCGACCGCGTCTACGTCGACACGGGGCAAACGGGGACGTCGCGTACGATCGTGGCACCCTATTCGGTGCGCGCTCATCCGGGCGCGACCGTTTCCACTCCGCTAGCTTGGGAAGAGCTGCACGCTGGGCTCGACCCCGCACGTTTCACGATTGTGACCGTGCCGATACGAGCGCTCGAGATCGACGATCCATGGTTAGGTTTTGCAGAGGCGAAACCGAACGTGGCAAGCGCGCTCGGGGCGCTCGAGCGTTGGGTCAAAGCCTGAACGCCTCAGGAGCGCGCGTCCCACACGCCCCTACCGCGTCTAGCGGCGCGTCGCTTGCAGGTACGAAAGGGCATGACCAGCTCGTTCGTCGTTTGCACGGATTGCGGAGAGTCATCGGCCGCAGTCGAATGGGGCTTCGTGCTCCTTGCCCGACACGGTTGGTCAGCGCAGCTGGGTGACTCCGGCGACGAGCCACGCTGGCGTTGCCCCGAGTGCAATCGCAACTTGGCCGCGGCGGAGGCCCAGCTCGCCTCCGAGGCGGTAGCGCGTCGCCGCCTGCGGGTACTATTGGTGGACGATCAGACGCTGGTGTTGAAGGCGTCGGCGAGCATGCTGCGTGAGCTGGACGTGGTGACGGCCAGCAGCGGAGCCGAAGCACTGGCGCGACTAGCGGAAGGCAGCCACTTCGACGTGATTGTGTCCGACGTCACGATGCCGGGCCTCACCGGGCCCGAGCTGTACGCGCGCATCCGCGACCTCTATCCGCATCTGGCAGACCGCGTGCTGCTCGTCAGCGGCGACAGCTATGGCGCTAGGTTGGCATGCCGGGCGGTCGCGCGCCGCGAGCACATTGCGACCATGCCGCGCGTCTTGGACAAGCCGGTTCCCCGCGACGAGCTGGTGCGCGCCATCGAGGAGCTGGGTCAGCGTCCGCTGCCTCGCTCCGGGATGTTCGTCATCGAAGACGCGACTCCGTCCCAGCGCGCTCGCGCCAAATGAGCACACGCATTTTCGCCTCACCGTAGCCCTATCGCTACGGAGGCTCTGGCAAGGGGGGCGTGCGCTAGTCAGTCCACGGCTTGGGCGGACTTGAGAAATTCTTCAGCGGGGACGAAGTCGTTGAAGCGGGCGGCTTCTTTGCCTCGGGAATTGAACATGACCACCGTCGGCAGGCCCACGACCTTGAAGCGGGCCAGCATGGCCTCCACTTTGGGGTCGTCGTTGTTGGTGGCGTCGACCTTGACGGCCACGAAGCGGCCCAGCTCCTGACCGACGCGCGGCTCCGAGAACGTCTTCTTGTCGAGCTCTTTGCATGCGCCGCACCAAGCCGCGGTAAAATCGACCACGAGCGGGCGTTTGTCGGCCGCGGCTCGGGCCAAGGCGCCTTCGATGTCCTTGCGCTCCCAGTTGAGCGTCTCGCTCGGCTTGATCACGCCCAAAATGACGAACAGGGTGCCGGCGCTGGCCAGCGCGATGCCCAGACCCTTGGCCACCTTCACGCCCGCGCCCGGCTCGCCGAACTCGCGGTGGACGGCGCCGAGCAAAAGCCCGAACAGCACCAGGCCCGCCGCGACGCCGATGAACGCCGGGGTGCCGCTCACGAAGCGGGTGGCAAAACCGAAGGTGTTGTTCAGAAAATACAGCGCCACCACCACCAGCACGATGCCGAGCAGGCTTTTCACGTGCACCATCCAGTGCCCGCTCTTCGGCAGCTGCACCGCGAAGGCGCCCACTAAAAAGAATGGCAGGCCCAGACCGATGGAGAACGCGCCCATGGCCAGGGCTCCCAGCCCGGGGTTTTGGGTGCTGGCGATCCAAGCCAAAATGCCGGTCAAGACCGGACCGGTGCAGGGCGAGGCGATCAGCCCGCACACCAAGCCGAGCAAGAATGCGCCCTTGTAACCAATGCCCCCCATCTCGGCGAGCTTGTTGTTGAGCGACGAGGGCAGCGTGAGCTCGAAGGCGCCGAACATGGACGCTGCCATCAACAGGAACATGGCGGAGATGCCGGTGACCACCCAACGGTTCTGCAGTACCGCGCTGAAGAAGCTGCCGGTCATGCCCGCCACCACCCCGAGCGGCACGAACATGCCGCAGATGCCGAGCACGAACGCCAGCGACAGCAAGACGCCTTCGGAGCGGCGCTTGGTTTGCTTGGCGCCGAAGACGCTGACCGTCACCGCGACCATCGGGTAGACGCAGGGCGTGAGGCTGACGGCCAGCCCGCCCCCGAGCGCGACCAACGCGGCGTACAACGGGCCCTTGGCCAGCGCGCGGCTGAAGTCGTCTTTGCCGGGCGCGGAGCAACCCAAGGCCAGCAGCGCGAACGCTGCTGCGAGGAACAGCGGGGAGAGCCGACGAAAGCGCGAGAGCACGGCCGAACCTTACCTGAGCTTTTGGGAAGCGCGACGCACCAGGCTGCGTGCCTGCTTGATTTCGCCGGAAAGTGACACTTGCAGAGCAACGCGGCCGCCGGTAACCCGTTTCAGAAAAGCGCGCAGGTAGCGCACCGCCCCCGCCCAGTCTTCGAGCGCGTAACACAGCTCTCCGAGCACGAACTGGCCGTAGCCTTGGCCGCACGGAGCGTCGGACAGCCGCTCACGTAGCTCGGCCAAATCTGGCACGTCTTCTCCGGCGGCTAGGCGGGCCAGCCCGAGCCCGGCCAGGTACAGCGGCTTGTCGCGCGTGCCCCAACGGGCGGCTCGCGACAGAGCGCCGCAGGCGTCCTGGTAGCGACCGTCGAGGTACAGCACGCTGCCCAAGGTCCACAGGTGAAAAGCGCGCCGCGCAGGCGGGCTGACCCGGCTGCCGATGCGCAGGTGCTCGATGGCTTTTTCTCGCTCTCCCAGCCCGAGGCAGGCGCGCGCGGCGTCTTGCCGGGCGACGTCGGGCATGACCGAGGTGTCGACCATTTGCTCGGCTACGGCCAGAGCATCGGCAAAACGGCTGCCCTCCATGTGCGACAGGTACAGCTGCCGCAGCAGCAAGACGCGCGTCGTGTGGTCGAGCGGGCTGCCGTGGGCCAGGCCGCGCTGCGCGTACTTGGCGCGCGTGACCGACGTGCGCGCCAGCGTGGCTTTGCGCAGGAGAAGCTCCGGCGTCACGGCGGCGGCAGCGGCAAGGCGCTTCTGCGGCATTCCCAGGCAATTTAGCAGCACCTGCACAGGCGTCCAGATTTCCGCAGGCGCCGGCCGCGGCCTGGCTACGCCGGCGGGTTTCACGCATCTTGCCAAAAGCCCGGAAGCGGACCAAAAGCTCGGGGCTCATGAACTCCCGGCTCGGTAGGGTATCGGTCTTGCTCGGGGCGCTAGCCCTCGGTTGCGGTCACCCGGCCTCCGTCAAAGAGTGCGAAGAAATCGCCGATCGGGTGACGGAGCTGGAGCTGAAGAGCAGCCCCGTCGGCCGCGACCCGGAAACGGCCAAAGAACAGCTCGAGCGGACGCGCAGCTGGGTGAAGGAATCGCAGCTCAAATCCTGCGTCGGGCGGCGCATCACCGAAAAGGCGATGCAGTGCGTGCGCGCCGCCAAACAAGCTCAAGAGATCACGGACCGCTGCTTCCGATGAGTGTTGGGCAGCCGAGCCGAAACCTCCAACGCGGCGGACGAGCATTCTTCAAGGGTCTGGGCGTGGTCGCTTCGCTGTCGCTCGTGACGGCATGCGGCAAGCGGCTCGAGCCAGCCGAGTGCGACCAGCTCCTGGATCACTACGTCGAGTTGCTCTTGCGTGACGATCGTCCCAAGTCGAGCGCAGGAGAGATTTTGCGGGTGCAGCAAGAGGCGCGCAAAAAAGCCGAGCGCGATCCGGCGTTTCGCGAATGCCGAGCGCGCGTGTCGCGCAGCAGCTTCGCTTGCGCCATGGCCGCCGAAGACGCCAACCGCCTGGAGCAGTGTTTGCTCTGAGCTGTGTTGGGGGCTGCCGAGATGCAGCCTGAATCGCAGAAGCTCCCGTAGCGGCGAAAGGCCACCTCGTACGATCGAGATTTTTTTCACAGGGAGGACGGGAGGACGGGAGGACCGAGAAAGAGGCGAGAATTTTTGGGGGTCGCGCTGCCGCCAGCGAGCAGCAACCTCGGTCCCTCCTAAACCTCGGAGGAAACATTTTTCGATTCGGTCATCCGAATCGAAAAATGCGTTCTCGCCTCTCTGCACCTCCCGTCCTCCCGTCCTCCCCGTGAAATCCCCGAGGCTCTCGACACGACCCGTCAGAACGGCGGCAGCCCGAAGCGGTCGCCCGGCTTGGCCTGGCATCGCTACGAGAGTTTCTGCAAGGGATCTGCGGCGCGGCAGCCCAAGATGTGTGGAATCCTTAGGAGCTGCGGCGGGGCAGCCCAAGATGTGATGAATCCTCAGAGGCTGCGGGGCAGTGGCCAGCCATCGACGAGCGCTAAGGCTCGATTTCGGCGGGGGCGTTGCCTTGCGTGGGTTTGGGGGCGGGCGCGCCGTCGTCGTCGCCGCGTTTGGGCGTGGGCTTGGATGCGGGGGCGGGCTTGGCGCCAGCCGGCGTGGCTGAAGCGGCGGAGTTGGGCCTGGTCGCGGCCGGCGTGGGTTTGGTTGCGGGGGCGCGGCGGCCGGGCTTGGCACCGTCGTCCGCGGGGGGAGGCGGGACGTAAATGGGAGCCTTGCCGAGGCTTGGGTCGGTGCTGACGACTTCGGTCAGCAGGCTCAACAGCTTTTGATCGAGGTCGGCGACCTCTTGCGCGCGCGCCTGCATGAGGGTGATGACCTTTTGCCCGTCGGTCAGGTTGCGGCGCACCTCATCACGTTTCCACGGCCCTTCGACGCGGAAAGCCTGGTCGACGCTGCCTTCGAGCGTGATGCCGGTGACGTTGAGCTTTTCGAGCTCGAGCTTGCTTTTCAACATGCGGTTGCGCGACCGCACGAGGCGCGTGCCTTCTTGTGGCAACGCGGCGCGGAGCGGCGTGTTGATGCTGGTTTCGGAGGCGTAGAGCGTGCTGGAGGCGTCGAGCGCGGGGGTAGGAGCCGGCACGTCGAGCCGCAGTCGCAGCCCTTGCCCGGCTAGCTTCTTCAGCTCTTGGCTCAACCGTTCCTTCAGGCTTTCGTCGGAGGCGTCGGCGGTCAAACCCAGCGCGAGAGTGAGGTTTTGGCGCGCGTTGCTGGGCTCTTGGGGGGCGGCCAACAGCTCGACTTGCTTGTCGTGGAGCACGATGAAGAAGCTGTCGAACTCGGGTTTGCCCGCGGCGTAATACTCGCCTCGCGCCACGTCCGAAGGACCCTTCGGCGCGAGCAAGCTGCAGCCCGAAGCCAAACCGAGCGTGACGAGCAGTGCCGTCTTCAATGACAAGATAGGGTTGCTCCCCACAGCTCGTCGTGACCAGCCGTGGTTTGAATGAAGAAAGAGACACTGGCCCGGGCGGTGGTGACGACGGTGCCTTGGCCCGCGTTGGCGCCTTTGCCGGAGACCAGCAATGCGTCGGACGCCGGCTGCAGCTTGTCGTCCAGGATTCGGACGTGCACTTGGTACTGACCCACGTTGCCGTCCGTCCATTGCACGAGGTAGCGCTGGCCGGGCAGGGCGGCGAGAGACGGCGTGAGCGCACCGCCGCCTTCGGCCGGTAGCGACAGCGCTTGCGCGGGCGTGGGTGGCTGGTCCGGCGCGGCCACGGCCGCGTACACGCGGTACGGCTCGGACTTGTCGGCGCGCGCCGAGAACAATACGAGCGCGCGTTGGCCGAGCAGCGACACGTTGGGCGTGCCCAGCTGCTGGGGCGCGCCTTGGATGGCCGAAAGCTGGCCGGCGGCGGCGCCGTCGGGGCGGAGCCAGCCGGTCATGATTTGGCCTTCGGCGCCGCCCTGGCGAAAGGCTACGAAATGCCCGGTGGCAGTGGAAGCTACGCGCGGCGGCGTCACGCGCACGCCGCTCGTCAACGGCCACACCACGCCGGCCGCGCCGTCGTCTCCGCGCCGCAAGAGCCCGGCGGGGCCTACGCCTAGCGACAGCCCCGCGCTGAGCGTTTGCGCGAACGCAAAATCGGGGTCGGTGCGATCGACGACGAGCGGCTCCGTCGCGCTGACGTGGCTCACGTCGCCGTTGGCGGTTGGCCCATCCAGCTTGCGCTTGGCCTCGCCCACGACAGGATCGTAAATCCACCCCGCAGCCGTGGTCTTGGTGTCGGCGACGGCGAGCGCAATGGTGCCATCGGCTTGACCCAGCGCGCTGATCGGCACGGAGCGCTCGATGGTCGAGATGCGGCTGGGAGGCGCTACGAGCGCGCAGGCGGGCGGGGGCGGCGTGGCGCTGCTCGACGAGGCGGCCGTGCGCGCGGCGTTAGCGTCGGCGCGGCGAAAGGTCATGACCACGAGCGCGCCCGCGGCCATCAGTAACAGCCCGGCCAACACCAGCACGACGACGCGCAGCCGCGTCAACAGCTCGCGCTGGGCGGTGACCAGCGAAGGCTGCTGCGGGCGCCGTTCCATCGGCTCGTCGGCGATGAACAAGCCGGGCGCTGGTACGGCGCTGGGGGTGGCTGGGGCGGCGGGTTGGGACGCGGCTTTGGCGCCGCCGCCCTCGGATATGCGCGTTTGCTCGATCAGCGAGGCTTGCGTCGCTTTCTTCGAAGCGCTGCCGCTCATGTCCAGCGTCGATTCGAGCGCGGCGTCGACGGCGCGTCCGTTCGCGGTGGGCGCGCCACTGCTGACCATGGTGGCGTTCTCGCGCGTGACCGGCTGAGAGAACGGCTTGGGGGTGCGAGGAGAAGACGGCACATTACCGGCGAGGGCCGTGAAGGGTGGCGTCGTGCCAATGCCGCCGGGCAGCGGCGTCTCGAGCGGCAAGCCGCGATCGCTCAGCGTGTCGAGGTTCGGGTTCGGGGTCGGCATCGGCAGGGCGCGCGGTGGGGGCGGCACTGCGCCTGGCGGCCGCAGCGTGGCGGTCGCGGTAGCGCCCTCCAGCTCCCCCAGCGTGGGCAGTGGCGCACGCGCGCCGCGCATCGGCACCGGAGCCGCAGCGGCTACAGGTTTGTTGGGCCCGCCGAGCACGCCGAAGCTGGATGGCGCCAAGGTGTCGCGCGCGGGCTCCCGCGTGAGGGGCGAGCTGCTCGCCTCGGTAGCGGTGGAAGGCGGCGGCAGCACGACGGTGGCTGGCACGGGCGCGCTGCCGCCAGCGTGAGCCGAGGCGGCGGCGGGCTTGGTTGCGGCGGGGGAGGCCGGCGCCGGCTTGCTGTTGCTGCGGATGGGGGGCGGTGGCGGCCCCATCGATTTGCGCGCGCCGGGGTTGGCGGCCGCCGCGGGCGACGGCGCAGCCGCAGGCGTTCGGGACGAGGCGTCCGGGGAGCTCGCCGGATGCGCGGCAGGGCGTGGCGGGGGTTTCGGGGACTCGGTCAAAGACGACTCCGCGCGCTCCGGCGAGTATGCCACCGCACACGCCATCGCACTCTCCGAACACTACAAGGAAATCAGCGGCGGTGCCTAGCTGGCTGCCTAGCTCGAAAGCGCTCGGGCCAACGCCACGACGGCCGCGAGCTGGACCCCAGCTTTGGTCAGCGCTTGCGCACACGCACGCACCGTGGAGCCTGTGGTGACGACGTCATCTACCAACACGACGCGGACGACGCTCGCACGCGCGGCGGCCCGAGAAGCCTCACGCCGCAGCTCGAAGGCGCCGTCGGCGTTCGTCAGACGGAGCGCGCGCGACTTGCCCACCTGCCTTTCGGTCTCTCGCGCGCGGCGCAGCAAGCGGGGGTCACAATGCCACGCACCGTGCTTGGCCAGCTCTTGCGCGAGCAGCGCGGCCTGGTTGTAGCCGCGGCTGGCCAACCTGCGCGGATGCAATGGCACCGGCACGAGCAGGGTGTTTGCCGGCAGTCGCAGCTGCTCGAGCCCGGGCACGAGCAGCGCCGACAAACCGCGCGACAGCTCGGCCCGTCCCTCGTATTTGAAGCGTGTGATGGCCGTCGACAGCGGCGGCGCGTAGCTTCCGGCTACGACGAGCGGCACGCCGGCGAGCTCGCGTGCCTCCGTGAGCGGTAGCGGCCGGAGAGGGCCACACGCCGCGCAGAAGGTGCTGTAACAGGGCGCGTCGCAGGCGGCGCAGCTGGGGGGGGCCAGAGCGTCCAGCAACCGCGAAAGAGCACGCGCCAGGAGTCGCATGCGGCTCCATCGGTCACGGACGCGGCCGGTTGTGCGCTTTTCTCAGAGCCCGAGCAGCTTGGTCATCGACGCTTCGTCCGCCGGCGTGAACGGCAGCCGATCGAACTCTTCGCTCTCGACCCAGCGAAACTGGTGCACGTTTTCGGCGCGCGGCTCGCCGTGGGTGATGCGACAGTCGTAGAGGTGTAGCTCCACCGTGTAGTGCTCGTAGGCGTGTGACACGCTGCTGATCTGCGCGCCTGGCTCGACGTCGACGCCCACGCGATGCTTTACCTCGCGCTTCAACGCCTCCAAATCGGACTCGCCCACCTCGACCTTGCCGCCCGGAAATTCCCACAGCAACGGTAGGACCGCCGTCGGGCGGCGCTGCGTGACGAGATAGCGATCGTCTTTGGCAATGACGGCCGCCACGACGCGAATCGTCTTCGTCATAGGGTCGAGCCTTTGCTTTGGCGTTGCCGCCTCGAAGTCTGCGCGGCTTCGACGAAGGTCACGCGTCGATGCGGAACAGCTGTTGGCCCATCAGCAGGATGTCGGTGCCGGCCACCGCGCGCTCGGAGCGCAGGCGAATGAAGGTGCCGTTCGAGCTGCCGACGTCCGTCAGGTACACGCGACCGTCGGGGCCGCGCGCGATGCGACAATGCAAACCGGAGACGTAGCCGTCCTCCGAGAACAAGATGTCGCCACGCTCGCGACCGCAGTGCACGCCGCGCTCCGGAACCGGGAACGAGTTGCCGGTGGTGTCGCGGCCGATGACCAGCGCCAGGCGGCCGATGTAGCCCTTGGCGGGGCTGCCGAAGCGCTCGACGCCGTCGGCGGATTTGCCTTGGCCCTTGAGCTCCTCGAAGCGGATGATCTCTTGGCCGATGCGGAAGACGTCGCCGAACTCGAGCAAACACGGCTCGTTCGGGCGCACCTTCAAGTACACGCCGTTGAGCGAGCCTTCGTCTTTGATGAAAAGCTGGCCCGAGCGCTTGCTGAAGGTGGCGTGCCGCGGCGACAAGTAGCTGTCACCGGCGAAAATGGAACCGGTGTCACGACCCACCGAAACGACGGGCGCGTCCGGCATCCGGAAGGTGCCGGCTTCGCTACCGTCAGCGCGCAGCGCGGTGAGAACGATGCCGGAGGCTGCGGCCGCGGGCGCCGCTGCGGCCGCTGCCGGAACCGACGGTGAGGCGCCGGCGAGTGCGCCGAGGTTGTAACCGCAGGACGCGCAGAAGCGGTTGCCAGCGTTGACGTGCCCGCACTGGGGACAAGCGACGCCGCCCGGCGCGCCCGAAGGAGCTGGCTGTGAGGCCTGCCGCGGAGCCGCGGCGACGACCGGCGGTGCTGCAGTGGGCACGGCCGCCGGCATCGGAGCCGGCGCGGGGGCTGGAGCTGGAGGCGCCGCTGCAGCCGGGACGCCATGAGGAGGAGTGTTGGAACTAAACGGCTTTGCTTGAGCTGAGCCG
>JBEQSW010000048.1:0-14475 GCA_040348565.1 Myxococcales bacterium | reverse complement strand
ACCGTGAGCGCGGCTACAGCGCCTACCTCGAGGCCCAAGTCGTCGACGGCTTGGCCCTCGGCGCCAGCAGCCTCATCACCCACCGCAGCCTCGACCCGACCACGCTGACGGAGACGTGGCGGCAGGTGCACGGGGCATTCGGCCGTTGGGCAACCCCTTACCAGCCGCTCGTCCTGCTCACCGAGTGGGACTACGTTTTCGAGTCTTCGCGCGACTCGTTTTACAAGCGCGGGTTGGTTTCCTACCTGCAAGCGGATTGGGAGCCGCATCAGGGCATGCATTTCATCGCCACCGGTGAGGCGAACAAGGTCGGGATTCGCGACCGCTATTGGTCGTACGGCGGCTGGCTTTCTTACGACTGGTTTTGCGCCCCGCACACCGACGTGCGCCTCGACGGCATCTATCAGTCGCTGGGCTCCGCCGCGGGGCGGCTGGGCGCGTTTACCCTCCTGCTACAGGGCCATATTTACCTATGACGCGAGCCTATCGCTGGTCGTCATGCCTGCTTTCCGGGCTGTTGCTCACGGCACTGGCACGCCCCGCGGACGCCTCGGCAACATTTCCCGAAGCGCTGCGCAGCAAGCTCGGGTTGGAGCAGCTCGCCGGTCCCGCACCCGGTTGTCGGCTCTGCCATCAAACCGATCTCGGCGGCCTCAAGACCGCGACTCAGCCTCTCGGTCGAAGCTTGCTCAAGGCCGGTGCCACCGGCGGCAGCGTGCCAAGCCTGTTGGCGGCGCTCGACGCGCTCGACGCGCAAGGCTCCGACAGCGACCACGACGGCTCCCCCGACATCGCCGAGCTCGAGGCGGGCACGGATCCGAACACCGCCGAGGCCGGTGCTCCCACCTCGCCCGCCGAGCAAGTGCCGTTGCCGGAGACGGGCTGTGGGCTCGCCCAATCGCCGACGCGCGGGCCAGCTTGGGCGGCGTTCGCGTGCGCGCTCGGCATACTCTTCGGTCGTGCGCGACGGCGCCGCTGAGCACCGAGACGCTTCACAAGCTGGTGCGCAACCGCAGCATCAGGTTGCCGGGGCCGGCGTCGAGCGCCACGTCGGCATGCGACGTCGATGGCGCCAAAACCAGGGTAACCACGCTGCTCATCAAGAGCGCGCCCCCCGCCGCCGCGAACCCGACCGACAGGTATTGCGCCTTCTTGCGTCGGTCGTCGACGGACCCGCACTGCTGAGCACGAGTGAAGCCCGGTTGCTCGCAGCCCGAGCCGTTCCATTCACGCGCGGCGTCTTCGCGCCGGACGTACATGGCGGTGGCGATGCCGCCGGCGGCGAGACCGAGGACGGCCAGCGCTCCCGACGTGACGTAGTACGGGAGCGCGCTCGGGCTGTTCGCGGGAGCCGGGCGGGCCGGGCTCGGCTTTTCGGAGCTGACCTGCACCATGCGCTGGGGTTCTTCCTCGGTGCCCAGCTCGAACAGAACGTTGTCGTAGCGATCCAACACTTGTACGAACAATTGCAGCTCCGACCCCGGCGGCGTCGGGATGCGGCGCGTCGGCGCCGCCTCGAATCGGCGTCGAACGAAGGGCGCGCTCTCTGCGGCTCGCGTCGAAATGGCGACCGCCGACGCAACCTGCAACACGTCGTGCAGCTCGAGCTCCAGCCCTTGCTTGTGGCGCCTCAGCGTGACGGCGAGGGGCGGCCGCGCATCGGTGCTGGACAAAGCGCCACGCGCTTCCAAATACGGCGCTCGAATTTTCGGCGACAAGCTGCGCTCGAGCTTGAGCTCGGGGTTGGAGGCGATCGCGAACGAGAAGGCGGTGCGCGCCTCGTCCGGATGGTCGACGGCGGCGGCGGCGGTGGCCCACAGCAGGTAAAGCTCGCTGGTCTGCGCCCGCGCCCCGCCTCCGCGCTGGATGGCAGCAGCCGCCAGGGTGCGGGTTCGCTCGTAGTCGACCTCGGCGTAGGCCTTTTGAACGTCGCTCAAGCTGGTGGCAGCTTGGGCACGGGCGAGCGAGACGGAACCGAGACAGGCGACTAGTGGCGCTACCGAGCAAGCGAGCTTTGCGAATTTCATCAGTCGAGACCAATGCGGCGTGACGTGACGCGCCCAGCGTTGATGGTGACTTGGTACGCCGTCTTCAAGCCTTGTTCCGGATTGCTGAGCGTGAGGGTGTGCGTGCCAACCGGCAGCGCTACGCCGACGATGGGCGTTTGCCCCAACACTCGGCCGCCGACGCTGACGATGGACCACGGTGTCGTGTCGAGATTCAAGACACCGGTCTCGATAGCCGCCGTAGCCGAGCCGATCGGAGCCGGCGGGGCGTCGACGAGGAGCACTGAAGCATTCGCCACGCGGCTCGACGCCTTCGCGGCGCGTGGCACGGGGGTGCGCGGGGCCGGCGCCATCGCGGGCGCGGGAGCGTGCGGCGTCTTCCCTCCGCTCTCGACGGCAACGACCGCCGCGTTCGGGCTCGGCACGGCAGCCGGCGCCAGCGCCGAATTAGCCGGAGCACCCGCCGGCGGGGCCGCCGCCACCACGACCCCCGGAGGCACCGGCGCCGGGCGCTGAAACAGCAAGTACAGCCCAACCAGCAACGCAAGCCCGAGCAGCGCGAGCAAGCTGCTCAAGAGCCGGGTCGTAACCCGACGTTGACGGGTCAGCTCTTGCATCAAGTCGGTCACGCTCGAAACTTGAGTCGCGCGCAGGCCGGAAAACGTGCCCGCTATGCCCATCTGGGGCGCGACGAGCGTCATGCCGCTTTCACCCGAAGGCTCGGAAGACGTGTGCAACAGGCCTTGGATCTGCGCCCGGTGCTCGCGCATCTCACGCCCGAAGAGCCGTTGCATCAGCTGCGAGACCGACGCGCTCGGCATCAGCTCGCGATTGCTGAGCCAGGTCTCGAGATCGTCGCGCATCTCGGCGGCGGTGGCGTAGCGCTGGGCCGGATCACGCTGCAACGCTCGCATCAGGATCGCCTCGAGATCGGGCGGCAGATCGGGCCGACGCAGGCTGGGCGCCGAGACGTCGTCGGTCAAAGTCATGTGCAAGGTGGCCGCTTCGTTGCTGCCCTTGAAAAGACGGCTGCCGGTGACCGCCTCCCACAGCACCACGCCCAAGCTCCAAATGTCGGCACGCCGATCGAGCTCGTCGCCGCGCGCCTGCTCGGGCGCCATGTACGACACCTTGCCCTTGAGCAAGCCGGTGCGGGTGCGTCCGTCTTGCAGCGCGTTCTTGGCGATGCCGAAGTCGAGCAGCTTGACGGCCCCGTCGTAGGTGATGAACAGATTTTGCGGCGAGACGTCGCGGTGCACGATGCCGAGCGGACGCCCCTCGCTGTCCTTCAGATCGTGGGCGTAGTGCAGGCCGTCCAAGGCCGCGATCGCAATTTGGGCCGCGACCTCGAGGCTCAGAGTCGCCTCGGTTTCGTACGCGCGCTTCAGCAATTGGTGGAACGGTTGCCCCTCCAGAAATTCCATCACGATGCCGTAGCGGCCGTCGAACGTGCCCAAACGGTCGGTGCGCACGATGTTCGGGTGTGACAAGCACAACGCCAAGCGCGCTTCGTCGAGGAACATGCGCACGGTGGACGCGTCGTCGGCGTGCTGCTGGTGCATGCGCTTGACGACGACCAGGCTCGGCGACGCATTCGGCGAAGCGGCGTTGGCCAAGTGCACCTCGGCCATGCCGCCCTGACCGAGACGACACAAGAAGCGCAGTCCCCGACTGGAAATGGGCTTGCTGCGCGATTCGGGGACGAGAGCGAGCTCCGAGAACGGTAGTGGTTGAGTCATGACGCCACGTCCAAAAAGGGGACAATGAGCATGCCGCGCCCGCAGTGACCGCGCGGTGTCACGGCGGCGACATTGTGACGACGCCCCCAAGCGGTGGTTGGGAGTGGCGACCGCGTCTGTTACATCGCGTTGGCCCGCGGGCACCGATGAAAGCGCCTTCACGCCTATTTGCCCTTGTGCTTGGCCCTCTTGCCGGCTTGGTCTGTTGCACCGCGCTCGAGAGCGGCAGCGACGACTTCCGCATCCAGAGCGAGGGGGGAACGTCGGCTGGTGTAGGCGGGGCCGGCGCTCGAGCCGGAATGCCGTCAGCGACCGCGGGCAGCGCTTCGGGTGGGGTCATCGGCGGTGGTGCTGCCGACGTCGCGGGCGCGGGTGTGGGCGGTGCCAGCGAGGGCGGCGCCGGTTGCGTGGATGACGACGGCTTCGATGGGCTTGGCTGCTACCGGTGCACCCCCACCGAGATTGTGACGCTCGAAAACGCCTGCAGCGACGCGATGTGCACGCCTTTCGACGGTGCGTTGCGCTTGCCGCTGGCTCCGGTCGGCAAGTTGCCCGAGCTACCCGCCGCAACTGGCAGCGGAGGTAGCGCAAGCGGGGGGAGCGCGAGCGGAGGTAGCGCCGGCACGGCAACGGGCGGCGCCGCCGCGGGGGGCAGCGCGGGCAGCGGCGGAGCGGGGGGTGTCGGCTTCGGCTGCGACACGCTGCGCAGCAGCGGCACCGTCGTGTACGTGACCGGCTCGACCGCCGCCAAACCCTTTCTGGAAAAGATCGCGCAGCAGCTCGCGATCCAAGACCAAAAGGTGTTCATCGTTTACACCTCGCTCGGTTCTTGCGCCGGCGTCGATGCGATCGTGAACGCCACCTTGTTGCGCACCGGCGCGGCGCCCCTGCCCGCCTCGGCCACCTACTGGGAATCGAGCGCCAGCGCCGGAAAAGCCTGCGATTTGCCTAGCGAAGGCGTGAACGCCGATCTCGGCATCTCGGACGTGTTCGCTCAGAGCTGCAGCGGCTTCGAGCTCACCAACCTGGAGTCGCTCAAGATCCGCGACGCCCACGGACCCATTCAGACCATGACCTTTGCGGTGCCCAGCAATTCGGCGTACCACGAGATCAGTCAGCAAGCGGCATACCTGGTGTTCGGCTTGGGCAAAGACGGCCAGGTCTTGGACCCCAGCGGTGCGCACCCGATCTGGAACGACGAGAGCGCGCTTCTACAACGCAGCGCAAGCTCGGGCACTCAAGCCATGTTGGCCGCCGCCATCGGCGTGCCGCCCGGGCGCTGGAAGGGCAAAGCCAACAAGAGCTCGGACGACGTTGCAGCGGCCCTGCAGGCGGCCGCCAAAACGCAAGACACCGCCAACGCCGCGCTCGGCATCCTGGGCGCCGACTACATCGATTCTCGCACCTTGCGGGCCCAGATTCGCCCCCTCGCGTTTCAAGACACTCACCAGGCTTGCGCGGTCACGCCCGACTCGAGCGAGACCGCGAAGGACAAGCGCAACGTGCGCGACGGCCACTACCCAATCTGGGGACCGTTGCACCTGCTGTACAAGGTCAACACCAAGGGCGAGCCTGAAAATTCGGCCATTCGGCAGCCACTGCTGGACATGGTCGGCTACCTGGCGGGAACCAAGCCGCTGCCCAACGGCCTCAGCCTGTTCGACGTCTACGCCCAGAGTGGCCTCGTACCCGAATGTGCGATGCGAGTTTCCAGAGCCCAGGATGGCGGCAGCATTCTGCCCTTCCGCCCCGAGAGCCCCTGCTCTTGCTTGTTCGACGTGCGCACCACGGGCTCGACCGATTGCCAGACGTGCAACGTTCAAGGCGATTGCAACCCCGGCGAGAGCTGCTCGCAAGGCTACTGCGAGCAAGACTGAGCTCACTGCTCGGTGAAGCTCAGAATCCCAACCGGAAAGCCGCGGTCTTTGGCGCGTGCCAGCACGCCGTCCAGCGTCGCTTGGGGTAGGCTGCGCTCACGGCTCAAGATCCACATGTAGTCGCGCGTCGGGTGCCCCACCACCGCGTACTCGTAGCTCGGCCCCACTTCGACAATCCAGTAGTCGCCGTACGCAAAGCCGAAATCGAGCGATAGCTTGGCCGGCACGCTGGCGTCGGTGGCCACCGCGCGCGCGGCCACGCGCTTCACCGGCCCTTGCAAGGTGCCTTGGTGGCATTCGTTCACCACCAACAGCTCCGTGCTGGATTTGAGCTGATATTCGGCGGTGGTGCCGGTGCAACCGGCTTGGCTCGGGCGCGGCAGCTTGGCAATTTCGAACCATTTGCCCTGCATACGCGACAGCTCCACGTGAGCGACGTCGAGCGGCTCACTCTGGCAAGCCAGCGCCAAGAGCCCGAGCGACCACGCGCAACGCTTCCAAGCCATGCGACGCTCAGTATCGGCAGCTTCAGAGCTGGTCAACACCGCCGCGGCTTCGTTTGGGTGACGTTTTCGAGGCGAGCCATAGACGCGACTCAGCGTATGCAGTCGCTGCGGCTTTCGTCCGGATGGCGCCAAGTCTTCGAAATCCGGTGCGGCAATTTCGGAAATCGGAGCCCTCGTCGTGGCGGCTCGCTCCTGCCGGCGGGACACCGCAGGTTTCGCGCTGCGTTCGAGAGCGCGCGCGGCAGCTGACGTTGGCTCGTCGATTGCACACGGCGCCGCGTGATCATTCGCAATCTCTTGGGCGTTTTGATGTGCGGCGTCATGGCCGCAGCGGCGGCTTGCAGCTCGAGCAGCGGACCCGACACGCCGGCGACCTCGGAAAGCGCGGGTTCGCTCGACCTGGCGCTGCAAACCGCCTCCGGCACGACGCTCGCCTCGTTCAGCTACGTCATCACGGGCCCGGGCGGCTTTTCGCGCCAAGCCAGCTTGGACGTCAGCGGCAGCAGCAAGCTCTCGGCGCTGGTGGGCGGGCTTCCGGTAGGCAACGGCTTCACGGTTTCGCTGAGCGCGACCGCCAGCGACGGCTCACTGGCGTGCACCGGCAGCGCCGGTTTCGACGTCGCGCCGCGGGCGACCACCGCCGTGATCGTTCACTTGCAGTGCCGCGAAGCCGCGCGCACCGGCAGCGTGCGCGTCAACGGCGAGCTGAATCAGTGCCCGCTCATCGACGGCTTGAGCGCGAGCCCGAGCGCCGTCGTCGTCGGCAATCAACTAGAGCTAGCAGCCGACGCGCACGACGGCGACGGCGCCCCACGACCGCTCACGTACACCTGGACGGTGAGCTCCGGCACGCTCAGCGACTCGGCGGCCAAGGAGACGAAGCTGACCTGCACGACGGCCGGAGACGTCACCGTCACGCTCAACGTCAGCGATGGCGACTGCGGCGACACCCAAACCACGACCGTGAGCTGCACGCCCGCAGCGGCGCCCCCTGGCGTCCCGCGAGTCGTGATCAAGGAGGTCGAATCCAACGGTGGCGTGCCCGGAGACTGGGTCGAGCTCTACAACGCCGGCACCGCCGCCGCCGACATTTCCGGCTGGAAATTCAAGGACAACGACGACACCCACGCCTTCTATCTGGTGCCGGCCGGCACGCTGCTGGCGCCGGGCGCTTACTACTTGCTCGAGGAAGCGCAGTTCGGCTTCGGATTGGGCGGAGCGGACTCGGCGCGCCTGTGGGACGCGTCGGGCAATCCGGTGGATTCGTATTCGTGGACCGCGCACGCCGCCGCGACCTACGGGCGCTGTGCGAACGGCTCGGGCGCGTTCGTGGCCACCAGCTCGACGAAGGGCGCCGCTAACGACTGCGGCGGCGGCATGGGCGGCAGCGGCGGCAGCAGCTCCGGCGGCAGTGCGGGTGCAGCTGGCGGCGGCGGCGGCGGGGCGAGCAGCAGCGCGGGCGCGGGTGGCAGCGCGGGCGCGGGTGGCAGCGCGGGCACTGGTGGCGGCGCAGGCACCGGCGGCGTCGCTGTGCAAAGCTGGCCCGGGGCCGACGCGGTCGTCACCGTCGACGAAGCCAGCTACTTTGGTACCAACCTGTCGGGGCTCAACTACCAGCCGGCAACTCCAAGCGCGCCGTCGGTCCTGTGGGCCGTGCAAAACAGCCCTTCGAAGCTATTTCGGCTGATCTACAACGGCGTCAGCTGGATACCGGACGCCGAAGGCGGTTGGGGCAGCGGCAAGCTGCTGCACTACACCACCGGCACTGGCGCTCCGGATTCGGAAGGCATCAGCAAGGCCGACTTCACCGACTCTTCGATGTACGTGGCGACCGAGCGCGACAACAACAACAACAGCGTGAGCCGCCTCAGCGTGCTGCGCTTCGACACCAGCGCGCTCGGCGCCGAGCTCACGGCTCTGAACGATTGGAACCTCACCGCGGATCTGCCCGTCGTTGGACCGAACTTGGGCCTCGAAGCCATCACGTTCGTGCCCGACGCAGCCCTGGTGGCAGGCGGCTTCTTCGACGAAGCGACCCACGGCACCTACGTCCCCGCCAACTACCCGAACCACGGCGGCGGCTTGTTCTTCGTAGGCGTCGAGGGCAACGGCATCGTTTACGCCTACGCGCTCGACCACGTCACGAACGGATTCGTGCGCGTCGCCACCTTCAGCAGCGGCCAGACCGGTATCATGGATTTGGCGTACGATCGCGAAAACAACAACCTTTGGGGTTATTGCGACAACACCTGCGGCAACAAAGCCACCGTGTTTCGCCTCGACAACAGCAGCAGCTCCGCCACTGCCGGCCACTTCCGCATCGAGCGCGTGTTCGGTCCCCCCAGCAGCCTGCCGGCGTCGAACAACGAAGGCATCGCTTTCGCTCCCGAGGCCGAGTGCTCCGCCGGACAGAAGTCCTTCTTCTGGAGCGACGACGACGCCATCAACGGTCACTCGATCCGGCGTGGCAGTGTGGCGTGCGGCTCCGTTTTCTGAGCGCTGCGGCCCTCATTGCTGAGGGGGCAAATTGCCCCACACTCGTACAAGTCTAAGATCCTGTACAACCCTTCACGACTCGCTAGCACGCGAGCGTTGGCTGCCGCTATGCGAGCATGCCAATCGTGTTAGCGTCGCCGACGATGGCACCGTGCTCACTAGACGGACAGCTAGCGACGGGAGCGCCCGCGGCGTAAGCGCGAATGGCGGAGCAAGGGGGGCAGAGCGGGACGCTGGCGTTGCTGGTCTGTCGGGTCGGCACGCGCTTGTGCGGCATCCCGCTCGAGCACGTGCGGGAGACGATGCGCCCGCTGCCGACCGAGCCGCTGGCGAATTTGCCCGACTTCGTCAGTGGTTTGGCGCTGATTCGCGGTCGGCCGACGCCGGTGTTGGACGCGCATCATTTGCTTGGCGGCGAGCTCGAGGCACCGGCGCCTCGCCGCTACGTCACGATTGGCCTGGGCGAGCGCCGTGTGGCGCTGGCCGTCGATGCCGTGCTCGGGGTCCGACACGTCGAGCAAGCTCGGCTCGCCGAGCTCCCGCCGGTGCTGCGCGAGTCGGGCCATGACTCGGTGTCGGCGCTGGGCACGCTGGACCGCGAGCTGTTGTTGCTGCTCGAGCGCTCGCGGCTGCTACCCGACTCGGTTTGGCAAACGCTGGAGGCGGAGGCTCCCGCTCCATGAGCACCGCCATCGGCACTCCGGAGCTAGAGCTGTTTCAGTCGGCGATTGCCCGCCGGCTCGCCCTGCGCTTCGACGACGGCAAGCTCCCGTTTCTGGCCGAGGTTTTGGAGCGGCGTCTGGCCGCCCGCCGGCTGGATGCCGCCCGCTACCTGGACGCGCTGCAGAACGAGCTTCACGACGACGAGGAGCTGCGCGCGCTCGCCACGGAGCTAACCGTCGGCGAAACCTATTTTTTCCGACATTCCGAGCAATTCAACGCGCTTTGCGAAGTGGTGCTGCCGGAGCGCGTCGCCGCCAAACCGCGTGGAGGAGCCCTGCGGTTGCTCTCGGTCGGCTGCGCCTCCGGCGAAGAGCCGTACACGTTGGCAATTCTGCTGCGCGAGCGCGGCTACGACCCTCGCTTCAAGGTCGAGATCTCGGCCCTCGATCTGAATCCAGAGTCGCTACAGAAAGCGCGCCGAGGGTCGTACTCGGCGTGGTCGCTGCGCGAGACGCCACCGGACGTGCGCGCGCGCTGGTTCGAACCGGTGGACCAGAAATTTCGCATCGTGCCGGCGGCGCGCGAAGCCGTACAATTTTACGAGCACAACCTGGCCAAGGGCAGCTCCGAGCTGCTGTCGCGCCACAGCTACGACGTCGTCTTCTGCCGCAACGTTCTGATGTACTTCACGCCCGAGCACGCGGCAGCCATCGTGCAACGCCTCGCGCGAGCGTTGCGGCCCGGAGGTTTCTTGTTCCTCGGCCACGCCGAGACGCTACGCGAGCTTTCGCAGAGTTTTCATCTCCACCACACCCACAACACCTTCTACTACCAACGCAAAGACGTATTGCCGACCAGCGACGACGGCGAGCCACGGGCCGTCTCAGCCCACGCGGCGCCGGTCGCGGCGGCTTCCAGTAGCGAGTGGGTGGGAGATTGGCTGGAAGCCGTGCAAGCCTCCAGCGAGCGAATTCGCAAGCTCAGCGACGCTCAGCCCGAACGAACACCGCCCGGCCCACCCGCCGCGCTCACCGCCTTGTTGGGGCGCGCCGATCTGCGACGACCGCTGGAGCTGCTGCAAACCGAGCGCTTTTCCGAAGCGCTCGCCAGCTTGCCTCAGTCTCCCGCGGCCATCGCCGCCGACCCCACCGCGCTACTGTTGCGCGCAGCGCTGCTCACCCACCAGGGCGACCTTGCGCCGGCCGAAGCGGCTTGTCGCCAGCTGCTCGAGCTCGACCAGCTCAACGCGGGCGCCCACTACCTGCTGGCGCTGTGCTGCGAACGGCGAGAGGACCTGAGCGTCGCCGCCGAGCACGCGCGCACCGCAGTTTACCTCGACGCTGGGTTCGCCATGCCCCACTTGCATTTGGGCTTGATGGCGCGTCGGCGCCGCGACACCGAGGCGGCGCGCCGCGAGCTCGGGCAAGCCCTGTGGCTGCTCGAGCGCGAAGAGCCGGCTCGCCTGCTGCTGTTCGGTGGCGGGTTCACGCGCGCAGCGCTGCTCAAGCTGTGCCGCTCCGAGCTGGAAAACCTGCGAGGCGCCACGTGAGCGCGGCGGGGCTGGCCAGCAAGCTCGAAGAGCTGCGCGCAGCCTTCGACCGCACATTCGCCGCGGCCGAGCAGGACCAGGCGGCGGCCCAGCACGTCGACGTGCTGGCGATCCGCGTCGCCGACCAAGGCTATGCGCTGCGGTTGGCGGAGGTGCTAGCCGTCCACGCCGAGCGCAAGCTGGTGCCGGTGCCGTCGCCCGCGCCCGAGCTGCTGGGGCTGGTCGGACTGCGCGGGCTGGTGGCCCCCGTCTATGATTTGCGCCAGCTGCTGGGGCACGCGGCAGGGCCTACGCCGCGTTGGCTGGTGTTGGCGCGGGGGCCGTCCGCCATCGGCTTCGCCTTCGACGCGCTCGACCAGCACTTGCGGGTGCCGCTCGTCGACGTCGTCATGCCGCAAGCGAGTGAAGCCGGGGGCACCATTTTTTTTGCGCCGGGCAGCGTCCTCACACCGAGCGGGCCGCGCCCGCTGCTGCACCTGCCGACTTTGATCGAACGCGTCACGCACAGCCAAGCGCCACACGGCGCGGCGCAACGAGAGGGACCGCGATGAGCTGGACATTTGGCAGAAAACTGGCGTTGGGCTTCGCCGTGGCAATCCTGACCATCTTGCTGATTGGCGTATCGGGACATCGCGCCAACGCGGGCCTGATCGAGAACGACCATTGGGTGACGCACACGGAAGAGGTCAAACGCACCTTGGCGCAGGTGCTTTCGGGCGTGAAAGATGCAGAAACGGGCCAGCGCGGCTTTCTGCTCACCGGTGACGAGCGGTTTCTCGAGCCCTATCACCAAGCTGTCGAGGAAATCGACCGCAGCTTCGCGGCGTTGCGCCGATTGACCGCCGACAATCCGCAGCAGCAGCAACGCCTGACGGTGCTCGGTCCGCTGCTCACCGCGCGCCTGGGGCACCTGGCGGAGGTGCTCGAGCAGCGGCGACGCGACGGCCTGGAAAGCGTGTTGAAGTCGAACCGCCTGCAAGAAGGCAGAGCCATGATGGACGGCCTCCGGCAGCGGTTGGCCGAGCTCGACGAGGCCGAGAGTCAGCTATTGGTGACGCGACGCGAACGCTCGGAAGAGAGCGCTGCGGCCGCGCAAGCCACGATTCTGTGGGGCGGGACGCTGGGCTCGCTGATCGTGCTGGCAGCAGGCGTGCTCATCTCGCGCTCGCTGAGCAGCCAAATCGGCGTGGCGGTTCGGCATATCCAGGCTTCCTCGGCCGAGCTGCAAGCCGCCGCCAACCAACAGGCCACGGGCGCCAAAGAGCAAGCCACGGCCATGAACGAGGTCACGACCACGATCAGCGAGCTGTTGGCGACGTCGCGCCAAATCGCCGAGAGCTCGCGGCGCGTCGCCGACATCGCGGCGCAGACGTCGAGCCAAGCGCGCGCCGGGGACGCCACGGTGGCGCGTGGCACCGAAGCCGTCAACGCCATCAAGCGCCAGGTCGACGCCATCGTGAGCCACATGTTGGAGCTCGGCAAAAAATCTCAGCAGATTGGCGCCGTGCTGGAGATTGTCTCGGAGCTGGCCGAGCAGACCAACATCTTGGCCATCAATGCGACGATCGAGGCCGCGGGGGCGGGAGACGCCGGCCGCCGTTTCGGGGTCGTGGCCGACGAAATCCGCAAGCTGGCCGATCGCGTCGGTGGTTCCACGAAGGAGATCCGCTCCCTGATCGACGACGTGCGGGCGGCCGTGAACACGACCGTGATGACCACCGAAACGGGGTCGAAGGCCGTGGAGGCCGGTTCCAATCAATTCGCTCAGGTCGCAGCTTCGTTCGGGCAAATCAGCACCCAGGTCGTCACCGCCACCGAGGCGGCCAAGGAAATCGAGCTTTCGACCAAGCAGCAGGCTACCGCCGTCGAGCAAGTGAACGTCGCCATCACCAACGTGGCGCAAGCTTCCAAAGAGAGCGAGGTCAGCACCGGCCAGACCCTGCGCACCGCCTCCGAGCTTGCCACCCTGTCACGCGATCTGTTGAAGCTGGTCGAGGCGCGCAACGGCGTTGGAACGGCGCGCAGCCTTTCGAACTGAGCATGGCTGACCCGCTGAAGTACTTTCGCATCGAGGCGCGCGAAATCCTCGAGCAACTGGAGCGAGGCTTGCTCGAGCTGGAGCGCGGGCTGGGCAGCGCCGAGAACGTGCCGCGTTTGCTGCGCCTGGCCCATACCCTCAAGGGGGCGGCGCGCGTGGTTCGGCAGTCGGAAATTGCGAGCTTGTCGCATCAGCTGGAAGACCTACTGGTGCCGCTGCGTGAAGGGCCACGGGAAGCCAGCGCCCAAGAAAGTCAGCGGCTCTTGGAGCTGCTCGACGCGATCGCCAAGCAGATTGCCGGCCTGGCCGCTCCGCCCCCCGAGCCGCTATCGGACGGGACGGGCCCGGCGCCGCTGGCCGCCGCCGCCTCACCGACGCCGAGCGAAGACGTCGCGCGCGCAGGCTCGCCAGCGTCACCCGACATCGACACGTTGACGGACGGAGTGATCGAGCTTGGCTTCCAGCTCGGCGGGGCCCGGCGCTGCCTGCCCAGCATCGAACGCAGTCGCAGCTTGGCCGAGCAGCTCGGCCAACGACTGGACCCGCGCCGACACCAGGATTCCGGCCTCGATGGCCTCACGGCGCTGCGTTCGCTCGCGAGTGAGCTGGAATCGAGCCTCGCCAAGCTGGACCGAGAGCTCTCGAACAACCTCGAGCAGGCCACGCGCGAGCTCGGACAGGTGCGCGATGGCGTGGATCGCCTGCGCTTGGTCTCCGCCTCCAGCATGTTCGGCAGCCTGGAACGCGCCGCCCGCGACGCGGCGGTGAGTCTCGGCAAGCAGGCGCAGTTCGAAGCGCGCGGCGGCGACGTGCGGCTGGAGGCCGAAGTGCTGACGGCGGTGCAGCGAGCGCTCGTGCAGGCGGTGCGCAACGCGGTGGCTCACGGCATCGAAGCCGCGCCCGAGCGGCAAGCCAGCGGCAAACCGCTCGCGGGGCGGCTGACGTTGGAGGTCGCGCGGCGCGGACGGCACATCTGCTTCGTTTGCCGCGACGACGGCCGAGGCGTGAATTTGTCGCAGGTGCGTCGGGAAGCCGAGCGCCAGGGGCGTCTTGGGCCGGGCAGCGGCGAGCCGACGCAAGACGAGCTCTTGTCGCTGTTGCTGCGGGGCGGCATCAGCACTTCCGCCGCCGTGACCGAGGTCTCCGGGCGCGGCGTGGGGCTCGATTTGATTCGTGAAGCGCTGGCCGGCGTCGGCGGCAGCGTGGCGCTCGAGACGCACCCGGGTCGCGGCACGACGCTGGAGCTGCAGGTGCCCGCTTCGCTAGCTGCGCTGGACGCTTTGGTGGTGGAAGCCATGGGCCAGCTGTACGCGCTGCCGCTCACGTCCGTAGTCCAGGCAACGCTGCTGAATCCTGCCGAGCTGAGCCGCACGAGCGATGCTTCGTCGATGCATTTCGAGGGCCAGCTGGTTCGCTTCATGCCGCTCGCGCGCCTGCTGCGCGGCCTCGAACCCGAGCGACGTGATCGCTCGGCGTGGCCATGCGTGCTCGTGCGCGGCGAGCGGGGGCTGCTGGCGGTGGGGGTGGATCGGCTGCTGGGCGGCGAAAGCATCGTGTCTCGCGCTCTGCCCGAAGCGCTGCAAGCCGACCCCACCATCGCC
>JBEQSW010000071.1:0-4115 GCA_040348565.1 Myxococcales bacterium | reverse complement strand
GGTTTGGTCTTGGACCTTGGAGTCGCAGTGGCCGAGGCCTTGGCCGTAGACGAAGCGGTAGTGGTAGTTTTTTGCTTTGAGGGCGGCGGCGGTGCGTTGGTTGGCCATCAACCAGTTGTGGTGGCCGCTCTCGGGGGCGGTAGAGCCGTTGTCGTTCTCGTTGGCGTTGAGAAAGATGCGGAGCGGCTTGTTGTCGGTGTTTTTGATCAGCTCTTTGTCGGAGTGATATTCCCAGGCGCCGAACGGGAAGAGGGCCACCTCGGCGGTCTGCGCGTGGTTTTGCTGATCGACGAAGGTGCCCGAGTACGTGATGATGCGGCGCCATTTGTCGGGCGTAAACCAACCCATGGCGAGCGCCGCGGCCCCGCCGGAGCTGCAGCCGAAAGCGCCCCGCCCTTCGGGATTGGTCGTGAATTTGAGGCCGGGATACGCAGCGTGCACCTTCGGATCGGCGATGACCGCAGGCAGCACCTCCGTATCGACGAAGCGCGAGTAACGGTCGGACATGGTGTCGTACTCGAGCCCACGCTCCGAACCGATGCTGTCGTCACCGCCGTTGGCGACCGCGATTGCGACGAACGGCGGGAGCTTTTTGAGCGGATCGGTTTCGACCGTCAAATTGTCGAGCGCCCGCGAAATGCGATCGATGGGACCGGGCCCATCTTGAATGACCAGGATGGGAGCCTCGGTGCCGTCCTTGTATTGTGCAGGCACGTACACGGTGATGCCGCGACTGGTTGCAGCCGGCTTGGTGAGCGTGGCGTCGTCACCCTTGAAGATCTTGCTGTCGGCCAGCTTCATGCTGAACGTAAACTTTTGCCCCTTGGGCTTACCTCGGTCGGTGAGGTTGGGATCGGTCGTGTAGGTGGGGCCGGCCGTGATGTCGCCATCACCCTCGGGGCTGACATCGGGCGCGCCGCCACTGCCAGCCGCGGCGCCGCCGCTGCCGGAGCTGCCCCCCATCGCCGCGCTACCAGCCGTGGCGCTACCCGCCGCGGCACCGCCCGCGTCCGAACCTGTGCCGGCGGTGGGGCCACCTGCTCCGCCGACGTTCGTGCCGCTGCCGGTGCCCGCGCCGCCGCCGACGGCGACCGCTGACGTGCCAGCGGAAGCTCCGCCACTGGCGGTGCCCGCCGTGCCGGTGTCAGGTGTGGCGCCGTCAGTGGTGCAGGCGCTCAGGCCGCTGACGATGCTGCCCAGCGCGCCCGCAGCCGAAATGAGCCAAGCGGAACGAACCCGGCTTCGCGACGAAATGACCATGGATGATTAGTGCCCGAAGGTCAGAAACCCATTCGTAAGCGTCGGGAAAAGCCCGCCGCTCACGCGCCGACGACGCGCCGACCGATGTAGGTGCCCAGCTCGGTAGCCGCTAGCTCAGAAAAGTTTGCTCGGAGTCTCCGCGCGCGTGAGCGGCGAGGCAGTGGGCCGTCCCACACGACGACCCGCAACGACATGCGACGACACCGCGCGCCAAACGTCGCGGGGCGTAGTAGTGTAACTTTCATGGCTCAACGTTCCTCGACGGCAACGCTCGGTGTGGGGCTCGCGGTAGCGGGGATGGGGGCGCTGTGCGCTGGCTTCAAGCTGAGCGCGCTGTCGCTGTTCGGCGCGGGCGTGAAGCTGCTCGAGAAGGACTGGCGCGCGCGTCACCCGGAGTTCGTCGGCAACGCTGCCGAGCGTTGGCAAGCGTCTCTCTCTTTCTATCGCGACACTCATCAGAACGGCACCAACCGCACCTTGCACTTGATCGGCATTCCGCTGATCTTGGGCGGAGCTGCCGGGCTGTTCGCGTCCAAGCCATTCAGTCCCGTGACGGGCGCGCTGTGGGCGGGGTCGCTCGGCGCATTCGCCACCGGCTGGGCCCTCAATCTGGTCGGCCACGCCGCGTTCGAGAAGCGTGCCCCCGCCTTCAGCGACGACGGTCTCAGTTTTATCGCCGGGCCGGTTTGGGACCTCCAGACGATGCTGAAAGCGCGGCGCTCTGGCTGATTCCGCATAAATTCCGGGCGATTTGCAGGCCGCTTTCCCTTCCGAGAAAAGGGGAATAGGTTCCGCGCCTGGGTTCGGGCAGAAAGCCCGGCTTCCTAAGGGAGAATAATAGAATGTCAGCCAAACGAGGCCGAAGCCTTTCGTCGAAGCTCATGGCGGTGTTGCTCGTTGCGAGCGTCCCGCTCATCAATAATTGCGGCAAGATGCCCGGCGGTATGCCCGGCGTGCCGAACGTCCCCGGTGCTCCCGGCGGCTGTCCCGCCAACATCGCTGACGCTTCCGCCATCATGAGCACGAACTTCGGGCTCGAGGGCGCGCTCGAGGGCAAGGTCAAGGCGGCTCTGGCCGCTGGTGCCGACGTCCAAGCGATCGCCGCCGACGTGGAAGGTGAAGTCGTGACGGCCTGCAGCAACCTGGCCAAAGACCTGGGCGCGAAGGACGACGACCTGAAGCCGAAGGAAGACGGCCCGGGCAAGAAGGCGGAAGCCGCTTGCAACGTCGCCAGCAAGCTCATCGGCGAGTTCAAGGCCAAGGCCAAGGGCAAGGTAGTCGTCGACGTGAAGCCGCCGAAGTGCGAAGCGTCGCTCGACGCGAGCATGGATTGCGCCGCCAAGTGCGACGCGAACGTGAAGCCCGGCTCGGTGAAGGCCACCTGCGAGGGCGGCGAAATCAGCGGTGAATGCGGCGCCAAGTGCGAAGGCAAGTGCACCGTCGAGGCCTCGGCCAACTGCGAAGGCTCGTGCAGCGGTGAGTGCAAGGGCGAGTGCAGCGCCGACATTTCCGGCAAATGCGACGGCGACTGCACCGGCAAGTGCGACGGCAAGGACAGCAAGGGCAAGTGCGCGGGCACCTGCGACGGCAAGTGCAAGGGCAAAGCCGACGCTCAGTGCAACGGCACGTGCAAGGGTTCTTGCTCGGCCAGCTGCGAGATGAAGGCGGCCGGCGAGTGCAAGGGCACCTGCTCGGGCAAGTGCTCGGTGGAGATGAAGGCCCCCAAGTGCAGCGGCGAGGTCAAGCCGCCAGAGATGAGCGCGGAGTGCAAAGCGCACTGCAACGCCGAAGTCAACGGCAAGGCCGAGTGCAAGCCGGCGACCGTGTTCGTGAAGGTCGAAGGCGCTGCTGACGCCGAGGCTGCCGTGAAGCTGAAGGCGGCGCTGACCAAGAACCTGCCGGCTCTGCTCAAGATCTCGGTCGGCATGAAGGGCAAGCTCGAGAACGTCGTCGGCGCCGTCAAGGTGGCTGGCGAGGGTGCCAAGGCTGCTGTCACCAGCGGTGGCGCCGCGGCCCTCAAGGTCGGCGGTTGCTTCGCCGCGTCGCTCGAAGCCCAGGCCAAGGCCTCGGTGTCGATCAACGTGTCGGTCAAGGCCAGCGCTTCGGCGAGTGGCTCGGCCAGCGCGGGCTGATCCCGAGTGATAGGTAGGGCCCTCGCCCTGCCTGAGCGAAACGGGCGTGATCATCGAATGATGGTCGCGCCCGTCGCTTTTTGTGATCGATCCAACGGCGAGCGCGATTACGTCGAGCGCGCCCCTCATCTTTCGGCGCGTCCTAGCGGGTCACTAGGAGACGCTCATGAAACGCACTTCGATTGCCGCTTTGACCCTGCTCGCTTCGTTCGCCACTCTCGGAGGGCCCGGCTGCAGCAGTGACGCTACGCCCGACACGACGCCCAGCGCGGGGACGGCGAGTAGCAGCGCAGGCACCTCCAGCCAATTGCCTTCGGCCGGCACCAGCAGCACCCCCACGGCCGGCACGCCCGCCGTTGGTGGCACGACCGGCGCCGCCGGGACAGGCACTGCTGGCAGCTCTGCCGGAACCGCAGCCGGCGGCAGCGCTGCTGGAGGCACCGCGGCGGGCGGCACCGCCAGCGGCGGAAACGCAGCCGGCGGCACGGCGACGGGCGGCACCGCCAGCGGTGGCAGCGCGGCCGGCGGCACCGCCAGCGGCGGAACCGGTGGCGCTGCCAATCCGGCCTGTCCGGCCAAGATCGACAGCTCGGTCGCGTGCACGGCAGCGGTCAGCTGCCCGGCAGCAACCTGCGGCGTTTTCAAGATCGGCGCCAAGGACTGCAGCTGCGCGGCCGCGTCCGGCATGTTCACGTGCTCGTCGTGCAGCTATGCCGGCAAAAC
>JBEQSW010000028.1:0-7408 GCA_040348565.1 Myxococcales bacterium | reverse complement strand
GCCCTTCGAGCTGCTGCTCTCGCCCATCGCCTGGCCCATCGTGCGCATCGGGCGACTGTTCGAGCACAAGGCCGAGAGCCGCCCGACCCCTGCCCCGGGCCTGGTCGAGAGCGAAGTCGAGATGCTGGTCAACGAGGGCGAGCTCAGCGGCTCGCTCGGCCACGAGCAGTCGGAGATGATCCGCAACGTGCTCGATTTCGGCGACATCACCGCGGGCCAGCTGATGGTGCCCCGCACCCAGGTCCACGCCATCGAGATCGATACGCCGATCGCCGACGTTTTGCACCTGATCGCCGAAAGCGAGCACTCGCGCTATCCCGTCTACCGCGAGAACATCGACAACGTGGTCGGTGTGCTGCACTCGAAGGACTTGTTGCCGGCGCTGGCTCGCGGCGATCTGGAGAAGGTGGGCCTGCCGGCGCTGGTGAGGCAGCCGGTGGTGTTCGTACCCGAAAGCCAAGCTGCCGACAGCGTGCTGCGCGAAATGCGAGCCGGCAAACAACACCTGGCGGTCGTGCTCGACGAGTTCGGCGGCACGAGCGGCATCTTGACGCTCGAGAATCTGTTGGAGCAGATCGTCGGCGACATTCGCGACGAGCACGACGTCGAGGAGCCGCCGATCGCGGACCTGGGCGACGGAAAGCTGTTGGTCGACGCCAGCGTATCGATCGCCGATCTGAGCCGATACCTGGGCGCCGAGCTGCCGACGGACGGCGACTACCACACGCTGGCCGGCTTCGTCGTCGCCGAGCTGGGCACCGTGCCCGAAGTGGGCGTGCGCCTCACCGCCTTCGATTTGGATTTCGAGGTCAAAGAAGCCGACGAGCGCCGCGTGCTCAAAGTCGAGATCACGCGTCGCTCCCCGCCCGCCGAATCGATCTTGCCGCGATCGTCTTCACGCATCCCCGTCGCGAGCTGACAGGTTTTTGGTTTTCCCCGCGGCGGCCCGGGATGCCCCGCGACTAACGCGTGTTTGACCACGGGTTTTGCGCCCGGCCTCGCCGGGTTCCTGAGCTCAGCTCTCGCTTCCGATTGAGATCTGCCGGTGCCAAGGTCGGGTTAGGGCGATCCAGCTCGCGCGCAAGCGCGCTCGCGCAACTCGTCAAGGAGCCGCGCGCTCTCGTGCTCTGCACCGGTAGCCACAAAAGCAAACGGGCCGCCGTGAGGCAGCCCGTTCGACGTTGCGCTGTGTGCCGTTTTACGGCGCCGCTTGGCCGATTTGCTTGAGCTTCTTGGCCAACGTGGTGCCAGCTTCGAGCAAGCCGGTCTTCTCTTCGCCCGGCGTTTGGTTGCCGCGCAGCACCTCTTCGAGGTCGCTCAGCTTGCCACGCAGGCGCACCAGAACGTCCGACGGGCAGACCAGAGCTTGTGAGCTCGGATCGACCGGGATGAACGTCGCATCCTCGGTAGCGGCGTCACCCTTGGTATAACGCTTGACGACTTCCTTCTTGCCGCCTTGACCGGGCAGCTCGAACGAGTCGGGCCAAGAGTACGACTTGCCGTCCTTCTTCTCGTCGGTCGTGAGCAAGAAGGGCGTGGGAACGGGCTGCATCGAGGCGATGGGGCCGAGCGGCGAGCCGCCCACGATCACCGACCACCGCACTTGCGGCTTGGTCTGGGAGTCCAAGAACTCTTGGAAGCCCTTCTTGTTGCCGTTCATGATGCGGAGCAGCTCGTCTTTGCTGGCGTTGGCTTCCGCCGACGACGACGCGAAGTCCGTCAACATGGTCAGCACGTCCGCTTTGAAGCGGCCGATGCCTTTGCCGGCCAGGTTGGAGCCGGCGAACGGAATGTTGAGGGCGCCGAGCTTGGCCACTTCTTCTTCCGGAAACTTCGCCTTGCTCAGCTTCTCGCGCGCCGCCTTGAGCGTGTCGGCCAGCTCGTTGATCTTCTTGTTGGCGGCCTCGACGTCCTTGCTCAGGTCCTGGGCGCCCTGCATGGCGGCGTCCGTACCTTTGCCGCGCTCGGAGGCGCCGCCCAGCGTGAAGCCGACGAAGCCGCCGATGAGCGCGGTGATGATGGCCAGCACCAGCACCTTCGTCCGCCCGCCCTTTTGGGCGCGCATGACGTCGTCGCTCATCTCGATACGGATGGCGGCGGGCTCGGCGCGCGGAGCGACCGACGGCTGCATCGCCCCGTAGGGATTGGATGCGTCGACCATCGGCATCGGTGCCGGGCGCGAGGTCTGGGAGGGTGACTGGAACGGCGGCGCCGGAATTCCGACACCGCTCGGCTTCGGAATGCCCGCTGGGGGCGGGATCGAGCCCCCCGGACCCGCAGCCGGAGCGCTGACCGTTTTCTTACCGAGCCGGGCCTTTAAATCGATCTTGGGCTTCTTGTCCTCGGACATACTAGCTGTCTCGCCGGTTTTTGGTCAGCGCGCGAAAGTGGGCGTTGGCCAGGTGGGCGACGGGCCGGGACAGTACAGGCAGCGTACCGCCCGAGCAAGATTGAAATTCCGCTTCCAGCGTGAAGGCGTTGGGCCGGTCGGCAGTCCGCATCGGAGGCACCTTTGAGTCCGCCTTTGACCAGAGCAACGCCCGGGTGCCACCTTCCCGCCGTCCCGATGGCTTCGAGCGAGCGCCCTAACCGCGGAGTCCGCGTGCTGGTGGTCGATAACTACGACTCGTTCACCTACAACCTCGTGCAATATTTGTTGGCGCTCGGAGCCGACTGCGTCGTGCGACCCAACGACGCCATCAGCGTCGCTGACGCGGTGGCGCAAAAGCCCGCCGGGGTGCTGCTCTCACCGGGCCCGGGAGCTCCCAGCGACGCGGGCGTGACCCTCGACCTGATTCGGACACTGGCCGGCGTCTGCCCGATCTTGGGCGTCTGCCTGGGCCACCAGGCCCTGGCTCAGGCCTTTGGTGGGAAAGTCGAGCGCGCGGCCGCGCCCGTTCATGGCAAGACCTCGCGCGTGAGACACGACCAGCAGGGCGTATTTCAGGGGCTTCCCAGCCCGTTTTCGGCCACCCGCTACCACTCGCTGTTGGTCGACCGCGGCAGCCTACCGCCAGGGTTCGAGATCAGCGCCGAGACCGACGACGGGCAGATCATGGGGATCCGGCAGCGGGAGCTCCGCCTGGAAGGCGTGCAATTTCACCCGGAATCAATCCTGACCGAGCACGGGCCCAAGCTCGTGCAAAACTGGCTCTCCTCCCTATGACGACCGACCCTAGCCCCGCGACGGCCCCGAAGTTCAGCGACGTGTACGCCGAGCTGATGAGCACGCGCGGTTTGAGCGAAGCCACCACCCAAGCCGTGTTCGACGCCATCTTCGCGGGCAACTGGAGCCCAGCGCTGATCGGTGGCTTCTTGGTGGCGCTGCGCCAACGCGGCGAGACACCCGAGGTCGTCGCCGGCGCCGCGCGCGCCATGCGTGGCGCAATGCTACCGGTGAAGCACGCCTTCCCCAAGCTGCTCGACACGTGTGGCACCGGTGGTGACGGTTCCGGTAGCTTGAACTTGTCGACGGGCGCGGCGTTGGTGGCAGCAGCCGCCGGCGTGCGCGTCGCCAAGCACGGCAACCGCGCCGCCACCAGTCGCTCGGGCAGCGCCGACGTGCTCGAAAGCCTGGGCATTCCGCTGGACGTGCCGCCGCACTCTCAGGGGGAAGTGCTGCAAGAAGCCGGCATCGCGTTCTTGTTTGCGCTCGCCCACCACCCTGCCATGCGCCACGCCATGCCCACGCGCCGCGAGCTGGGCATTCGCACTTTGTTCAACCTGCTGGGTCCGCTTTCCAACCCGGCCGGCGTCACCCATCAGCTGTTGGGCGCCCCCGACGACGCTTCGCGCCAACTACTGGCCGAAGCGCTGCTGCGGCTGGGCGTCGAACGCGCCTGGGTCGTGCGCAGCGCCGACGGTCTCGACGAAGTGAGCCCGTTCGCCGAGACGCGCGTCACCGTCGTCGATCATGGCAAGCTGAGCGAGCATCTGATCACGCCCGAGAGCTTCGGCTTCGCTCCCAGCCCCCCCGGAGCCATCGCCGGCGGCGAGCCGGCTGAAAATGCCCAAGCGTTGACGGCCATCCTCAGCGGCCAAAAGCACCCGGCGGCAGACGCGGTGGCGCTCAACGCCGCGGCCGCGCTGGTGGTATTCGACGGCATGAGCGAGCGCGAAGCCGGCGCCCAAGCCCGCGAGGTTTTGGCGAGCGGCAAAGCGATGAAGACGTTGGCCAGTTGGATCAACGCCGCCACCCCACGCCGCGCGCAGAAGGCTTAAGCGGCGATGGGAGTACTAGCCGACATTTTGGCGCAGAAGCAGCGCGAGCTTCCGGGCCTCCGCACCCTTCGCCTTCCCGCTCCGCCGGCGCGTCGTGAGGTCTCGCTGAGCCGAGCTCGCAACGCGGGGCGCCTCAGTCTGATCACCGAGATCAAGCGACGCTCGCCCTCGGCCGGCAAGCTGTCGACGGTGCTCGGTGTCGGCGAGCGCGCTCGAGCCTACGAGCGCGCCGGAGCATCGATGCTCAGCGTGCTGTGCGACGCGCAGTTCTTCGACGGCGACTTCCAGCACCTGCAGGAAGCGCGTGCCGTGACGACGATCCCGCTCTTGTGCAAAGAGTTCGTGATCGACGAAAGCCAGCTGGACGCGGCGCGAGCCTTCGGCGCCGACGCGGTGCTCTTGATCGTGCGCTGCCTCTCGCCCGGCCGCACCGCCGAGCTGATCGCGGCCGCGCGCGCGCGCGAGCTTTTGCCGTTCGTCGAAGTGGCAGACGAAGAAGAGCTGAAGGTCGCCCTCGACGGCGGTGCCGATTTCGTCGGCGTCAACGCGCGTGATCTGGACACGCTGGTGATGGATGCCGCGCGGGCCGCCCGCGTGATGGCCGCGATTCCAGACGGGGTCGTGCGCGCGCATTTTTCGGGTCTGCGTCAGCCCGAAGACGTCACCCGCATCCGCCAAAGCGGAGCCGACGCCGCCCTGGTCGGCGAGACGCTGATGCGCGCGGACGATCCCGAGCCGTTGCTGCGCGCCCTGGCCGACGCCGCCCGCGCCTAGCACCTGAGACTCTTTTGGCGCTCTCGGCGCAATGGCGTAAATTGGAGCCACCTTGCGTCTGGACGCCGCCCTCGACTTCTATCTGCAGCATTTGCGCGTAGAACGGGCACTTTCGCAGAACACGGTCCTGGCCTACGGGCGCGACCTCGGTAAGCTGCTGGCGTTCGCCGAAGCGTCGGACGTGTCGGAAATCGAGGCCGTCGATCTCGGGGTGATCTCTGGCTGGATCCGCGAGATGTCGCGCGCCGGGCTAGGGCCCCGCAGCACGGCGCGACACCTGTCGGCGGCGCGCGGGCTGTGCAAGTTCTTGATGCGAGAAGGCGTGCTGCGCTCCGACCCCACGGAGCTGGCCGCTCGGCCGCGCTTCGGCCGCAAGCTGCCGCGCGCGCTCGGCGAGAGTGAAATGGTGACGCTGATCGAAGCGCCGCCCCCCGACACGCTGCGCGGCCTGCGCGACCGAGCCATGCTCAGCTTGATGTACGCGGCCGGTCTGCGCGTGAGCGAGCTGGTCTCGCTCACGCTCGGTGACGTCGACCGCGCGCGCGGCATCGTCTCGGCCTTCGGTAAGGGCAAGAAGCGCCGCTTGGTCCCGCTGGGCGAGGTCGCGCTCGATCACCTGACCGCGTACTTGGAAGCGCGTGCGGCCGATGCGGCGGCCAAAGCGGCCGGCCTCGGCGGCAAGGCCGGTCGCTCCAAGAGCGACAAGGCGTCGCCGATTTTGTTTCCATCACCCCGCGGAGGCAAGCTGACACGCCAGGCATTTTGGAAGATCGTCGGGCGCACCGCGCGCGGCGCCGGCATTCGCGGTCACGTCCATCCGCACCAATTGCGCCACTCCTTCGCGACGCATCTGCTCTCGGGCGGTGCAGATTTGCGCAGCGTTCAGACACTGCTGGGGCACGCCAACGTGGCCACGACCGAGATTTATACCCACGTCTCGCAGGACCGGGTTCGCCAAGCCTATCGGAAGGCTCACCCACGCGCCTAGCCGCCTTTGTGCAGACGACCTTGAACGGCGAGGCTGCGCTAGTATTGTGAGCAGAAGCCCCGGCCAAGAAGGCGCCTCATCCCCTTGTCATTCGTTCTCACCGAGCCCCGCGCCCCCGAGGTGCCCGTCATCGTCGAGGTACCGCACGCCGGGCTCGAGGTCGACGCGGAAGCGTTGTCGACCCTGGTCGCGCCCGCCGTCGCCATCGGACGCGACGCCGACCTGTACGTCGACGAGCTGTATGCCGACGCGCCCGACGCTGGGGCCACGTTGCTCACGGCGCGCATGAGCCGCTACGTCTGCGATTTGAATCGCTCGGAGCACGACGTGGATCGCGACACGGTGCTGGGCGCTACCGGCCGCTCCAGCCCGCACGGCTTGATCTGGCGTTTGACGACCGACAATCGTGCCGCCATCGCTCGCCCTTTGCCCAAAGCCGAGCTGGAGCGACGCCTCAAAGCCTACTACCGCCCGTATCACGACCGGCTCGACGAGCTGGTGCGCGACCGTCTGGCGCGCCATGGCTTCGTGATCGTCGTCTCCGGCCATTCCATGCCGAGCCGCGGTCGCGACGGCCACGACGACCCCGGTCGCGAGCGCGCCGACGTCGTCCCCGGTACCCGCCAGCGCTCGACCGCCGCTCCCGCCGTCATCGAGGTCGCCGAGCACGTGGCCGCCCGCTTCCAGCTCGGGCTGGCTCACGACGAGCCCTACCGCGGCGGGCACACCACCGTGCGTTATGGGCGGCCCGCGGCCGGCATTCACGCCATCCAAATCGAGCTGAACCGAAGGCTTTACATGGACGAGCTGTCGCTCGCCAAAAAGACCAACGAATTTCGCGTGATGCGCAGCTTTTGCCGCGCTTTGGTGCAAGAGCTGGCGGTCCTGAGGCAGGTTCCGATGGCCCGCGCCGGCAGGGCCTGAGCGTTTGCGTAGCCCCTGCCCTCTTGACTTGGGCCGGCCATCTACTACGTTCCGCGGCCTTCCCCATGGCACGCAGCGAAATTACCGGCAAACGCCGCTTGGCAGCTCAGAACGTTTCTCACTCGAACATCAAGACCAAGCGCTGGCAGAACGTGAACGTGCAGCGTCGCCGTCTTTGGGTTCCGGAGCTCGGTCGTCACGTCACGCTCAAGCTCACCACGAGCGACGTGCGTTCGATCGACAAGGTCGGCCTCTTGGCGTACGCCAAGAAGCACGGCGTCAATCTCGTCTAGCTCGATTGAGGATCTCGTTCGCCTCCGCGCTTCGCGTGGAGGCCTCGCGATCCACTAGACAGGCGGGCTATTCGGCTTGCGCTGTGCGCTCGCGGACTACGACGACCGAGCCGAGCAACGGACTTCGGCGGGCCAAGCCCTTGCTCAAGCTTCGAGCGCTTCGACCGTTCGCTTGACGCCGTGCCGGCGAATACCGAGGCGGCGCGAG
>JBEQSW010000647.1:0-5240 GCA_040348565.1 Myxococcales bacterium | reverse complement strand
CTACCGGCTGGCCCAAGGCCTGTCGGCTGCCCCATTCGCGTGTGCTGGCCGCAGCCTGCTTGTTCGGGGCGCCGCTGTTCGACTTTCGGCGCGGTGACAAGCTGCTGTGTGGGCTGCTGCTCTATCACGGCAGCCCGCTGATGCTCGGCTTGGGCGTGTGCTTGGTGACCGGCACACCGTTGGTGCTCCAACGGCGCTTTTCCGCCTCTGATTTTTTGAATGTCGCCCGCCAAACAGGCGCGACCGCGCTGCTGTACGTGGGCGACTTGGGGCGCATGTTGCTCGCTACCCCTGAAAGCCCGAGCGATCGCCAGCATGGGTTGCGCGTCGCCGTCGGCAACGGCATGGCCGAAGCGGTGTGGCCGAAGTTTCAAGTGCGCTTCGGCATCCAGAGCATCCGCGAATTCTACGCCGCGACCGAGTCGCCGGTCGGCATCTTCAATTTCTCCGGACGTGTGGGCTCGGTCGGCAACCTACCGTACGCCTGGATGTTCGGGCTCAAGCTGGCCAAGCTCGACGAGCAGGGCGAGCTCGTGCGCGACGCCAGCGGGCGGCTGGTCGAATGCGCCGACGACGAGCCAGGCGAGCTCTTGGTGCGCGCGCGGCGCTCTGGTCTCGGCGTGTTCCACGGCTACGTCGAAGACAGCGCGACCGAGGCGCGCTTGGTCCGCGACGCTTTCGCCCCCGGCGACGCGCTGTTTCGCACCTTCGATCTGTTGCGACGCGATCGCGAAGGTTTCTACTATTTCGTCGAGCGCCGCGGCGACAGCTACCGTTTCAAGGGCGAGAACGTGGCGGTCGCTACCGTCGAGCGCGAGCTCGAAACCCTGCCTGGCGTGCGCGAGGCGGTGGTGACGGGCGTCGAGGTGCCGGGCTACGACGGTCGCGTTGGCCTGGCCGTCTTGGTCACCGCGCCCGCGTTCGACGTGACGTCGCTGGGAAAGCTGGCGAGCCGCCTGCCGCGCTCTGCCTTGCCGCGCTTCGTCCGCTTCGTGCCCGAGCTCGCCCGCACTGCGTCGCTCAAGCTGAAGCGCAGCGCCTTCGCCGCCGACGGCATCGATCCGGCGCGCGCCGGTCGCGACCTTTGGGCGCTGGTCGACGGCGAGTACACGCCGCTCGACGCCGAGCTTCATCGCGCGATCTGCGCCGGCAGCTTGCGGCTCTGACGGCCTCGTCGTCACCCCTTCGGCTAAAGTCGTAGCCCGATGCCCAAGGACGCCTCGATCAGCAACGGCCCGAGATCGCGAGGCTCTTCATTGGGCAGCTCGAAGCGGGGACCGGGCAGGAGGACGACGGCGCGGCTACCGGCCACGGCAAACACCGGACCTCGGTGGGGATAGCTGACCGACAGCCCCGCGCTGCCAGCGACACCGAACGCGAAATCGGCCCCGCTGACGTAGGGCGCAACGGCTCGAGCCGTGACCCACGTGTAGGCCGGACCCACCACCAGCGAACCCGCTACCGCGAAGCGTGCGAGCGAGTAGCGCAGCGCGACCCCGACTCGTAGCCAGGCAACCCCCGTTCGGAGCTCCGCGGACGAGGTGGAGAGCTTGGCGCGGGCGATGGGAAAAAAACCAGCGAGCGCGACCGCAGCGTGCTCGGTCAGGCCCAGCTCCACGTCCACGCTCGTGCCCCAAAGCAGCGGAAATCCCGCTGGATCCACGAGCAGCGTCTGAGCCGCCGACACCGCATGGCGCGGCGACTCGCGCGCCGGGGTCGCCACTGCGCTCGCGAGCCGAGGCGTGCTCGGTGGCGCCGTCGCGCCAAGTCCATTTAGCGCTTCCGCGGTGCTGATCGCGAGCCTTGCCGGATCGGCTCGAGGTCCCGCAATCGTCACCTCCGTCCCGTCGACGCACAGGGTCGCGACGACCGCGGCGCGATCCGTCGAGCTCGGCGCCAGGTTGATCCACGCCGTTGCGCCACGTTCGCAGGCGACGGGCGGATCGGAAAGGTTGAAGCTTGTCGCGTAACCGGCGAGGGTCAACTCAGCGCACAGGCGGGCTACCAGCGGCTCGAGCGCGACACCAGTAGCGTGGACCACGACCGACTGACTCGCCTGCGCTGGGCACGCCACGCCCCACAGCGTCGCGCCAATCAGCCAAGACGAACTAAGGCGCAGCCAGGATCCGGCGCTCGGGGACAGATATCGTCCGGACGCAAATTTATGGGCGAGAGCGTAGCGTCGATTCGTGTCCCCTACGCCCACGCACGCGTGTCTTCAGGGCGGATGTCGTAGGCCCACTGCTTCGGAAAGCGGCCGTAGAACCAATGAAGAGTGCCATTTGGCGAAACGTCGCCCTGAGCGGAGCTTTGTCTTTACTTGCAGGGTGTCAGGGCACGATTGACGGCGCCGTCGAGCCGGGCGCGCCTTCGTTGCCGGCCGGCGGCAGTGGCGGCGGCGGCTCGGTGCAACCGGCGGGAGGGAATTTGGCCGCTTGCCAAGCCCTGCCGACGCGGCGAATTCGCAGGCTTGCGCGCCGCGAATACGCGAACGTGGTTTCCGATCTACTGGGGACGGCGGCCGGAGACGCGGTGCGCGCGGCCCTACCCGCCGAGCCCCGAGTGCGCGGCTTCGACAATCAAGATGCGTTCTTGTTCGTTTCCGCTCCCTTTCAGGAGGCCGTGGCGGACCTTGCGGCAACGTTGGCGGCGAATGCCGACGTGGCGGCGCTGGCACCGTGTGCGACGAGTGACGCGCAGGCGTGCATCGCCTCGTTCATCCAATCCTTCGGCGGCCGAGCCTACGGGCGAGAGTTGACCCAAGACGAGCTTACTCGCGCCGTATCCGTGGCCGCGCTCGGCGAGAGCTTTGCGGTCTCGATTCGTTTGGTGATCGAGCTCGTGTTGCAGTCGCCCAATCTGCTCTACGTCACCGAGCTCGGCGCGGCCGATGCGCCGAGCGCGCCGCAAACGCCCGTGCCGTTGACGTCCGAAGAGCGGGCGTCGCAGCTGTCGTTCTTGCTCGCCGGCACTCGCCCCGACGTCACACTGCGAGACGCGGCCAAGCACGGTGATCTCGGGACGCCAGCAGGACTTCGAGCTCAGGCCGAGCGCATGCTTGCCGATCAAGGCGGGGTAGAGGCCCTGACACGCTTCATCACTGGTTGGTTGGATCTCGGACCCATGTCCGACATGCCCAAGTCCGCCGAGGCCTTCCCTGAATTCACCGAGGCGGTTGCGAATGCCATGCAAGCCGAGCTCGACGTCTTCGTCGCCGAGCAATTGAAGGGGGGCGATGGCACCTTGCCTTCGTTTTTTACCGCCGTTCCCAGCAGCGCGCAGGCGTCGCCGCTCGCCGCCATCTACGGCTCCGATCTCCAACCGTCGGGGCTGAACCAGGACCATCGACGCGGCGTGCTCTCGCTGCCCGCGCTGTTGACGTACCACGCGGCCGATGCCCATTCCGGTCCGGTGGAGCGTGGCCTGCTCGTGCGGCGGCAGCTGCTTTGTCAGGACGTACCACCGCCGCCCCCCGCGGCGCTCGAGCGCATCGCGAACCAGCCCGTCGACGAATCGGACGCCGCGCACACGACGCGACAAAAATTCGCAGCGCACGTCGACGAGGCGACCTGCAAGGCCTGCCACCAGAGCTTCGACCCGATCGGCTTCGGGCTCGAGGACATGGACGGAATCGGAAGATTTCGGACGACCGAGCACGGTTTGCCCGTGGACTCTCACGGTGAGCTGACCGGCACCGACGTCGATGGTCCGTTCGAGGGCCCCGCCCAACTGTCGGCCAAGCTCGCGGAAAGCAAACAAGTGGCGGCGTGCCTGGCCGCGCATTTTTTCGAGTTTGCGCTGGCTCGACCCGCCGCGGCGGACGACGCGTGCCTGTTGGACGCTTGGACCCGCAATTTTCTGACCGGCGGTCAACGCATCGAGGACTTGGTGTTCGGCTACGTCACCGATCCCGCTTTCGTTACCAGGAAGGAGGACCGCTGAATGGGACGCGATCGCTTTCAGTTCTCGCGACGGACGCTGATGCGGGCGGCCGGTTCGACCCTGCTCGTGCCGCCATTCTTGCAGCATGCGTTTGCCCAGGAGGCTGCGAGTCGACCCAACCTCGTGTTGTTGATGCAAACGAACGGTACCAACCAAGCGAGTTTCTGGCCCAAGGCTACGACTTGGGATTCGCCAATTTTGCACGAGTTGCTCACCGATCCGAAGGTGGGACCGAAGACGACGCTCATCAAGGGCACGAAGCTCAACCTCAAGGGATCGCCGCAAGGGAATGGCCACGACTGGGGCTGGCACAGCCTGTACTCCGGCGTCGACAACATCTCGAAGGGCGCGCCGGCCGGCGGCGGGCCCTCCGTCGATCAGATCCTGGCGCAGAAGCTGGCCTTCTCTCAGCCGTTCAAGACCTTGCACTGTGGCGTGAACGCGGCCAACTACCGCCTGATCAACGCCGGCCGCGCGAGCTTCCCGTGCGTGTCCGCGGGCCTACAGGTTCCTTGTGAGATCGACTTGTACGCGCTCTACACCAAACTGTTCGGTTCCCTCACGCCGAAGGTAGACGACGGTGGACAGGCGGCGCAGGCGGCCGCGCTTCGGTTGAAGCAGCGGCAATCGGTGCTGGACGCGGTGGCAGCGGACTTGACCACGCTGCAGGGGCGGCTCGGTCCCCAGGAGCGAATCAAAGTGGATGCCCACCTCACGGCCGTACGAGACTTCGAGCGCCGCCTATCGAGCACGCTGACGGAAGGCCCGGAGCGCGCGCCCGAGTGCGCGTCGATGAAACCTTCCCAGACTGGCGTCCCCAGCACCGGGCAAGGCAACGAAGCCAACGCCGATGTCTTGAATCATTTGTTCATGGAGCTCATCGCCAACGTGGTTGCTTGCAATCTGGTCGGCGTGCTCACGTTTCAATTCGGTCGGGGTGGAGAGCACTTTCACTTCGATTGGCTCAAAATTCCCGGCATGCGCGCCGATTTTCACGACGATATCGCGCACAAGGACAACGGCTCCGACGCGACCGCCGCCAGCGTGATGGTCGAGGTGAACAAGTACTACGCCGGGCTGGTCACGGAGCTGGGGCAGCGTTTGGCGAGCTTCCCGCAGGCGGAAGGCACGACCGCGCTCGACAACTCACTCGTGGTCTGGGGCAACGAGCTGGCGACGGGGCCACACGGCACCGATGGCATTCCGCTCGCGTTCATCGGTGGTGCCGCCGGGCGGTTGAAGCGCACCGGCTACATGGTCGACGTCGGCTCGCAAATCCACCAGCGCTTGGGCTGCAC
>JBEQSW010000646.1:0-6231 GCA_040348565.1 Myxococcales bacterium | reverse complement strand
GTCGCGCCTACGCGCTGGCGGTGGGCGGCCTGCCCAGGCTCTGGTCGATTGACGAGCTGTTGCACCTCGTTCCCGAATTTCCCCCAGAAACCGAGATCGCGACGCGCAAAGCGGGGCAAGCTGCGCTGCAGCCCTTGGCCGCGGCCGTGCCCCTGCTGATCGGGGGGAGTGCCGATCTCTACGGCTCGACGCTGAACTACATCGGTGACTTGCATGGGGGCAACGACGACTTCAAGCCGAGCCACCGCAGCGGCCGCAACATTCGTTTCGGTATTCGTGAACACGGCATGTGCTCGATCCTGAACGGTATCGCGGCCGACGGCATTTTTCGGGCCAGCGGCGCGACCTTCCTGGCCTTTGCCGACTACTGCCGGGCGTCGATTCGGCTCGCGGCGCTGAACCAGCTGCCGGTGATTTACGTGTTCACTCACGACAGCGTCGGAGTCGGCGAGGACGGCCCGACGCACCAACCCGTCGAGACAATCCCGAGCCTGCGCCTGATCCCGAACCTCGACCTGATCCGCCCGGCGGATCCCGAAGAGACGATTGGGGCGTTCGTGGCGGCGATCTCGCGCACCGAGGGCCCGACGCTGATCGCGCTTTCACGTCAGGCGGTGCCGCTGCTTTCCAGCATCCCGGTCCACACGCGGCGCGAAGGGGCGCTTCGTGGCGGCTACATTGCGAAGTACGAAACCCAACCCCTGCAGCTCATCTTGCTCTCGGCGGGCAGCGAACTGCAGCACGCACTGGCGGCAGCGGAGGCGCTGGGCGCCGGGACCCGTGTCGTCAGCGTGCCGTGCTTTGCCCGCTTCGATCGCGAGTCGGCCGCGTACCGTGACGACGTGCTCCCGAACTCCTGTCGACGTCGCATCTCCATTGAGGCCACCAGCAGCGCGAGCTGGGCCAAGTACGTCGGTCTGGACGGCATCTCCATCGGCATCGACCGGTTCGGGATGTCGGGGCCGGGCTCGCAGGTCATGGAAGAGCTTGGCATGACCGCCTCCCGCGTGCTCGAGGCCGCCCGTGAGCTCACGGTCTGACGCCCGCCCACTCCGGACTCGAGCGCGGCGCGGGCCCCGAGGCCACGGTTGCGCCTCGCGGATGTGAGCCCCGGCTGGAGAAATGCACCCTCGAAGCAATCTGGTGCAGGGCCATGGCCAGACGCTTAAGGAACACCCGCCCGGCAAGTTCGGGTTTTGGCGAGGCTTTGGCGAGCACCGGACCGGAGCGTACTTTCGTACGTGAGGACCGGAGCGCAGCCAAAACGAAGCCAAAACCCGAAATCGCCGGGCGTGCTCACCCGCTTAAGACACCGGGGATGGGTGCAGGGCTCAGGCCACACGCAAAAAGGCTTGCCGTGCATTCAGTCATGGCTGACACTGGTCATGGTCAGTCAAACGGAGGCGTCGCTTGCTTGAGCCAGGAAGGAGCACGTTGGGCGGCAGGCAGCGTTGGCTGCTGGTTGCGCTGCTGTGGGCAGTCGTGGCCTGCGGCTCGTCGGCTTCGACGCGCGCCGACCCGGGGCTCGACGCGATGCCTGTTGCTGGCTCGGCGGGAGGTGGCAGCGGCGGCGTGCCCGGTCTCGTAGCAGGCGGCGTTTCCGGAACTGGCGCTGGGGTTCCCGATGAGCTGCCTCGACAAGCAGCCGATCCGGCTCTCACCCAGCGATTGGTTGCGGGGCAAGCTTCGCTGGTCGGTAATACCTATAACAGCTGCAGCAACGCTCAGCCGGCACAAGGGGACCGCTGGTGTGCTTTTAGCCGGTCGGGGTCGGACGCGCGCACCGAGCTCTGGGTGCTCAATTTCACGAAGGCAATCGCCACGGGTGAGGTGGCTTGTGATGGCACAAGTCCAGATTGCCTGCTGCTCAGCAGCGACTTGTGGGTCGATTTCCAAATTTGGGGGGACTCACAGCCCGTCGCGCAGCGCTTCGACGGGGACACTCTGATTTTTCACTCCGGGCCGGCGCCCGGCAAACGAGACCCTTACGACGGGGGGATCTGGGCTTGGCGCCCTGGGTGGCTGAAGCCGCTTTTGCTGGTGGATCACGGCGTGTTTTGCTTTGGCAACCCGCGCTCCGCTGCGGTCGCCTGCGTCACCAACGCGCTCATCGAGAAAGACTTCAGCGACCTGTTCGATCCGCCCTATTATCGCGAGTTCGACTTGGTGGCGGGTGTGCTGAGCGACGAGAACGCGGGCCCCCTTGCCAGAGTTGCTCGCGTCGCTCACGCGCCGGACGTGCCGAACGATCTGAGCTGGCGGCTGCGATTTTCTCCAGACGGCGAATATTTTGCCTATTCCAGCGTCGCAACGGCTGGGGGGGAGGAGACGCTGAAGGTCGTCAAAGTGAGCGAGGCTGGCCTCGCCGAGCCGACGACCCTGCTCACCAGCGCCTCACGATGGGAGATTTCTCGCGATGGCAAGACCCTCTACTTCATCGAGGGCTACGATCGCGCTCAGGGCGCCGCAGCCGCCGGCACGTTGAAGCAGGCCGATTTTCCCAGCGGCAGCAATAGCCTCGAGCTCACGAGCCAGGTGCACTCGTTCGAGTTGGTTGGCGAATTCGACCGGGTTTTCAACCCGGAAGATCGCGGGCTGGTGGCGTTCACCCAAGGTCCGGGCGGCGTCCAACCGATCTTGATGCGGGAGCCACGGGCACCAGGGAACGTTTTCGCGCTGGACCCCGCGGCCGAAATTATCGATGTAGCGAGCGATCTGCGCCACTCGCTGTACTTCAAGCCTGTGCTCCGCAACCTGGTGGCGTTCGTCGCGCACAACGACGGGTCGGGGGCGTGTCAGCTGACCGCAGATAGCAAGGCCGAGACGAGTGGGGCGGAGTTCACGCCCGACGGCGCGTCCGTCGTGTGGGTCGAGCACCTGCGCCGGGGAACCCGCTCCGAGCAAGGCTGGCGCGCGCGACCCGAGGACTGCGGAGCTCGGGTCCAATTTGGGGACCACGTCCTCGACTACCAGCTCGCTGGCGATGACTTCGTGGTGTTCCAGGGGTCTGACAAAGATTCGTCGAGCTGGTGGCTCGAGTACACGCGACTTCGCAACAACGCGGACGGCAGCTCGCCGCTGCCGACCGTGATCAAAGAGCAACCCGAAGTCAACGTACACGTCGTCCGCGACGCGGCCGGCACTTGGGTCGTCTTCTCCGTCGCGCCACAAGCTGCGGAGCCTGCGCCAGGCTTGTACGTCCACGGCCCACTGCAGCCTTGACGTTCGCAGGTACGTCGGACTTCCGCTAGGGATTCGAGCGTCGCTCGACCGCGCCCAAGTCAAAGACCTTCGGTCCCGCGGGCAGGTGGTCGAACCCGCGGAGTTGATGCGTCTGATCGAACTGGTGCGCGGCATCCACGCCATTGACCGTCTTGAGGGCGGCGGTAGCGTCGATAGCCAAGCTATCAGCGGTGAGCGCATGCACCCGGGGGTGATGCTCCCCGACGCCACCCTGGTCGGTGAGTTGGGGCTCCAACCCCGCGTCCACGTCGACCCAGGTTGCGCCCTCGCGACCCTCGCCACCCTGGTCGACCCCAATGATATTCGAAGACAGGCTGTTGCCGAGGAGGGAGTCCTGGAAGCGATAGATGTCGCCAAAGACATCGCTGGGCGAAGTGCAGGTGAAGGAGAAGTCCGAGTTCACCTGAGCGAAACAGTTGTTCGCGACGACGCTGCCGACGAGGTGAATGCGGTTGTTGACGTTCTCGGTGAACAAGGCCTGGTTGGCGCCCACGGCGACGCCTCCGCCCTCGAACATCGTTGTCCCATTGAAAGCAATCGTGGAGCCAAGAATGCTGAGCACACCGTCAGTCAGAGGACCCGCGTTGTTTCCGAAGCTGATGCCGCCTCCGTGGCCACCGTCCGTCAGATTGTCGGCTATGGTCGAGTTGATGATTCGTGCGACGCTGTTCGATTGAATCTGCAGGCCTGCGCCTTTGGTGGAGTGATTGTGCGTGATGCGCGAATTCGTGACCGTCAGTGGATCGACCTGGGATTTGGCATCGCCAGCCGTGCTGTAGAATATGCCGCCGCCGCCATCCCCGTAGTCATTGCTGTTGTGCTCCAGCGTTGAATCCGAGACCGTGAGGGTTACGTCGCTGGCGACAATTCCGCCATTGGAAAATTGTTCAATCCAGCAGCGCTGCACCTCGATCTTCGCCACGCCGGTAGAGGTCTCCCCGGAAACGGAAATGCCAGTCGACTGCGCGTCGAGCCACTGTCCCGGGCCCAGCAGATGAAGATCTCGAAACGTGATCGACATCGGGCTCATGGGAGTGACGCCGAACAGATTACTTTCGCCGGCCAGAGCAATCGTAGCCAGCTTCTCCGCCTGGGACGACCTAATCGTCACTGGGCTGGCAATATCGAGCGTAGTCGTAACCCGGAAGAATCCCGAAGCAGGAAGCAGGATCGTGTTGTTCAAACCCATCGTGCCCGACCAAGTGCACCCGTATTCCGACTTCTGGTCTCGGAGCGCGAGCACCGCCTCTTCCAGGCCACACTTTCCGTCGGTAGCAGGGTCACCGGGGCAGGTGTCACTCGACACGAGACCGCAACCCGTGTCGACGGTGAGTGTGCCCGCAGGATCCGGCAGCTCTCCCGTTCCCCCTGCCCCAGCGCCGTCGGGCGCTGGCGAATGGGCGGTACACGCTAGCGACGGCGCGAGCCCGAGGCTCGCCAAAACCAACCAGCTCGGTGAGAAACGGCCAAACACAACTGCGGGAAGCTAAGCTCGGATCGTGCCGGACGGCAAGCGCTAGGCTGCGCCTCATTGGGCGAGAAGCGCAGCGGAATGTGGTAAGGTTTGGCCGTGTCCAAGCTTGTTTCGTGGGCCGCCTTCACGCTGGCTCTGTCGTGCGTCGTTAGTTTGAGCTCGCGGGCCTCCGCACACAAGAATGGCGTCGCCACGGCAAGCTGCTCCGGCTGTCACACCGGCGGTCAGAGCCCCACTGTGACTTTGACGGCCGAACCTAGCAATCCTTCTCTCGGAGAGCTGGTCACGTTGACCATTTCGGTGTCGCAAACCAATGGCCCGACTGCCGGTTTCTACATCACGAATGACTTTCCCGGACAAGGGACGTTGAAGACCATCGAAGCTGGCACGACCGCCACCGCCGTTGGGGTGACCCATTCGATGCCGAGAACCGGCTCGGGCGGGGTCACGACCTTCAAGGTTGGCTGGTCCTCGTCCGTCGCGACCGGGGCCCAGTTCTCAGTCCATGCCTTGTCCGCCAACGGGGATGGAAACAGCAAGGGCGACGGCGAGGGCGAGGCGCATCTCGGCCTAGCATGCGGTTGTGCGGGCACGACCTATTATCTGGACCAGGACGCCGACGGATACGGAAACTCCGATCCCGCCTTCCGAAGTCGAACGGAATGCACGCAGCCGCAGTATTACGCCGCCGGAGCCGAGGACTGCGACGACTTGGAGCCGACGATTCATCCCGGAGCCAACGAGGTGTGCAACGGAAAGGACGACAATTGCAACGGCGTCGCGGACGAAGGCTCGAACTGCGGCGCCGGAACGGCCGGTGGGGCGAGCGGCGGGGCCTCGTCGGCGAGCGCGGGCGGCGCGGGCGGCGCGGGCGGCGCGGGCGGCGCGGGCGGCGCGAGCAGCGGAGGCACTTCAGTCAGCATGGGCAGCGGAGGCGTGACGAACGCTCGAGGAACGGGAGGAATGCGGGCAATGTCCCTGGGGGGCAGCGGAGGGAGTCTCACCGGCGGCGCAGCCAGCCGAGCAGAAACGGGGGGAGCAGCGGTCGTGGCAACAGCGAGCGGCGGAACAACCCCAGGCTCCGCTGGCTCGGGCGGGTCCGGAGGTGAACCGAGCTCAGCAGCGGGGGCACCGGGCGGGGCGGGCAGGACCGGAGCGCCCGCGGCCCCCGAGCAACCTAGCCCAGCCGGCGAGGGATGCGCTGTCAGATCGGTCGGGCCGCGGTCGTACTCCGGTGCAGCGTGGAAATTTCCGCTGGTCGCGAGCTTGTTGGCTTACGCGGCGAGCCGCCGTCGACGCAGGGCGCGCTCGTCAGTGCGCACGCGCTGACCGAGTCCTTCGCCTCGCGCGACCGCGAACACCGAGGTACTATTCCGTTCACGAATCAAGCGAGGAGCCATGGGTCGTGGTCGGGTCGCATAATTCCCAAATGCGTAGACGAGTTCAGGTGGTGGTGGTTGCCGCCGCCCTCAGCTGGGCGTGCGCTGACGGGGACGCTCCTTTGCCGGGTCCTG
>JBEQSW010000639.1:0-19796 GCA_040348565.1 Myxococcales bacterium | reverse complement strand
CCAAGACGCCGCTGTTGGTGCTGGCGGGCAAGGAGTACGGCTCCGGCTCCTCGCGCGACTGGGCCGCCAAGGGCACGTTCATGCTCGGCATCCGCGCCGTCATCGCCGAAAGCTACGAGCGCATCCACCGCTCGAACCTGATCGGCATGGGTGTGCTCCCGCTGCAATTCCTGCCCGGCGAGTCGAAGGAGTCGCTCGGCCTCACCGGCGAAGAGACGTACTCGGTCCTCGGTATCGCGACCGGCCTTGCACCCGGCAAAGTGCTCGAGGTTGAGGCCACCGCGGCCGACGGCTCCGTCAAGAAGCTGAAGGCGCGCGCCCGCATCGATACCGCGGTCGAGCTGCTCTACTACCAGCACGGCGGCATCTTGCAGTTCGTGCTCCGCCAGCTTCTCAAGAGCTGATCCGAGCTTTACGTTTCTCAGGACGATTGATGGCTACTGCTACGACCTCGAAGAACCTCTCTTTCGGCGACACTACGGTTGGAAAAAAAGCCCTGCTCGCCGTGAGCGGGGCCGTGCTGTTCGGCTTCGTGCTGCAGCATATGCTCGGAAACCTTCAGGTTTTTCTGGGGCCTGAGGTTTACAACCACTACGCCGAAAGCATCAAAGGCAACGCCGCGTTGGTGTGGTCGGTGCGCAGCATCTTGCTGGTCGCGCTCGTCACCCACGTGGTGGTGGTGCTGCAGCTGTACGCGCGCTCGCTAGCGGCGCGGCCCGTTGCCTACCGGGTGAAAAAGAACATTGCGACCACCTACGCGGCCGCCACGATGAAGTACAGCGGCCCCGCGCTCTTGCTGTACATCCTGTTCCACCTGGCGCACTTCACCGCGCCGGGCCTGTCGCTCGGCGACCACCAGTTCAGCCCCCTCGACGTTTACGGCAACTTCGTGGCCAGCTTCCAGCTGCCGTGGGTCACGCTGCTCTACGTCGTGGCCAACCTGCTGCTCGGCATGCACTTGTTTCACGGTGCCTACAGCCTGCTGCAGTCGCTGGGCTTGAACCATCCTCGCTACAACAACCGCGCTCGCCTGGCCGCGCGCGGCTTCGCCATCCTCATCACGGCTGGCAACGTCATCATGCCGCTCAGCGTCCTTTTCGGCATTATTCGCTAAAGGCTCGGTCGAAAACTCATGGAACTGAATGCTCGCGCTCCTGCGGGACCAATCGAGAACCGCTGGAGCGACCACCGCTTCCACAGCAAGCTGGTCAACCCCGCCAACCGCCGCAAGTACCGCGTCATCGTGGTCGGCTCGGGTTTGGCCGGCGGCGCCGCTGCCGCCACCTTCGGCGAGATGGGCTACAACGTCTCGTGCTTCTGCTACCAAGATAGCCCGCGCCGCGCGCACTCCATCGCGGCCCAAGGCGGCATCAACGCCGCCAAGAACTACCAGAACGACGGCGACAGCACCTACCGCTTGTTCTACGACACGGTAAAGGGCGGAGATTTTCGCGCCCGCGAGTCGAACGTGTACCGGCTCGCCGAGCTGAGCGTGAACATCATCGACCAGTGCGTGGCCCAGGGCGTGCCGTTCGCGCGCGAGTACAGCGGCTTGCTCGCCAATCGCTCGTTCGGCGGCGCCCAGGTCGCGCGCACCTTCTACGCGCGCGGGCAAACCGGGCAGCAGCTCTTGCTCGGCGCCTACCAGGCGCTCGAGCGGCAAATCGACGCCGGCACCGTCAAGATGCACCCCCGCACCGAGATGCTCGATCTCATCGTCATCGACGGTCGGGCGCGCGGCATCGTCACGCGCGATCTAGTGACGGGCAAGGTCGAGGCTCACGTCGGTGACGTCGTGGTGCTCTGCTCCGGGGGTTACGGCAACGTCTTCTACTTGTCGACCAACGCCAAGGGTTGCAACACCACCGCCACCTGGCGCTCGCACCGGCGCGGCGCCTTGTTCGCCAACCCTTGCTACACGCAGATTCACCCAACCTGCATTCCGCAGAGCGGTGACTACCAGTCCAAGCTCACGCTGATGAGCGAGTCGTTGCGAAACGACGGCCGCGTCTGGGTGCCCAAAAACGCGGCAGATTGCACGAAAGATCCGGCGTCGATCCCGGAGTCCGAGCGCGACTACTACCTCGAGCGGCTCTACCCGAGCTTCGGTAACTTGGTTCCGCGCGACATCGCGTCCCGCCGCGCCAAAGACATGTGCGACGAAGGTCGCGGCGTCGGGCCCGAGGTGGCGGGCGTTCGGCGCGGCGTGTACCTGGATTTCGGGGACGCCATCAAGCGCCTCGGCCGCGCCGTCGTGGTCGAGCGCTACGACAACTTGTTCCAGATGTACGAACGCATCACGGGCGAAAACCCGTACGACGTGCCGATGCGCATGTACCCGGCCATCCACTACACGATGGGCGGCTTGTGGGTCGACTACGACCTGCACAGCACCGTGCCCGGCCTGTTCGTGGGCGGCGAGGCGAACTTCTCCGACCATGGCGCCAACCGTTTGGGCGCCAGCGCGCTGATGCAAGGCTTGGCCGACGGCTACTTCATCTTGCCGGTCACGGTCTCGAACTTCCTGGCTTCGCAAAAAGCGGGCAGCGTCGACGCGACTCACCCGGCCGTGCGCCAAACGGTGGCCGAGGTCGAAGATCGCATCAACCGCCTGCTGTCCATCAAGGGCACCCGCACGCCGGACTCGTTTCACCGCGAGCTGGGCGCGCTGGTTTGGGATCAATGCGGCATGGCCCGCACCGAAGCTGGGCTCAAGCTGGCGCTGGAGAAGATCCCGGCCCTGCGTGAAGAGTTTTGGAGCAACTTGGCCGTGCCCGGCACCGGCCTGGAGCTCAATCAGTCCCTCGAGCGCGCGGGCAGGGTGGCGGACTTTCTCGAGTTCGCCGAGCTGATGTGCCGCGACGCCTTGCACCGCAACGAATCGGCGGGCGGCCACTTCCGCGAAGAATTTCAGACCGACGATGGCGAGGCCAAGCGCAACGACGACGAGTTTTCGTACGTCGCGGCCTGGGAATACACGGGCGATTTGTCCAAGCCCAAGCTCAACAAAGAGCCGCTCACCTTCGAGTACGTGCACCCGAGCCAGAGGAGCTACAAATAATGTCTCGCACGATGAGTCTCGTGCTCAACGTCTGGCGTCAAAAGAGCGCCAACGCCCCTGGCAAGTTCGTCCGCTACGAAGCCAAAAACGTGAACGACCATATGTCGTTCTTGGAAATGCTGGACGTGGTGAACGAAGAGCTCTCCGCCAAGGGTGAAGAGCCAATCGCTTTCGATCACGACTGCCGCGAAGGCATCTGCGGCGCTTGCGGCGTGGTCATCGACGGCGTGCCGCACGGCCCGCTCGGTGGCACCACGACGTGCCAGCTGCACATGCGCAGCTTCAAAGACGGCGACGAGCTGACCATCGAGCCGTGGCGCGCCGGCGCGTTCCCGGTCGTCCGCGACCTGGTCGTCAACCGCAGCGCCTTCGACCGCATCATCCAGGCCGGCGGCTACATTTCGCTGCGCACCGGCAGCGCTCCCGAAGCCAATTCGCTGCCCATCGCCAAGGTCGCGTCCGACTCGGCCTTCGACGCCGCGACCTGCATCGGCTGCGGCGCCTGCGTGGCCGCTTGCCCGAACGCCTCGGCGGCGTTGTTCACGGCCGCTAAAATCTCCCACCTGGCCCTGCTGCCGCAAGGCGAGCCGGAACGCCAAGATCGCGCCCGCAAGATGGTCGCGCAGATGGACCACGAAGGCTTCGGCCACTGCACCAGTCACGGCGAATGCGAAGCCGCCTGCCCCAAAGGCATCAGCATCGGCTTCATCGCCAAGATGAACCGCGAGCTGCTCTCGGCCATGGTGACGGCGCCGAACGAAGTCAAAGCCCCCAAGTAATAAGGGGCTGCCGCGACGCCGCTTCTAAGCACTCATCGCATCTTGGGCTGCCAATCCGCAGCCTGAATCGCAGAAGCTTCTGTAGCGGCGTAAGGCCACCTCGCGCGAGCGAGAGATTTCACAGGAACAGAAGGGCGGAAGGACGAGCAAAGGAGTCTTGGGGGTTGCGCAGCCGCCAGTCGGCCGTTGCGATCGAGCGGACCGGTTGCCTTCTGGCCTTCGAGGGAAACATTTTTGGTTCTGGTCCTCCAAAAACAAAAATGCGTTCTCGTCTCTCGCCTTCCTGCGCTTCCGATCTTCCTGTGAAAATCTCGGAGGCTCTCGATAAGACCCCACAGCAGGGTAGCAGCCCAAAGCGCTCGCGCGGGGTGGCCTGGCGACGCGACGGGAGTTTCTGCAAGGGATCTGCGGCGCGGCAGCCAAGCTCAAGGCAGCGGGACGCATTCGTAGCCCTCGGACGCACCAGCAGCGTCGGCTCCGCCGAGCGCGGAGAAGGCACCGGCGTCGCTGGCGCCGCCATAGCCGATTCCGGCGGCTCCGCCACTATCGATCCCGGCGGCTCCGCCGTTGCCGACGACGGTAGAGGGTTCGCGGCACACCTCTTTGCGACTGTCGCACTTCAAACGCGGCCCGCAGCTGGAGAAGAAGTAGCACCAGTCGCCGTTGCAACCTGGCGGAGGAAAGCCAAAACAAGTCCAGTGTCCGTCCACGCATTCAGCGCTCACGGGGTCGTTGTTGCAACACCTGGCAGAGTCTTGCCCGTAGCAGAGCGGGGCGTCGATGAGCGGGACGTCTTCGCAACCGGCAGCGCCAGCCCCCGCGGCGCCGCCTGGCTCGCCGTGAATGTCGCTCCCAGTGCCCGCTCCAGACAGCCCGCCGCCGTTGTCGCCTGACGTCGACGCTTGTCCGCCAGCCCCCGCTCCGTCTGTCGTGGCGGACGGCGCGGTCGCCTCGTCACAACCGCCCACGGTTGCGGCCTGGCAAACGAACAGCACTAGCCCCACCAAGATCTTCGAGTGCTCGCTGTTTGCCATCGTTTTCGAGACGTAGCCTCGATGTGCCACGCTCGCCTCCGTCGCTCATCCAGGCAAGCAACGTGCCGTCCACGGAATGGCGAGAAGCCGAGCGCTTTCGGGCACGTCGCGACGAACTCGCTGGCCCCCTCCGCCGGGGGCCGGGCACGCCTGTCGCGGTGTGTGTGCCACCCTCGTATGAGGAAGCGTCGAGCGGCATGGCTCACCGCTCGACTCGACCTCACGGTTTGGGAGCGGGTTCCACTGGAGGCTTGAGCGGCGTCTTGCTGTACCGCCCCGTAACGACGCGGTAGCCAATTTTGAGCGCCTCGTCGACGCCCGTCTCCGGGTCGACGGGGACGTCGCGCGACATTCCCAAGTCGGTTTCTTCGCCGGGCGTGGTTTCGGCGGCGGGCGGCTTGGTCTCTTCGGGGGGCTGGGGCGGCTTCATCAACGGGGCCAGACCACCTTCGACGGGCGGCAGGTAGCCCTCGAGGTTTTGTTCTTTGAGCACGCCGTAGCCGAGCGCCACGCTGGCGCCGCCCACGAGAATGTCTGGCTTCACGCCCTGCGCCTGAATCGGCCGCCCGCTGGGCGTGTAGTAGCGCAGCGTGGTCAGCCGCAACCCCGCGCCGCCCGGCAAATCCACGATGGTTTGCACCGAGCCCTTGCCGAACGTGGGCGCGCCGACGATGGGCGCGCGCTTGTTGTCTTGCAGCGCGCCCGCCACCAGCTCGGCCGCGCTGGCGCTGTACTCGTTGACCAGCACCACGACCGGGCCGCGCCGCAGCACCCCGACGCCGTCGGCGCGCAGGTCGTCGACGATTTGCCCTCGGCGTCGAGTGGTGAAGATGACGCCGCTCGACAAGAATTCGTCGGCGACGGCGGTGGCTTCGTTGACGAGGCCGCCGGGGTTGTTGCGCATGTCGAGCACCACGCCGTTGAGGTCGCCGTGGGCGGCTTCGCGCAGCTTCTTCACCTGATCCAAGAGCTCGCTGTGCGTGCCGTTTTGGAACGTCTTGATGCGCAGGTAGCCGACCCCGCCTTTGAGCGATTTGCTGGCGACGCTCGCGACGTTGATGATTTTGCGCGTGAGCCGGAAATATAGGAACTTTTCTTGACCCTTGCGGCGCACCGTCAAGAGCACCTTCGTGTCGGGCTCCCCGCGCATCATGCGCACCAAGTCGGCCGCGCTCTTGCCGCGCACCGCTTGGTTGTCGATAGCCAAGATGCGATCACCGGGCAACACTCCGCCGAGCGCCGCGGGGGAGCCCTCGATGGGCGCGATGATGGTGATGTACTCGTCGCCGAAGTCGACCTCGACGCCGATGCCGCCGAAGTGGCCCTCGGTGTCCGCTTGAAAGATGCCGAAATCTTCCGCTGGCAAGTAAGACGAATGCGGGTCGAGCTCGGCGACCATGCCCTTGATGGCACCTTCCACCAGGCGGCGGCGCTCGACCGGGTCGACGTACTCGTTCTCGATCCAGGCCAAGACGCGGCCCAGCTGCTCGAAGGGGAAGTAGGGGTTGTCCCACTCCGTCTTGGCCTGAGCCTCGCGGGCGTGGAGCCCGAGGCCGGTGACGCCCGCTCCAAAAAGCGCCGCGAGACAAAGCTCCACCCACCTGCGCCGCCGGGCCGAGGGTCCTCTGTGCATGCGCCAAGTGTTCAGCCCTAATCCCGCCCGAATCAAGCCGCTCGATCGCCGGCCGGCCCCGGGCTAAAAGCTCACTTAACGAAGAGCCCGGGCTCGATTCGCGCGGCAGAAACCTCGAATGAGCGTCGAATGAGGGATGCGCACGGATCCGCTATTGATTCCGAGGGTCTGTGGGTGGTAGTGATGAGTTTCGCGTTTTTGACGGTGTCTCGCGACACCTCACTACATACCGAGGGTATGCGTGGCCGACAACGAATCCAACAAGACCGCCGGTAGCGATAAGCGCAAGCAAAGCTTGTACTTTCCTGAGGCCATGCTGCAGGAAATCAAGGACGAGGCAGCGCGGCTCGACCGCTCTCTGTCTTGGGTCGTGCAGCGCGCCTGGAAGATGGCTCGCCTCGAGATCAAGAAGATCCCGAGCGTGAACGACATCAGTGACGACGAGGACGAGGCCGCCACCTGAGGCGGCGCTCGAGTCGTTCGCGCTAGGTCGCGACGGCACTCGTCTTTACGTCCGACAGCACGAGCGTGTGGCTGGCGCCGGAGGCGCGCCGACGTTGTTGCTTTGCGACGGCCTCGTCTGCGACGGGTACATCTACCGGTACCTGTGGGACGACCTGGCGGAGCTGCTGCCGGTCGCGCATTTTCACTACCGTGGCCACGGCCGCAGCGGTTTGCCCGTCGATCGCGAGCAGGTCGACGTACCGGCGCACGCCGCTGACCTGAACGCCGTCCGCGATCGGCTCGGCGATCCCGAAGTGGTACTGGTGGGACATTCCCTGGGTACCCAGGTGTGTCTAGAGGCCTACCGTGCGCGGCCGGAGCGAGTGAAGGCGCTCGTGCTCTTGTGCGGCAGCTTCGGTCGCATCACGCACACCTTCAAAGGATCTGACGTGCTGTCGACGGTCCTGCCTAGCGTCCTAGACTTCAGCGCCCGGCACCCGCGCCTGCTGCGCGCATTGTGGGCGCGCGTCCCAGTTCGAGCCGCCCTCAAGCTCGGCGTGCTGATGGGCGACATCGATCCCAACAAGGTTCGCGTCGAGGACGTGGAGCCGTACTTTCGCCACGCGCTGCACGTCGATTTCCAGCTGTTCGTCAGCATGCTGCGCGCCGCGGGCGAGCATTCAGCGGAGGATCTACTGCCACGGGTTGCCGTGCCCACGCTGGTGGTTGCGGGCTCGAAGGATACTTTCACGCCGCCCGAAGTTTCCGTGGCCATGGCCGAGAGCATTCCCGGCGCCAAGCTCCTGCTCATTCCCGGTGGTTCTCACATCTTGCCGCTCGAAGAGCGCGACAAGCTGCGAGAAGTGCTGCGCGATTTCCTGAGCGCGTTGTGAGATAGTGGGGGCTCGTCAGGGCAGTTTTGTCCCCGCGATTCGCAGATGAACGAAGAGCTGAGCTCGGAGCTGGTGAGTGCCCTTTTGGGGCTCTTCGCCCACGATCTGCGCAATCCTCTGTCGGCGCTGCACAGTAACGTGAGCTTCTTGGGCTCGGTGGTCGCGGCCAGCGATACCGAGGCGCACGAGGCGCTGGAAGACGTGGCCGCGTCCAGCGACGCCCTCGGCCACATCACCGACAACTTGGAGCTGTTCGCGATGGCGCTCGACGGAGCCAAGCCGCGCGAGGCTCACGAGTTTCCGGTGCGCGAGGTGCTGCGCGAAGCGGCGCAGAAGTCGCGGCGCTTCGCCGAGAGCTATCGCGTCACGCTCGAGGTCGACGCCGAGTCGGGGGGCGCGCTGCGAGCGCTGGCCAACCGCGACATGCTGCTGCGTTCGCTCTCCAACTTGATTCGCAACGCCATTCAACACGCCGGAGAAACCGGCAAAGTCATCGTGCGCGCGTCGCGCGACGACGCGGAAGTGGTCATCAGCGTGACCGACAGCGGCGTGCCCTTGTCCGCCGAGATGGGCGAGCAAGCCTTCACCGCCGAGGGGCAGCTTTCGACCAAGAACGTCTCCGGTGGGCGCTACAGCCGAGGCTTGGGGTTGTACGCGGCGCGCATTGCCGCGCGCGTGGCCGGCGCCACCGTGCGTGGCGGCACCGCGCCCGCAACCGAAGCGCGCTTCGACCTGTGCGTTACGGGGCGCTGAGCTCGGCGCGCGGCTTCTCGGGCGAGAACACGAACCAGCGCGACAGCGGGTAATTCCAGCCCAGGTACACGGCGGCGCGCACGGCAACCCATGCCGCCGAAAACGAGCCGAGCCAGGGCAAAAGTGCCGGCACACCCGTGGAATTGAGCAGAGCGCTGGTTGCCCACACGAATAGGAAGCGCAACAGCTGAGGCAGAGCCCGCGCCGCGCCGGCTTGGAACGTCCAGCGACGACTAAGCGCGAACGCGACCCCGCCGCCAGCGACGCAGCCGAAAAACGTGGCCAGGGCCGCCGAGGCGCCCAAGGCGTGCAGGCTGCTGGCCAACGCGAAATCGGTCGCGGTGGCCGCCGCGCTGGTGGCAGCGTAGCGGCCGAAGGCCGCATCGAAGAAGCGCACGAGGCCGCGCATACGCTCACCTTCCTGGGGCAAAAGGAGACGAGCGTAAAGGGGCTCAGCCGGCCAAAGCGGAGGTTGAGTCACCGAGAGCGGCCAAGCACGCCAGGGGCGATGCCGTGACGTCGCTGCGCACGACCGCCAGGCGCCGCCGTTCGCCCTGGACGAGCTCGGCCACCAGCGACTCACAGCCGCCGCAGCCGGAGCTGGCACCGCAAGCATCGGCCACGTCCGCGCAGGTGCGGGCGCCGTTTTGAACGCTGGCTCGGATTTCTCGGTCGGTGACGCCGTGGCAGTGGCAAACGATCATGAACAGCCTTCGAAACCCACCCTAGCTTATTGAAAGTGATTGTCAAAGTCGACTTGCAACTGCTGGAACTTGCAACAGTTTGCGCGGGTAAGTGGGGGTAGGCGGCGTTCGCGGCGCGCCGCCTGGCTGTGTTAGCTTCCCGCCACCATGCGAGGCGATGCCGAAGTCGTAGACGCTCTGAACGAGATCCTCACGTCCGAGCTCACAGCCATCAACCAGTATTTCATCCACTACAAAATGTGTGAGAACTGGGGCTACAAGCGGCTGGCCAAGAAGAAGCGCGAAGAGTCGATCGAAGAGATGAAGCACGCCGACAAGGTGATCGAGCGCATCTTGTACTTGGGCGGCGTACCGAACATGCAGCGGCTCTCACCGGTGCGCGTGGGCGAGGAACCGATCGAGATGCACAAGCTCGATCTCACGCTGGAGCTCGAGGCGGCGGCGCGCCTCAACCGCGCCATCCAGCTGTGCCTGACCAAAGGCGACGGCGGCACCCGCGAGCTCGTCGAGCACATCTTGACCGACGAAGAAGACTCGATCGATTGGCTCGAAGCGCAGCTGCATCAACTGAACGACATCGGCCGCGAAAACTACCTCGCGCAGCAGATTGAGGGATGAGGGGTTAGGGGTTAGGGGGTGGTGGATCCAAGTGATGAGGGGTGCAGGGGCGCTGGCGCTGGGCCCGACGGATTGGCGCGAGTGCGCGCCGTATCATCGCCGCCGCGCTCCACCCCTCTCTCTTCCCCTCCACCCGCGCCGACTAACGCCTAGTCCCTCACTCCTCACCCCCAAGTCCCCCTAAGGCTGCACGATCACGACCGTCTCTGGCTTGCGGAACAGCGCTTTGCCCGTCTCTCCGGGGCAGCCCCAGCAGGTGGAGAAGTGCACGCGCGGCTTGATGTCGGGCGAGTAGGCGAGCGCGACGGGGCCGGGCTCGTTTTGTAGAACGAACGTGGACGCCAGGCGATACTTGCCGCCGGGCAGGACGTGAAAGGCGGCGACGAACGAAGTGTTTTCGCCCGAGCGAGCGGTGACGAGCAGAATCTCGGCGCCGGCGGTCGGGTTCCAGAGCAGAGGCGCGACCGTGAAATCGAAGCCCTTCTTCTCGCCCGGGCCGCGGGACACGACCGTGTTCGCGCCTTCCGGCTCGCGGAAGAATTTGATGTCGTGGGCCAAAGCCTTGCTCGCCGGATCGGCGGCCAGCGCTTGCTGCAGCTCTTCGGCGCTGAGCTTGGCCTTGGTGAAGATCGGGCCCTGTTTCGGCTCACCCACGACTGCGGCGTTGGGGGCGCCCTGACAACAGCGAAAGCCGATGTCTTGGCTGGGCGACGCGCCGTCAGTGGGGTGGCGCGCTGCGCAGCGATGATCGGTGGCGGGCGCGCTCTTGGCCGCACCGCGCACGACGGCGCGGCGCTTGTCGTCGATGAACACATCCCCGGCGACCCATTCACCCGCGGTCGTACCTAGCCCCAACACGTCGAAGCCGGTCGCGCAGGTCTTCGCTCCGGCGGTGCAGCTCGGATCCCAAATCACGCCCGAGGGATAGTCGTCCTGCCGTGGCCCCTTGCAGGCGCGCTCCCACTCGACCTCCGTGCACAGCCGCGCGCTGCGTTCCGCGCACAGGCGCCGCGCTTCGTCGCGAGTCTTGCCCAACAGGGCGGGCTGCGCGGGATCGTTTGGATAGGGCAGCCGGTCGATGCTGAATGGGCCAAGCTCGACCTCTTGGTTTTTCGCCTCCAGCTCGGGCACGCGGCCAGGATCGCCGGGGGTGCTGCCGGCGCGCAGCGTACCGCCCGGGATGGGCGCCGTCTGGCGGGCCTGCGGCTCGCTGGTAGGGTGGTGCGAAATGGCGCTGGCGGAGGGCAGCGGATCGGGCAGGTTGCCGGTCGTTTTGGAGTGTTGCCGGCCCTGGCAGCTTGCGAGCGTCAGAAAAAGCAGCCGGCTCCAGAGCGGCAGCGCGGCCAACCGGGCTGACGTCAGCGCGGCGAAATTCCGAGGCGGCAATGACACGCCTCCGGCATACTCTTCGGGTATGTCGGTTGTCGAGGCTCGGCGTTGAGCGGCGGTTTTTCCCTCACGGGGCGGGTGCTCGTGCTGTGCGAGAGCCCCGAGGTCCTAAAGGCACAGCTCACTGGCAACGGCCGTGGCGTCGATCTTTCGGCGGCGGGGCCACTGCGCAACCGCGTGTCGACCGACGAGATCACGCCCGCGTGGGCCTGCTACTACTTCGACGCCACGCTGGCTCGTTATTGCCTGGTGGGGCTGGCGGGCGGGGTGGTGGAGGCGGGGCAGGTGGCGGCGGGCGGCTTTCAGGTGCTCGTGGCCGGCGAGAGCTTCGGCTACGGCTCGTCGCGTGAGACGGCGCCGTTTGCGCTGCGCGAAGCCGGCATTCGATTGATCATCTGCCGCAGCGTCGAAAAAATCTTCCTGCAAAATTGCCAGAATCTGGGCATCTACGTGTCCACCGATTTCGGGTTGCTGCGGCGGCTGTTGCAGTCCGGGCGCGTCGAGCTTTCGGAGCTGTTGCGCGGTGTCGACGGGCTGGCGCGCGACGTCGTGGAAGCGGGCGGGCTGTTTGCCTACAACGCCTTGCGCTTGGTCGGCAAAGTGCCGGGCGCAACCGTGACCGCCAGCCGTCGGCCGATGACGCTGGTCGAAAAGGTGATCGCCAGCCGCGTGGTACGCGCTCACGGCGTCATCGGCGTCCCGAGCGTGACGCCGGGGCAGTCGTACTTCGTGCGCGCCGACCTACGCTTTTCGCACGACTACGTGACGGCCATGGCCGACGCGCTGTTCCGCGCCGGCTTCGGTGAAGACGCGGGCGTGGCCGATCCGGCAAGCTTGGTGCTGTTTCGCGACCACCTGACCTTGCTCGACCAAGCGCTCACGCCGCGCCATCGCGAGCTCAAGCTCTATGACCATGCGCTCGAGCTGAAGCACGCGCAGGAGCGCTTCGCGGCGCGTCACGGGGTAACGCTGTACGACGAAGTGGCAAGCGAGCACGGCGCTCAAAGCTACGGCATCTGTCACAACGTGGTGGTGGACGAGCTGGGGGTTCCCGACAGCGTCATCATCGGCACGGATTCGCACACCTGCACCGCCGGCGCGCTCGGCGCGTTCGCGTTCGGGGTCGGCGCCACCGACATGGCCAACGCGTTTTACACGCGCGACGTGCGAGTCCGCGTGCCAGAAACGGTGAAGGTCGAGGTCGTCGGCGAGCTGCCGCCGGGCACCTGCGCCAAGGACGCCATGCTGGCAATGCTTTCGTGGCCGGAGCAGCGGGAGGGGGTGTTCTCGGGCCGGGTGCTCGAATTCGTGGGGCCCGGTGTCGCCACCTTGAGCTTGGACGAGCGCGCCACGCTCGCGAACATGTCGGTGGAGGCGTCGGCGTTTACCGGCATCGTGCCGTTCGACCGGCGCGCGCGGGCGGAGCTGGCCGAGCGCCGGGGCAGTGACTTGGATTTGCCGCTCGTCGGCTTGGCCTCGGATCCCGACGCGCAGTTCGCGGCCGTGGTGACGCTGGATTTGTCGCAGGTCGAACCCATGGTCGCCCTGCCCGGTGATCCTCGAAACGGCGCCACGCTCAGAGAAGCGCAGAGCCAGGGCGGCGTGCGCATCGACATCGCCTACGGTGGCTCGTGCACGGGCTCCAAGGCGGCGGACATCGACGCCTACGCGGCGGTGCTGGCGGCGGGCTTGCGTGCTGGGCGCCGGGTCGCGCCGGGCGTGCGGCTGTTCATTCAGCTGGGGTCGCTGGCCATTCGCCGCTACGCCGAGGAGCGCGGCTACTTGCAGATTTTCGAGCAGGTGGGCGCAACCGTGCTCGAGCCCGCGTGTGGCGCGTGCATTGGCTCCGGCCCCGGCATCTCGACGAACGAGAACGAAGTGACGGTGAGCGCCGTCAATCGCAACCTTCCCGGGCGCAGCGGGCCCGGTCAGGTGTATCTGGCGAGCCCCTACGTGGTGGCAGAGAGCGCCCTGTGGGGTGAGTTGCGCGCGCCGGTGTTGGGTGAGACCGACGGGAGCGCGTCGTGAGCGGTCGCACGAAGTCGCAAGGGTTCCAGGTCGGGCCGGAGATGTGGGTGCGCGTCAGCGTCGTCATTCGCGACGCCGAAGGTGAAGCCGTGCAAGAGGAGCCGACCGAGACGAGCTTCGTGTTCGGCTTCGGCTTGGTGCTGCCCGCGCTCGAAGCCGGCATCGAAGGCATGACCGAGGGCGCGAAGAAGTCGCTGACCATCAAGCCAGAAGACGCCTTCGGGCTGCGCGACCCGAAAGCAGTGCTGGAAGTGCTGCGCGACGAGTTTCCGGACGACGTCGCCGAGGGCGATGTGTTCGATGCCGAAGAGGACGACAGTCCCGAGGCTCCGGGCGGAATGGTGCTGTTGCGGGTCCTGGAGGTGACCCCCGAGAGCGTCATTTTGGACCGGAACCACCCCCTGGCGGGCCAGAAGGTCCGCTTCGACGTCCAAGTTTTGGAGGTCAGGCCAGCCGAGGAAGCCGAGATTTCGGCGGCAGAAGCCGCGATTTTGGCCGAGGGGGGGCCGGAGCCGTCCCTAATTCCCGCGGCGAGCTTGCTTCGAGGGGGTACCCGGCGCTACGAGAAGGACCCTTCCGGCGCCTAGGCCGGGCTCACGACGGTAAAACGATGCCCATCTCCGACACCTTGAAGAACGACATTCGCGTGCGCGACCGCATGCTGCGCAAGAATCTGCTCACCGACGACGAGGTCGAGCGCCAAGACGCTGCCTTGCTCGACGTCGAAGACAAGGCGGTGGTGCTCGAGCTGAAGCAGCCCGCCCTGCAGAAGGAGTCGGAGCGCGCCATCGACGGTCCGCGCATTTCGCGGCCGGCGCCGGCGGCACGTCCCGCTCCCATCCGTCCCTTCGAAGAGGAAGACGACGACGAAGAGGTGCTCGATCCCAAGGCCAAGCCCAAGGTCGCCGTCGTCGCTGCCGACGACGATGATGAGGACGAGGACGAAGACGATGATGACGACGACGATGACGATGACGACGACGATGAGGCCGTAAAGCCCGAGGGAGAGAAGGCGTGAGCGAGAACGGGGAGCACGATGCCGCCGAGCGTGCCTATTTCGAGCAAGCCCAGGCCAAAGAGCTCCCCGCTGTCGACTTTCTCAATCTCGTCGTGTCGATGAGCCATTCGGCTCTGCTCCATTTGGGCGACGCGCCCGATCCGGCCACCGGAGGCGTGGAAAAGAACCTGCCGCTGGCGCGCCAGACCATCGATCTTTTGGCCATGCTGCAAGAAAAGACGCGCGGCAACCTGACCGGTGACGAAGAGCGCGTGCTGTCCCAAGCCATCTATGACCTGCGCATGCGCTTCGTCGAGGTCGCACAGGGCAAGTGAAACCGCGGTATCGCGTGCTATTGGCGGCAGCGCTGCTGCCGTTGGGTCTTTCGAGTTGTAAGCGGCCGGCGGCCGGCGGCAGCTCGCCCGCGCCAGCGGCTACGCCGTCCGGCGCGGTGATGGTGCAGAGCGCGCCGATCGTGAACAACTCGGTGCAAGTGGTGGCGCCACCGGGCATCCAGGCTCCCGCAAGCTTTGCCGATCTCGCCGCCAAGGCGGATCCGGCGGTGGTGTTCGTGAAGACGCTGCAAGAGCGGCGCGGCATCACCGGGCGGCGCCAGGTGGTGGGTGAAGGCGTCGGCAGCGCGTTCGTCTACGATCCGAACGGCCTCATCATCACGAACAATCACGTGATCGAAGGCGCGAGCGAGATTTACGTCGTCTTCGGCCGCAAAAAGCAGGTCAAGGCGACCATCGTGGGGCGTGACCCGCGCACCGACGTGGCGGTGATCCGAGTCGAAGAGAAGGGGCTGCCCTTCCTGCCGCTAGGTGACTCGGAAGCGGTACGGGTCGGTGACTGGGTCGTCGCCATCGGCAATCCGTTCGCGCTGTCGCACACGGTGTCAGCCGGCATCATTTCGGCGCGTGGCCGCACCATCCAGGACGTGAAGGGCCTCGACGAATCGGGCTACTACGACTTTCTGCAGACCGACGCGAGCATCAACCCCGGCAACTCGGGCGGTCCGCTGCTCGACACCGCCGGGCGCGTCGTGGGCATGAACACGGCGATCCGCCGCGCTGCCAACAACATCGGCTTTGCCATCCCGGTCAACATGATCAAGGAGCTTTTGCCGCGCCTACTGGCCGACGGCACGGTGAAGCGCAGCGCCATCGGCGTGGTGGTGGCGCCGTTGATGCCCGAAGATCGCGAACGCTTGAAGCTGCCCGACGAGTCGGGCGTGTTGGTCAGCGTGGTGGTGCCGGGTGGTCCTGCCGAAAAAGCGGGCCTGGTGGTGGACGACGTCATCCTGTCGTTTCAGGGCGAGGCCCTGCCCAGCCCCGATCGGCTGCGCTGGGTAGCAAGCTTGGCCGGTGTAGGTAAGACAGTGACGTTGCGGGTCGCCCGCGGCGGGCGCTTGTTCGATCTTCAGCTGAAGCTGGAAGCGCTGCCCGAACGCCCCAGCTCGGCGCCGCTCGAAGCCCCCGACGACGACGCCCCGTAAAAGAGAGCGAAATAGCTCGCGTGAGCTCGGCTCACGTGCCGGGGGAGATTGCGAGCAGGCAGCCCGTATGACGACGGGAGATGTCGCAAAGTATTCTTGCTCCCCACGGTTTTTTTGGGGATTCGGAGCCGGCTTCGGGTGCCGCGGAGCCTGCCCGTGATCGAAATGTCAGAGGGGTGAATAGGGGGGACCAGCCCGCGTCCAACCGGCTGGAACGTGAGAACGAATCCGAGCAAGACCGGCGCCTCATCCTGCGCGCCCAAGCCGGCGAGAGCGGGGCTTTTCGTCTCCTGGTCGAGCGGCACCAGCGCCGCGTGTTCGCGATTGCGTTGGGCTTGGTGCGCGACGAGCAAGACGCGCGCGAGATCGCCCAGGAAGCATTTCTACGCGTCCACAAGGGCTTGGCTCAGTTCCACGGCGGCTCCAGCTTTTTTACCTGGCTCTACCGCATCGTCACCAACCTTTCGATCGACCTCATGCGTAAGCCTTCGCGGCGCGAGGCCGAGCTGCATTTCGCGCTCGAAGGCGACGAGGGCGATTCGCCGCTGTTGCCCGCCTCCGATGCCGACCCGTACGACGTGGTGCGTCGCGGCCAACTCTCGCTGCGGATTCAGGACGCGCTCGAGCAGCTTCCGCCCTACCACCGCGGAGTCATCTTGATGCGTGAGGTCGAGGGCATGAGCTACGAAGAGATGGCCGAGGCCATGCACGTCTCCAAAGGCACCATCATGAGCCGCTTGTTTCATGCGCGGAAGAAGCTGCAGCGCGCGCTTTCGGATTGCCACGACGAGGAATGCGCGGGAGCAAAGAGCGCGTGAAGCCCCAGACGAAGCGCTTGCTTCGCTACCTCGATCGCGAAATGACCGCCGAGGAGGCGGAGGCTTTCGAAAAGGACCTGGCCGAGAGCCCGGAGCTCGCACGAGAGCTGTCGGAGATGAAACGGGTAGGGGCGATGGTGCGGGCGTTCGCGGCAGAGGCCGAGGCCCGAGCGGGCAGCCTCGTGGAGCCTACGCTCTTGCGAGTGAAGGACGCCGAACGCAAGCGCTCGCGCCAAGCCACCGTGGGCTACGCGCTGGCGGCGGCGTTGCTGATCGTGCTGCCCTGGTCGCGGCACGCGCCCGAGCTCAGCCTGCCTCGTCCGCCGAGCGAGCTCGTCGCCGCGCCGGGGGCGGCCATCGAGCGCCTGGACGCGGCCGACACGCGCGCGCAGGTCTTCGTGGTGGGTAGCTCCAGCACTCCCGTGGTGTGGTTGGCCGACGACGCGCCCGACGACGACGCCTCGGAACAGCAGGGCCCGGGCTGAGCATGCGCCGCTTGCTGTTCGTCCTGGCGCTCGGCGCCGCGTGCCCCTTTGCGTCGAGCGCCAGCGCCAAGCCCAAGCCCGCGCCCGCGGCGCTGTCAGCCAAGCCCAGCGAGGCCCCGCCCGACAAGCTCGAAACCGTCGTCGAGGTTAGCGTGCTGCACGCCACTCATGAGCAGAAGGACGTGGACCCACGCATCGGCAACATGCCCGAGCTCAGCCAGGGGCCGTTCGCCAAATATAGTAGCTACCAGCTGCTTTCACGCTCGCAGCTGAAGCTGAGTCGCGGCGGCAAGCGCCAATTGAAGTTGCCCAACGGCCGAGCGCTGCAAACCCGCCTCGAGGACATTCTGCCCGACGGCAGCTCCCGGCTGGTGGCCAGCATCAATCGGCCCGACGCCAGCGATTTCCTGCCGCTTTTGGAAGTGAAAGCGCGGCCGGGCCAAGCCTTCATCGTCGCCGGCCAAAGCTACAAGCGCGGCATCCTCGTGCTCGTCTTCAAAGTACTGCGCTAGCGGCCCGTTCGGCCGAACGCCGCTTCCGCGTAAATCTCGATCGTGCGAAGTGGCCTCGCGCCGCCACAGAAGCTTCTGCGATTCAGGCTGCGGATTTGCAGCCCAAGATGTGCGGGATCCCTAGACGCAGTTCCTTATGATTCAACACAAGTTTGGCTGCCACGTCGCAGTTCTCTTGCAGAAACTAACGTGCCGTCTCCAGGCCAAACTGAATTGCTGATGACGGGCACGCCCGCCGGCCTGATGGGATCAAACCGGCGCCGGAGGGGTCTTCCGAAGTCAAAAGTGAGTTCGGAACCGAACTCACTTTCCGAAAGCGTGGATCGACTCCGAGTTCCTTCCTAGATCGAGAGCCCTGCGAGGGGACGCATGTCTGTTTTGGAGGACCAAATTGGCGGGGAGCCGCTACAGAAGCTTCTGCGAGCCAGGCTGCAGCTCGGCAGCCCACGACTGCAACCGAGCCGTGCTGCGCCACCGGGACCGTTGCACGGCCGTACCAACGGACTGTGTTAGTTGACCGGTAACGTGAGCGTGAAGCTCGTGCCTTGGCCTTCGGCGCTCGACACTTGGATGGTGCCGCCGTGAGCATCCAAGATGCCACGCACGATCGACAAGCCGAGCCCGGTGCCGCGCCCGTCGGTCTTGGTGGTGAAGAACGGCTCGAAGATCTGAGGCATGGCTTCGGCCGGAATGCCGTTGCCGCTGTCGCTGACGTCGATGCGCACGCTTTGACCGGAGTCGGCCGTGCGCACGCCGATGCGCAAGATGCCGCCCCGCTCACCCATGGCGTGGGCGGCGTTGGTGAACAGATTCACGAACACCTGCGTGAGCTGACCCGGGATACCGACCAGCTGCGGCAGCGGCTCGCTGAATTCGCGCTCGACCTCTACGCGGCCGTCGGCGAACTCGTGCTCGCAGAACAACAACGCCCGCTCGATCACCTCTTCTAGCTGCACCGGCCCGCGCGAGTCGCCGGTGGGGCGCGCGTAGGCGACCAGGTCGCGCGTGAACTTGAGGATGCGCTCGGCGGCCTCCCCGATACGGCGCACGCGCTCGGCGTCTTCGCTCAGGTTGGCGCTCGCGTCTTTGCCCAGCTTCTTCGTGAGGTAGTCGGAGTAGGCGATGATGGAGGTGAGCGGATTGTTCAGCTCGTGCACCACCCCGGCTACGATTTGCCCGAGAGACGCGAGCTTTTCGGTTTGGATGACCTGCGCTTGCAGGCGGTGAAAATTGCGCACCGACTCCTCGGCACGCGCATAAGTGTGCAGGCGGCTGAGCGCAGCGCCGAGCACGGTGGCGGCTTGCTCGGCCATCTCGCGCCGGAGCGGGCTGAGCGGCTCGCTCTGACCTTCGCGCGCCACGTGGAAGGTGGAGCCAGAAGTGCCGGTGCCGTCATCGAGCTCGTAGATACGCTCTTCCGAGTAGGTCGGGAACAAGCGCGACGGATCACGCTCGGGGCCCCGACGCATCCCGGGCGCGAGCCGGTACAGCACCACCGGCTCGGCGCGCCCCGCCTGCACCATACAGATGCCCAGCGCGGCCCCCGGAAACAGCAGCGCGACGCCGTCCAAGAACATGCGCCCCAAATCTTCGAAAGCGATGTCGATGGGCAACGTGGTCGACAGCCGCAACAGCACGTCGCGCCAGGGCTCGGCGATGGGCGCCTCCGACGCGCGACGCGTGCCGGACGGCGCGGGGCGAGTTTCCCGCCCGTCGGGCAGGTCCACGCTGCCGGGCGGAGGCGTTGCGGGGTCGGGATTGCGGCTCATGTCAGACGTCTTTTGCCCCCGGTTCCGTGCCACTGGCCTTCTCCAGGTCCAAAATCTTCGCCCCGCCGACGTAGCTCTTGGTCTCGTACTTGGTGATTTTCCCGACCTTGCGCACGATCTCGGCCATGCGCTCGGACTCGCGGATGATCACGGCCGCCGCGCTGGACAAAGTGGGCTCGTCCTCGAGCTTGCGGCGCAACAGCTCGGCGTAGCCAATCACGCTCGTCAGCGGCTGATTCAGCTCGTGGGCGGCGGCACCGGCCAGCTCGGCCACGATGGCCATGCGCTCGCGGCCGCGCAGCTCTTCTTGGGCGCGCTCCAGGCGTTCCTGCATGCGCAGCCGCTCGCGAATGTCGGTGAAGATGCCGACGCTGCCGATGG
>JBEQSW010000614.1:0-9540 GCA_040348565.1 Myxococcales bacterium | reverse complement strand
GATGGTCGAATCGTGGCTGATTCGTACGGAGACACGGGCGTAAGTGTTTCAGGTGACCACCGACACGCCGTTCGCGTCCAACGCCTTCATGGGCCACTTCAAAAAGAACATGGCCGAGAAGGAGAAGGCGGACGATGACTCGAAGGGACCGCCCGAGATCGGCCTCCTCCACCTCCAGGCTGGAACCCGTATCTCGTGCCACAGATCGAGGACGATGAGCCCGACGAGATCTCCGACGAGGAGTGAGACGACCCCAGCCGGGAGCCTCCCGCGCTTCCCGACGATTCACCGGCTCCGCCCATCTTCATCCCGGGTCCCTTGGGAGCCCCACCGATGCTGCCCGCCCCAGCTGGCGCACCAATGTTTGGTCCGGCCTTCGCCTGCTGAGGAACTGCCACGATGACCGTTTCATGGGACGAGCTCGTTCGAGTAGGTGACCCCGGTCTGGGGCAACAGGTCACGTTGATGGCTCCGGCACTGACGATCTCCTTTTACCTTCAGGAGGTCGACTATGACGGTGTTGCTCAGCTGTACGCCGAGGCGATGAAGCTGATCGAGCCGGGGCTAACACATTACCAGGCCGAAAGCATGAAACGGCCCGCCAAGATTAGCCCCCGAGCTCTCGGGATGATTCCAACTTGGATGCGGAAGCCCAAGGAGTTCCACTCTTACTGGTGGGAAGCGCATGGCGGAGCGGACCTCGGCCAGTCACCACCCGGGCTCGAGCTCCTATTGCTCGCCTCAGCAATAGGATCGCCGGAACAAAAGAAGCAGGCCATCGAGAACGCACTTGAGGGCGCTAACCAACGCGAGATCAATGGTCATGCGATCCGCTCGGCGATTCGCATCCTGCTTCCGGTGGACCACGAGCTTGGTCGAGCGGAGGCGCTGGCAAGGTGGCTCACATCCCTCGACCTCTTGAAGCGAGGCACTTTCGGATCCATCGAAGCTTGTTTTGGCCTGGCGGCTTCGACGAGCGTGGACCGAGAGACTGCGCGAAGGGAGCAAGCTGCGTGCAGCCGCTATCCGGGCCTAGACGCCTTTCGCTATTCGCACAGTGGTCAGGTCCGAGTCGACCGCGATTACCCCGACATGATCCCACTCGTGCGTCGGCCGGCCTGGACCAACGTATTGCACGAGCTGACCCTACGAGCCTTGGGCGGAGAAGCTACGATTCGAACGCAGCTGGCTGATGCACCTGAAGTCCGCGTGACGGCCTTCGAACATGGTGTGATTGTGCAAGCCGGTGACCGGCCCGAGCTAGGCGACTTGAATAGAGGAGACCTACTGCCCGTGCTGCGCCAGGTGGCGCAGGTGCTTGGCCCCGTGCGCGCGCGTAAACTGGTGGAGGCTGAAGCTGAACGTCATCCTTTTTGGGAGCAGTTTTTCAACACCTTCGAAAAAAGCTACCAATGAGCCGCTCACTACTCGTAGCTGGTGACGAGCGCCTCCTCCGTGAGCTGGCCCACGAGCTCCTCAATTCGAAGCCATTGTTGATTGCTCAAGGCACGAGTCTCGATATCGAACCGGCCGGCAGTGCGGGTGCGCAAAGTCGTATACTCCCAAGTTCGAAGGTCAGAAAAACGCCGGCGTTTTGGCCAGAACTTTCCAAAGGGCGCAGCGGCCTACCCGTCGCTGAGCAAGCAGCGTGGGCGCGGCTGCCGTCCCAGAACTCCACCGTGTCTTGCGTATAGTCGGTGTTCCACGCGAATCGGGCCAGTGTCACTCATGATCGCTCTTCCTCCTCGGACGTCACGGAAGTGGCTTGAGTTTGTGCTGGATCAGGTTTTCGGACAGAGAGCCGCGAGGGCTCGCGCCTTCGGTTCCAAGAATGCGAGGAGCTCGCGCTCTTCGTCGGGGCTCATTGCTTCGACGCGCCGGGGGAACATGTCGCGAAGGTCGACCATGGCGTCCAGCACGACTTCCTCGGTAACGCGGTTCACGTCGGTGCCGACTTTCGAGCGGGCGCTGGCGATGCGCGGGGTGTTGATGAAGTGTGACGCCAGGGCAAACAAGTCGTCGCGCGAGAGGTGCGTTTTCTCGTCTAGCGCGCGGCTCTCATCGAACTTTTTTTCGTCGAACTCGGCGATCTTTCGCTTGGCGGCAGCGCGCGAAGAAACTGGTCCCCCTACGGCAGGCTTGAGAACGTAGCCTTCTGCATCATTGGGCGTAATCGCGGGTAAGCTCAGCATCTCAGGCACGCGTGTGGTGAAACGAACGGGCAAACGGTCGAGGTCGGCAAATCGCCCCCTCGCAAGCACGGGAGCCGTCCGAAACCCGGCGCCTGCTGCGAGCGCCTGCACTCGGTCGTGATCGAGGAAGGCAGGCCCCGCGCCACCAGCGGCGTGGACGACGTCGAATACGGCGAACTGAAGATCGGGCGCGTACCAGATCCCTGTCTGCACGGGCACGAGGCCGGCTACTGGCGTCACCGCTGGGTGCGGGTAGTGACCACCGAACAGCTCGCCGTAGAGCCATATCTCGCCGCTGGCACCCAACGCTTGATGCGCGGACCGCGCAAGCGAGTGAAGAGCAGGTCGCAGTATCTGCCAGCCAAAAAACGACTCATCCGGCTCCAGCCACGCCTTGCGCTTGCCAATGCGCACGTCGTCCGCGCGGGCGCCCACGACCAGCTGCGCGCCGTGGATCTTCTCGGTGGCGGCCCAATCGTCGCGCTTGGCACTGTCCAGGAGGCCTGAGCCAATCTTCGGGTATTGGAGCAGCGAAAGGGGCATGGTGGTGGCCGCGCGCGCAGCTGTCGTCACAGCCTTCGGGCGTTCACCGCCAGAAGTGCGGGAGAGGCGCCGAAGCTCCACAAGACTACCACCCCGGACCGCCAGAGATTGCAGATCTGAAGGAACGGGTTCTCGAGCTCATGAAAGCCACGACCGACAATATCAGCCGGTGCTCCGAAGGGGTTCGGGATCTTGAGCTTTAGGGAGGCCGCTTTTTCCCAGCGGATCGCGTCGCCGAGCGTGCGCGGCCAAAGCCCCGGCAGGTCCTCGGCGACGTCGAACGTCAAGGCAAGGTCGGCTTCCTCCAGCGCTTCCTCAAGCGAGTACGATGCGGGAGAGAGTGCAACGCCCATATCGATCACGGTGGGTGGGCCGGCGTTGGACACGAGCCACTCCACTTGCGGAGGTAACATTGCCCCCCAAGGTTGCAGCCGACGGGCGACGTCGAACAGCAGGAATTCGACCGCCCGGGTGAACGCGAGATGCCGTTCCGTGAGCGTGGCCGTCCAAGGATGGTCCGCTGCATTCCCGAACCTCAGCAACCGGTGCGTTCTGAGTCCAAGTTTGCTCATGTCGGGGGGCGTCGTTGCCCAGGAGCGCGGCAGTCCTCGCGGTACGCCTACGGCCGATGGCGCCGTAGTGCCCACGGGTACCGTGAGCGCAGGCTCCGGACGCGCATCCTTCCAATCTCGCGCAAAGCACGCCAGCAGCTCGGCCTGGCATTGCGCGTAGTGCGCTGAAGTCCGTTCGACGCTCGCGTACCTGAAGTAGTTGGGCTCGAAGAACAACTACTCCGCCGCCTCCACCATCTTGATGACATCATCGACCATGGAGTCCTGTGCCTGGCCCGCTTTCTGAACGGCGGCGCGACCAGCTTCGATGGTCTTTGGATCGTTGGCGATCCTGCTGGCCTGCGTGTCCTCGATGTTTTTCAGTACGTTCTGGTTCGCGGACTTCAAGTTGTTGCCCGCTTGTCTGAGGGCGGCCTGCGCCTCTGCCTGTTGGGCCTGTGGGGACATGCTGGCTTCTTCGGCGGCACTTAGGAATTCTCGGGTGGCGGCGCGCTGCTGCTGCATCGCTTGGCCGAAGCCTGTCGATTGCGGATCGCCTCCTGCTGGCCCGGGGCCCTTGTTGACCTTCGTTGACAAGGCTGGATTGGCGAGAGCATCGTCGATCTCGCTGGCGTCCGACAGCGTCGCATCCTTGGCTGCCGAGCGCAGCTCCTTGCCGAACTTCTGCGCCCCTTTAGCGAAGACGTGGTCACCCTGCTTTTTATCGGGCTCCGTAGGCTCCGGCTCATCGGAGTTTGCGCCTCCGTCGTCCTTGGAACCCATCTGGAGGCTAGCCGGCCCGAGAAGAGTTGACGATAATGCTCGCGACATCCACGGCCAGACGGCGGAGCAGGGTGACTTGCGGAGCGAGTCCAGCGCCATAGTCGCCCACGAGCCCAGCCGCGATCGTGCTGACGTAGATGCGCAGCTCGGAGCCGACGATCTCGATGAGTCCGAAAGGCGGCGCCGCCAGCAGCGTCGGGGCCAATTCTACGATGAGGGCGCTAGCCTGCACGGGATCCTCGGCATAAAATTCGAATCGCGAGTCAAGGCGAGCATCGTCCGTGGAGAGGGCATCGCGCCAGCGCGGGAACCACACCGCGCCTACCGGCGCGAGCGAGAATAATGATCGCTTGACGAGCGCCGCGCGTTCGAAAATCTGAAACTGGCAGAGGCGGTGAAGGCCGAGCTCCACGCGCACATAGTTTCTCCACCTCACCGGGAAGCGAGTGCCCATGATCTCGTGAAAAGGCGCGGCCGGGCTCGGCGGGCTTTCAGAGACGTGCTCGAGCTGCAGGTCACGCTGGGCTCCCGCCGAGACGCCGGAAGCGCTGCCGTGTGAGGGATCTACTGCTTGCTCCGTAAGCGTCCACCCTCCGCGCCGCCATGCCTCCTGCGCCGCACCCACCTTCTTCTGTCCCGACCTGGCGAGCAAAATCACCACGACGAGAAAAACTACCAGAAAGATGGAGCAAATGAGGTATTGGCGTTCGATACTCATCATGGGTAGGGCAAGCGCCGCAACTGCGCGCTCAGCACTTGGGCTCAGGTGGCCGGGCATCGAGCTGCGTAGCGCCGACCACCGCTCCCGAATCTTCCACCGCGACGGCCCCAACCATCGAGGTACCCTAGTCCTTCCGGTACTGCGTCACAAGTCGTGACGAAAGCAGGCCTTCGGCCTCTGATCGTCCGCCCTCCTCCGCGTCGATGTTCGACCGAGCAAGCTTTTGCCAAGAGACCGGCGCCGAACAGATGGGGGAGCCGGTTCACGGTGGCGTGGCCGCGCGTCAGTGCGCGGCCTCGTGCGGCGCGGGGCGCTCGCCCGCGGTGCCTTGGCAATCTCGCAAGAGGATCAAGCCGTCGGTCGTCGTCACCATGCACCTCGGGCGCGCGCTGGGCTGCGAGGTCGACCGGACTTCGCCGGCCGAGCCGGTGCAAGGTCGCAAGACGGTAAGGCCGTTCACCACCGTCTGACAGAGCGGAGCTCGAGAGGCGGGCTGTTGAAGGGCGGGGCTGCCGGCGGTCGTGGGTACGGGAGTGCTCGCTGCCGCTGGTGCCGTCGCAGCCGCGGCGGCGGCCGGCGTGGGGGTGGGCAGTGGGGCGCTGAGCTGTGGCGCAGCCGTGGCGGGTCCACGAGATGACGAAAGCGCCTGCGGCTCGGTCGCGTGCGTTTCACACGCGCAGCTCGCAAGGAGCAGCGCCCCGATCGTCCAACGCATGGTGAGAGCTTAGCGCCGAACGCGCGCATCATGACTGCAAATAGATCCGCCCGCCTTGACGTGATCGTGACGCCGAACCCGCCAGGAATGGACGCCGCGCTCAGTGGTTGTTCTGTGGGAGGCACGATATGTCTAGCAATCCGCCCACGATGACCGAGTTCGATCTGCGCCGCCTCGACGCCATGTTCGAGCGCATCCGCCGGCAGGTGAAGCCACCGGCCACGCTGAGCGTGCTGGAACGAGAGCTGGAGCGCGCCGTCGTGGTGAAGCCCGAAGAGGTCCCGGCTACCGTCGTCACGATGAACTCCGAGGTGCAGATTTTGGACCTCGACACCGACGAGCGGCGCTCCGTGACGGTCGTTTTTCCCTCATCGGCGGGCATCAAGGAAGGACACGTGTCCGTGCTCGCTCCGCTGGGCACAGCGCTGCTCGGCAGCCGTGAGGGTACGCCGATAGAATGGACCGCGCCGGGCGGTGTGCGACGCTTGCGAGTCGAACGCATCGTCTACCAACCCGAGGCCGCGGGCAGGTTCGACCTTTAGTTGTGGCGAGCGCGCCTGCTCGTCGCTGCGCACCAACTAGCTGGTTTTAGTCCTCGCACAGCCAAAAAACGGGCCGATGTGCTACACGCTGCGTGATGCGGAGTGGGCGTCCCGCGGCGGGTCTCGTTGGGAGCGTTTTGAGCCTCTGGGGCTGTGCTGCCGCCTCTCCTACGGCTCCCACGACCACGGCCCCCGCTCGGGAGGTGCGAGTAGAGGTGTCGGCCGCACCGCTGCAGGTTCGTAGAGCTTCGCGATGAACGTAGGCCGAGATCTGGACCATCGGTCAGAAGAGTAGAGCGACGGTGGTGGGCGGGGCGGCGGCGAGCAAGGTCCGCCGAGCCGCCGCCGCTCGCAGCGCCGAGCTCCAGGCCATTCCCGCGGCAGCATCGGCGAACTCAGCCTCGGTCCAAGTGAGAGTCCGTCCGTGGACGCTCAACATCAAGCTTGCGTCGTCCTTCACGCTCTCGAGGAGCAGGAGGCCATTATGCCGCAGTAGCAGTCCGTCGCTGTGTCGCAAAAAACCTCGCCTCGTGAGTGATACGAGCGAGTCGCGGCGCGGACAGCGGCGTTCGATGAGGTGCATCGCTTCCGGCTGAACGTTGACGCAAACCGTGCCACCATGAGACCGTCGCGCGCGCCTATGGTCGAACTGTCTTCGCTATCGACGCTGAGGGACGAGCTCGCGGCAGAGCGTGCGTTGCTCGATGGCCTAACTCGCATCGCCCCGTTATTGACCTCGGAGCTCGACTCCGAGCGTCTCATGCAGCGGCTCACGGAAGAAGCAACGCGCCTCATCGGTGCCGACTTCGGTGCATTCTTTTACAACGTCATCGACCCGGCGGGCGAGAGCTACATGCTCTACACGCTGGCGGGAGTGCCGCGAGAGGCTTTCGACAAGTTCGGGATGCCTCGAAATACAGCCGTGTTCGCCCCAACCTTTGCTGGCGAAGGGACGGTATGCTCCGAAGACATCACTCGAGATCCGCGTTTTGGAAAGAACGCTCCACACCACGGAATGCCTCAAGGGCACCTGCCGGTGGTTAGCTACCTCGCCGTCCCCGTGCGAGACGTGTCTGGCGGTGTCCTCGGTGGTTTGTTCTTCGGACACGCTGCCCGCGCCAGATTCGGTGACCGGCAGGCTCGAGCCGCCGAGGCGATTAGCGCCATGGCCGCCCCCGCGCTCGCGAATGCCAAGCTCTTTCGAAAGCTGGGGGACAGTCAGGCGGCACTGCGCGACGCCAACGCGCGCTACGAGTTGGTCAACGATGCCACGCGTGAGGGCCTGTGGTTTTGGGACGTTGCGACCAACTCGGTCGACTGGAACGACGCGCTGCTCGAGTCGATTGGCCTGAGTCGGGAACAGTGGGGAAGCACCTTCGCCGAATGGTTCGAGCGGCTGCACCCCGACGACCAACCTCTGCTCAAGGAAGCCCTGCGAGCGCACCTCGAAGATCACGTGCCGTACAACGTGGCGCTGTTCCGCTTGAAGCACGCTTCCGGGGAATTTCGCTGGTTTACGACCGTCGGACAAGCCGTTTGGGACGAGTCGGGGCGGCCCACGCGAATGGCGGGCTCGGTGCGCGACGTGACGGATCGCAAGCGCGCCGAAGATGCAAGGCTGGCGAGCGAGCTGCGCTTTGAGCAAATCCTCGATTCGGTTGGCGACCTGATCTTTTGCAAGGACGAGAACCTAAGCGTCTCGTACGCCAACGCGGCAACTCGTCGCTACTACGGCATGACGTTCGAGGAGCTGCGCAGCATCACGGACGTACCCTTCAACCAGATCGATTTTACGAAGCAATACAACGCCGACGACCGGGACGTCTTTATGACGGGCAGACCCATCGAACGGTTGGAGGAGCCTAACCAAGCTCCGACCGGTGAGGTGCGTTTCTTCCACACCATCAAAACCCCCATTTTTGATGCGACGGGAAAGGTAGTCGAGCTCGTTGGTGTTTCTCGCGACGTCACAGAGCGAAAGCGCGCTGCCGACGAGCAGAAGAGCCTCGTGGCTGCTTCTGCGATTCTGGCGCAGTCCATTGACTACGAGCAGACTCTCGCCAACGTCGCACGCGCGATGGTCCCCGTGGTCGCCGACTGGTGCGCAATCGACATCCTGGAAGACGGCAAGCTGCGTCGCGTCGCCGTCGTGCACAGCGACCCGAACAAGGTAGCCATGGCTCTAGCGTTGGAAGAGCGCTACCCAACACCCGTTGACGCGCCCAGCGGGGTGCCGGCGGTCATACGCAGCGGGCGCTCCGAGCTCGTCACTCACATCCCGGCCGAGCTGCTCGCGCAGCTCGCGCAAGATGAGGAGCATCTGCGGTTGATCAAGGAGCTAGGGCTGAGCTCCTATGTCGTCGTCCCGATGCTTGCGCACAATCAAGTACTCGGCGCGATCTCGCTCGTGGGGGAGGGCACGCGGGCTTTCGGCGAAGGTGACCTGGCCTTCGCCGAAAAGCTCGCGAAGCGTGCCGGCGCCGCCTTGGAAAACGCGCTGCTTTACCGTGAGGTGCGCCAACTGAACGAGACGCTGGAAGCGCGTGTCGACGAGCGCACGACCTCACTACTCGAAGCCAATCGAGAGCTGGAGGCGTTCTCGTACACCGTGTCGCACGATCTTCGTGCCCCGATCCGACACGTCAGCGGCTTCGTCGACATGCTTCGCGCGCACGCCGGCGCGTCGCTCGACGAAAAGGCGCGTCACTACCTAGATACGATTAAACAAGCAGCAGTCCAAATGGGCTCGCTGATTGACGGACTGCTGGGTTTTTCCCGACTCGGACGTGTCGAGCTCAGCAAGCGGTCGGTGCCACTAGGCGGCCTCAGCGAGGCCGTAGTGGAAGAGCTAGGCCCCGATCTCGCGAACCGACAGATAGCCTGGAAATTCGGAGCGCTGCCAACCGTCTCTGCCGACCCCACGATGCTACGGGTCGTGTTGTCGAACCTGCTCTCGAATGCCGTCAAGTACACGAAGCACAAGCCGCACGCTCAGATCGAGGTGGGCGCCGAGACGCGCGGCCGAGAACACGTGATCTGGGTGAAGGACGACGGAGCCGGCTTCAACATGGCCTATGCGAACAAGCTGTTCGGCGTATTCCAGCGCTTGCATTCGGACAAGGAGTTTTCGGGCACCGGCATCGGCTTGGCCACCGCCCGACGTATCATCAATCGCCACGGTGGGCGCATCTGGGCCGAATCCGAGCTGGGGCGAGGCGCAACCTTCTACTTTACTTTACCGCGATTGGAGACTGACGCATGAGTGAAGCCGGCAAAATTCTGCTCGTTGAGGACAGCGAGCAAGACGTGGAGCTCACGCTCAGCGCGCTCAGCCAACACCACCTCGCCAACGAAGTGATAGTTGCTCGAGACGGCGAGGCCGCGCTCGATTACCTGTATCGTCGCGGGGAGTTCGCGCAACGGGTCTCGGGAAATCCGGTGGTCATCTTGTTGGACATCAAGTTGCCCAAGGTGGACGGGCTGGAAGTCTTGC
>JBEQSW010000612.1:0-3898 GCA_040348565.1 Myxococcales bacterium | reverse complement strand
CCGGATTTGCTCCAAGCCGACAGCACGGTTCTGCTCAGCCCATTCGTGGTCGTCGCTTGTGCAGGGCCGGCTTTCCCCAGCCCGGCCCGATCGCTGGCCCTGTCGGCGAACGGCTTCGTCCTGACCGCCAGCGCTGGCGCCAGTGGCAGCGCCGGTGCGACGACGGGTTCCGTGCGGCCGGCGAGCGTGGTCCAGGGCCCGTTGCATTGGGTGGACGCCAAGGTGCCATCCCCGGATGGGCCCCGTTGAGTCGTGTCAGCGGGACGACGAGCGGGTCTTCTGATAGAGGGTGAGCGCGCATGGATCTTCTCGCTGATCTCGAGTTTCGCGGCCAGCTGCACCAGCTGACCGACCCCGCCGGCCTCCGTGAGCATCTGGCCACGCCGCGCCGGGTTTACGCCGGTTTCGATCCGACCAAAGACTCGCTGACCATCGGCAATCTCGTGCAAATCCTGCTGCTGCGCCGCTTCCAGCAAGCCGGACACACGCCAATCGTGGTCACCGGCGGTGGCACCGGCATGATCGGTGATCCTTCGGGCAAGGAAGCAGAGCGGCAGATTCTGACTCCGGAGCAGGTGGATCTGAACGTGGCCGGGCAGCGCGTGATCTACGAGCGCTTGCTCAGCTTCGAAGGCCCCAACGCCGCGCAGATTTTGAACAACGCCGACTGGCTGGGCAAGCTCGGTTTCCTCGAAGCGCTCCGCGACATCGGCAAACACTTCTCGGTCAACATGATGATCCAGAAGGACAGCGTGCGCGAGCGGCTGAACAACCGCGACCAGGGCATCAGCTACACCGAGTTTTCGTACATGCTGCTGCAGGCTTATGATTTTGCGTACCTGATGCAGCACCACGGCGTGACGGTGCAGTCGTCGGGCTCCGATCAGTGGGGCAACATCGTGGCGGGCATCGACTTGATCCGCCGCACCCAGCACAAAGAAGCCTTCGGGCTCACCACTCCGCTCGTCACCAAGGCGGACGGCGGCAAGTTCGGCAAGACCGAAGCGGGCGCGGTTTGGCTCACCGCCGAGCGCACGTCACCGTACGCCTTTTACCAATTCTGGGTGAACGCCGCCGACGCGGACGTGCCCAAGTTCTTGCGCACCTTCACGTTCTTTTCGCACGAACGCATTTTGGAGCTCGAGGCGGAGCACGCCCAGAACCCGGGCGCGCGCGTGGCGCACAAAGCCCTGGCTCAGCACCTGACCGAGCTGCTGCACGGCCCCGACGGCTTGGCCCAAGCGCAGAAGGCCACCGAGGCGCTGTTCAGCGGCAACGTGGCGGAGCTATCTCAGGCCAGCATCGCCGACCTGTTCGGCAACGCGCCGACCGCTGCCCTGTCGAGAGAAAAGCTGGCCGGAGACGGCTATTTGGCCGTCGATTTGCTGGTCGACGGCGAAGTGGTCAAGAGCAAGCGCGAAGCCCGCGAATTTCTGAGCAACGGCGCCATCTTGATCAACGGCCGCACCCCCGGCGCCGAGAGCCGCATCACCGAGGATTGGCTGCTGCACAACGGCGTGTTGCTGATCCGTCGCGGCAAGAAGAACTGGTACGTCGCGCGCTTCAGCTGAACCGCGCCGGCGTTGGCCGGCTCTGGGCTCCCCTGCTATCGTGATCGGATGGGTTGGGCGCGCTCATCGTTCTTGCTTTGGCTGGGCATTGCCGTCGGCGCCGGTTGTTCCGGCAAATACGTGTCGGGTCCCGACGACCTGCCCCCGAGCGGCAGCGACGCCGGTGGCTCGACCGCGACCAGCGAAACGTCGGGAGGCGAGCCCGCTGCGCCAAGCGCCGGCAGTAGCTCGGCCGGCACCGACGCGAGCGCGACGTCGGGCGGCCGCACCAACGGTGGCAGCTCCAGCGACAACCCGAGCAACGAGGTGACCCTCAATTGCGGTACTTGGGTGCGCTGCGACGACAGCTCAGCGTGCGCCAAAGGGGAAGACTGCATCGCGCTGCCCGGCTGCGAGCGCGGCATCTGCGCAACGCCTCGCCTCGTATGCCAGCTTTACTGCGGGTCGTCCGCGTGCGAATCGGCGCCGGTCGGGCTGACCCGCCTTCGCGTCTCGTGCCCGAACGCTCGGCTCGACGGCTTCGAAAGCTCGGCTGGCTCCGGCGGCTATCCTCCTGGCTACCCAATGTGAGCGACGGACTCGGCGCGACGCGCAGGCGCTTTCGCATCGAGCCGCGACCCCACCGGTGCCGCGCGCTTCACTCCAGCGTGAACTCGGCAAAATCGGCGCTGCTGGGGCTGCCGGTCTGATCGCCGTCGCTCATCAGGCCGACGCCGAACAGGTCGGGAACTTCGGCCTTGGGATCGCCGTCTTCGAAGTGGCGACGGAACTCAGCCGGTAGGTCCAGCTCGACGCTGCGCCACTCGTTCAGCGGGCCGCCCGATTCGCGAATGATGGTGTCCTGCGCCAAGAAGGGGTTGCGCTTCTTGTCACACACCGCTCCGCGCGTGCCGACCGCGCTCCACACGTACTTGAGCGTGTAGTAGCGGAGGCCGCGCTTCCACGACACGTACACGACCGCCGCCGAATCACCCTTGCCGTCGCGACACTCGTCGCCACCACGCGGCAAGGTGACGGCGCGCCAGCGCCAGCGCAGCTTGCTGGCGCGCACTTGCCACGCCTTCGCGTCGTAGCCGACGACCGCGGTTTTGTAGCCAGGCTGATAGTCACTGCGGATGTGCGAGGGCGGCCCGGGCAAGACCGTGTAGTAGTTGATGGGCCCCGACACCCGCTCGACCAAGCGAAAGCTTTGCACCGGCACCGGCCAGGGCGCCGCGGGCGCGGCCTGCACGGCGGCGACGCCAGCGGCCAGCGCCGAGAGCGCCAAGCCGGGCAGCCACCACGAACGCCGCATGAGCTTGGGGATGGGGCCAAAACCTCCAACGTCAAGGGCCGGTCCCGCGCGCCCGGTCGAGCCCGGCGCGTGGACTTCGGCGGCGAGGCTGGCTAACAATCGCGGCCGTGGTGGCTCGCCCTGCCCGCCGTTACGTGGCGTTCTTGCGCGGCGTGAGCCCGCTCAACGCCAAGATGCCGGAGCTGAAGCGCGCGTTCGAGCGGGCCGGCTTCGAAGACGTCGAGACAATGCTGACCAGCGGCAACGTGCTCTTCAGCGCGCGCGGGGGGAGCGAGCGAGCCATTGCCCAAAGAGCCGAGGCCGCCATGGCCCAGCACCTGGGCCGTTCGTTCGTCACCTTCATTCGCTCGGTCGACGAGCTGCGCCACCTCCTGCAAACGTCACCCTACGCCGCTCACCGCCCCCGCCCCCGCCCCCGCTCCAAGCGCGTCGTCACCTTTCTTCACTCGTCCCCCAAGCATCCACCCTCGCTCCCGCTCGAGCTGCCGGGAGTGCGCATCCTATGCATCGCCGGCCGCGAAGTCTTCTCCGACTACGCCGCCGAAACCCGCGGCCCCGCCTTGATGCAGCTCCTGCAAAAGACCTTCGGCAAATCCAACACCACTCGCACCTGGCAAACGGTCGAGAAGGCGGCCGCCGACGTGAAAGCGACCGCGAAGGCGAACGGACGGCCCACCGTGAACGCGCGCGCGAAGGTGAAAGCAAAAACGAAGGCGACCGCGAAGTGACTCGCGGTCGGCACCGCTGACCGTCACCTCCCCTCCCATTCGGGCGAACGCCCGAATTTGGGAGGGGCAGGCGCGCGCAGGCCGGAGGCCGAGCACGCCTGGGGGTGGGCAGCCCTTACTGCACTGCCGGCGGAATCACGCCCTTGTTGCGCGCGATGTCGCAGCCGCGCTGCACGCCGGTGTTGCCCTCGTCGGTCTTGACGATCTTGAACTCGACGCGGCGGTTCTTTTCCCAGGCAGCCGGGTTGGAGGCGGCGTCGAGCGGGCAGTATTCGCCATAGCCTTGCGAGACGAGGCGCTTGGCG
>JBEQSW010000607.1:0-5203 GCA_040348565.1 Myxococcales bacterium | reverse complement strand
TAGCGGGGATCCAACCACCTGCACGCTCGCCAAGACGGCGACGGGCGAGTTCAACTACGCCGGGTTGGCCACGCATTTCCGCCAATCGCTCGACGCGTATGCGCGCGTCGGCTTCGTTCCGGACTACCTCAGCATCCAAAATAATCCGGACTGGGTACCGTCCGGCGGGGCGGTGAACGAAGCGTGCCGGTTCCTTGCCAACGAAGGCGCGCTCGACGTGCTGGTAAACGGCGTGAGCACGCGCGTCGACTACCCCGGCTACCGTGAAGCTTTGAACGCCGTGCTGGCGGCGCTGGCGGATCTGCCGTCGCGGCCGCGTGTGCTGGCGCCGGACATGAGCGGCTTGACCGGCACCGACCGCTACGTGACCGCCCTGCAGGGCTCGCAGTTCGACGCCATCGCGCATCATTTGTACGGCACCGACGCGCGCACTTTGGATCTGGCCGGCCTTCGCGCCGTCTCTCAATTGCACGACGACATGGGCATGCCCGTGTTTCAAACCGAAATGCAGGCCAACGGCTTCGACACCGCCGTGCTGATCCACCACGCCTTGGTGGACGGCGGCGCGTCCATGTACCTGCAAACCGCGCTCGTCGGCCCGCTTTCGGGCCCGGCTACCAACCCCACCGCGCTCGTGGGCATCGACGGCGACACGTTCGTGCTGCAAGGCCCGTACTTCGCCATGAGCCATTATTCGCATTTCACCGAGCCAGGCTGGGTTCGCGTCGCCAGCAACACCGCCACCGAAGGTCTGCTGACGAGCGCCTGGCTCTCGCCCGCTCACGACGCACTGTCGGTGGTCTTCACCAACACCACCGCCGGACCGCTGTCGGTCGCGCTGAAGCTGGGCAACGAGAGCGTGCGCTCCGCGCGGCTGACGCTCAGCGCCTTCGACGGCGCCGAACGCATGAGCGATCTCGGCGAATGGACGGAAAAGAAGAGCATTGCGTTGCCACCACGCTCGGTTGCCACCGTGCTCATTCAAGAGTGAGCGCCCCCCCGCGCGCTTTACGCGCTGGCCGAAAGCCGGCATCTCGATTTGGGAAACGTCGACCGTTCGTCTGGCCGGGGACGTTCGCGTGTGGCAAGCTTTTTCCTGCGCCACCGCCACCCTCGAGGGTGATCCATATTTGAGCCGACCCGGCACCGCGCGGGCACTCTCGCTAGACCGGTACGTCCGGTTTGCCATGAAGCAGTCAATCAAGTCTCTTTTCTTCGTGGCGGGCGCCGCGCTCGCCGCCAACGCCTGCGGTAATGACTCGGACCCGGCACCCACGGACGAACCGGGCAGCGCGGGGACCTCGCTCGGAGGCAGCAGTACTGCGGGCAGCGGAAGCTCGAGTGCCGGTTCGCTGGCCAAAGCCGGCGCGCCGGCCACCACCGGCGGCACGCCGGCCAGCGCCGGAAGCGCGAGCTCGGGCGGCGCCACGACCGCCGGCAGCTCCTCCGGCGGCGCGCCGGCGGGCGGCCATGCGGGCGCGGCCGTCGGTGGCAGCAACGGTGGCAACAGCGGCAGCAGCGGAACCGGCGGCAGCGCCGGAGCCGGTGGCGGCTCGTCGGGCTGCACGGTCGCCCCCATCGATCCGAACGCCACCGCCGAAGCCAAGAAGCTGCTCTGCTACATCTACAGCATCTACGGCAGCAAGGTGCTGTCCGGACAGCAAGAGACGAGCTGGTCCAACCCCGAGAGCGACATCGACTACTACGTCAGCACGGTGAGCAAGCACCCGGCCATCTTGGGCGGAGACTACTTGTACCAAGACGGAGCCAAGCCGGGCGGCAACACCAGCAAGCGCGCGATCGCCTACTGGAACGCCGGCGGGCTCACGATGATGCGCTACCACATGGGCGCGCCGCCCAACTCCGACACCTACGACAACTCGAAATTGTCGGTCGCCAATTTCGACAACTTGTACACGGACGGCACGAGCGAAAATTCCTCGCTCAAGTCGAAGCTCGACTACCTCGCCGGCGAGCTCAAGGTCCTGCAAGACGCAAAAGTGCCGGTCTTGATGGTGCCGTATCACGAGATCGACAAATACCCGTGGTTCTGGTGGTCGAAGGGCACGGGTCCGCAGTTCGTCAAGTTGTGGAAGTACACGGTCGACTACGTCACGAAAACGAAGGGCGTACACAACGCGCTGTGGGTGCTGGGCTACGCCCACGACGGCGCGATGGCCGAGTATTGGCCGGGCAAAGACTATACGGATCTCGGCGGCATCGATCAGTACGATAAGGGCACGCAACCTTTCGCCAATCTGTTCACCGGCACCAAAGCCGTGGTCGGCAGCACCATTCCGATCCCGCTCCACGAAACCGGCACCATTCCTCAGCCGTCGGCCATGTTTCCGAGCGCCGCGCCATGGGTGCTGTGGAACGTGTGGGCCACCTATGAAAATACCAACGCCGAGGGCTACACCTGGAACACGCCCGAATCGATCAAGAGCGCGTACGCCGACTCGCACACCGTGACGCGTGAGCTGCTTCCGAGCTTGAAGTAGCGCGCGCCTACTCCAGCTCCAGATCTTTGCCGTAGCCGCGCTCGAACGGGTGGGTCGGCGGGTTGACGAACAAGTGCCGATACACGTCTTCGGCCCAGCGGGTGTCGCGAAAGCGCTCGAGTAAAATCCGCCCTTCGGCGCGCGCCTCGTCGTGACGCCCCAAATCCGAAAGCGATTTGACGACGACCCAAGAGCGCTCCGCCACGTCCGGACTGTCAGGAAAGCGTCGGTTGCCGTCGCGCGCCAGCGCCAGCGTTCGCTCGGGATCCGAGCCGCGTAGCTCGCGCAACGTGCTCATCAACGAACGCTCGTCCAATGGGGTCGGCGTTGCCGATGGCGCTATGCTCGCTGCTGCAAGGGATGACGCGCTCGGCGGCTCGCCGCCAGCGCTGCCCCGCACGAGGCCTGGTGCCGGCGAGGTCGCGGTACCGGACGTGGCGGCGGCAGCAAATTCCGGCGATTTCAGGGCATTTGCTGGCTTTTTCCGGAGCCCGATCAGCGCCACGGCTCCCGCCAAGAGCACCGCCGCGGAGATGGCCAAGAAGGTCGCGCTGCGCGTCACCGCTTCATGTGTGCTCGCGTTCGCGCTCGGTTGCAACGGCGGAGATGGTGCCGCATCCAGCCGCACAAAAGGCCATGGGCGAGCTGTTCACGACGCGCATCGTGGCGGCAATGGGCTGGTGAGCGCCCGCGACGGCGGAGGCCGTGACAATCCGCCACGAGCCGACATGGCCGCCTTGCGGCGCCGATCGTGCGAACATCAGCACCATGCCCAGCACTCGCCCGGAAGGCCCAACCCAGCGCGAAGGTTCCGCGACTGCGCCGGACTCTGGACCCGCGAAAGCGAGCGACCACGTGCTGAGCAAGCTGCCGGCGGTGACTCTCGGGTTCTGGGTCATCAAGATCGCCGCGACGACCTTGGGCGAGACTGGCGGCGACGCCGTTACCATGACCCTCGGCCTCGGCTATTGGTGGGGCACGGCGATCTTCGGTGCCCTGCTGATCGCCGCGCTCAGCGCCCAAATCATGGTCGAGCGGTTTTACCCGTTCCTGTACTGGGCGGTGATCATCGCCACCACCACCGTCGGCACGACCCTGGCAGATCTCGTCGACCGCTCGCTGGGCATCGGTTACCTGGGCGGCTCCTCACTCCTGCTCGGGCTCGTGCTGGCGACGCTTTTGGCTTGGTACCGGAAGTGCGGATCCATCTCCGTGGAAAGCGTCGGCTCGGCGCAGGGGGAGTTGTTCTATTGGACCACCATCCTGTTTTCGCAGACGTTGGGTACGGCGCTCGGTGACTGGATGGCCGACGATACGGGCCTCGGCTACGAAGGGGGCGCTCTCGTCTTCGCCGCGGGGCTAGCGCTGGTCGCGTTGGCCTATTTTTTCAGCAAGGTGTCGAAAACGGCGCTGTTCTGGGCCGCGTTCATTCTGACCCGACCTCTCGGCGCCACCGTGGGAGATTTGCTCGACAAACCGCGCGCTCAGGGTGGATTGGAGTTGGAGCGATTCACGGCTTCGGGCGTGCTGCTAGCCTTTATCGTCGGCGCGATCTTGGTCTTGCCGCAGCGGGCGGGGCACCGTGTTTCCGCGGAGCGTGCGTGACGACGCGCAGTCAGCCCACGGTGTCCCGCGCGCAGTAGCGGCGCTCGCCGTAGCCGGTGCAATAGGCTCGCGGCCCCGGGCAATCGTAGTCGGACTCGCAGCTGTCGAGCGGCGTTTGGCAGCGGAAGCCCGCCACGTCGGAGCCGAACGGCAGGTTGCCGGTGCACGGATAATCCGCCGGACAATCGGCGTCGCTGCGACACGCAGCCTGCACGCATTTGCCGACGTCGGCACCGCAGAAGCACAGCGAATCAGCGCCGCATTCATCGTCCGACACGCAACCGTACTTGCACTGCCCGTAGGCGCAAAAGCCGTGAGGCGAAGCCGTGCAGTCGACGTCGAGCGCGCACTCTTCGAAAAACAGCGGATCGGTCGGGGCTGCGCGCGGCAAAGTCGTAGGGCAGGCGCTGCGTTCGCCGATGCGCAGCGACTTGTCTTCGCAAACCAAGTAGCCGCCGCCCGGCGCATAAGGCTGGGGGTTGTCGCAGGGTGTGGCGGCGTGCGGCTCTGGCAGTACCTCGGCCGGATCTGGCGGAATTTCGGCGGCGCCACCGGTTGCGATTTGAATTGGCGGAACCGCGGAACCGGCTGTGCCCGCGCTCGTGGTCGGGTTCGCGCTGCCGGAGCCGCCGGTGGCCGAGCCCGCAACGCCGACGCCCGGCTGCGCCACGTTGCCTGCGCTGCCTCGGGGTTGGGCCTGCTCCGTCGCCCCGCACGCGGCAAGGCCGAGCCCCGCCACGAGCGAGCACGTCATCACCCCGCTCCAAAGCAGCCGCATCCTGAGGATTCTAGCCGAGCGCGACGCTCGGCGCGAGCAACGTTGGCGGGCAACCGGCGCGGCCTCGCCGGCGGCGGTTCGTAAGAGAGCAAACCTTCGTAACCACCCGTAAAGACGGGGCTCCCGCTCTGTCTTCGGCGGAAGGTACGTAAGTGCTGGTCTTCGAGCCCCCCGTCCAGCTGCTGTCGATGCCGCGCGACGCGCCAGCTGCTATCACGCACCCGATGATTCGCGGGTGTCTTGCCACGGTTTTCGCGTTGGGCGTGTTGTCGACTGGTCAGCGAGCTTGGGCGCAAGATTTCGCCGTGCGGCGCGCGAC
>JBEQSW010000566.1:0-7781 GCA_040348565.1 Myxococcales bacterium | reverse complement strand
CTGTAGCTCGTCGAATTCGTCGCGGCTGAGGTCGAGCTCGTTCTGGGCCGCGGTCATGTAGTGGTCGATGAGCAACCTCACGTCGCCCGGCGAGAGCGGAGGCGTGCCGTACACCAGCGCGAGATCCGTCACCGGAGCACCTTGGCAGCCCCAAAGGTCGAGGCTCCAAATCACCAGCCGGTTCTTGAATTCGATCAACGGCTCCTGCTCGAGCGGAATCACCCAACGAAGGCGACAATCGGCGTAGACCGCCTTGCCGTACGCGCGGCCAACGTTGTCCGCGTGAACGACGAGGCTGGACAAGCGAGCGCAAAGCTCGAGTTGCTCGCCGTCGGCGGTTGGTGGCCCGCCGCCGCCCGCGCCGGCCAGACCCTGCTCGCCGCCCGCGCCCGCCGTTGGCGTGCTCGTGCCGCCCGCGGCTCCTTGTCCGCCTTGCGACGAGCTTCCGCCGCCGGCTTGCGAACCGCTCCTGCCGTCCCCAGCTTGGCCGCCGTTGCCGGCGGGCACGCTCGACACGCCGCCCTCGCCCGCGCCATCGAGGACGGAAGAGGGCGTCGTCGCCTCGTCCGTGCCACAGCTGAGCACGGCCCCGGAGCCTATTGCGCTGAGCCAGGCCAGCACCCAAAACCGCGTCGCGCGCATGACGGGCGCGATAGTAGTGGAGAAGCCAAGGCACTTCTATCCGGCCGCGCGGGTCGGGTTATGTCGATGAAATACGCGAAGTTTCGGACGCCGGTAGTCAATTTGCCATAAACCGCGTGGCCTCAGGCGATTGAAGCCGATAAAAGACTCGGCTAGGTCGGAGGACTCTGCGCTTGGTTGGGGCGGACCAGGCCGGGTGCAACGACGAAACACCGGCAAGGAGAACGGGTAATGGTCAGGCAACTACTAGGCGTCGGCGTAGCGCTTCTCACCCTCGCGGTGGGAGGGTGCTCAAGTGCTCCGATCGATTCGACGGGGCAGAGTGCGACGGAGGCGGAGATCGGAAGCGTCAACCTGCCGCTGACGACGACGGTCGGCGACGCAACGTATCGCCTCAACCTCGCGACCTTCACCATCACTGGCCCGGCGCTCGCCAAGCCCTTGGTCGTGAAGCCTCCGGCGGACGCGCCGGCGATCTACAACCAGGCGCTACCGGTCGGCTCTTACTCCATTCAGCTCGAGAAGGGCTGGGTGCTGGAGAAGAAGACGAGCGCGGACAAAGCCTACGCGGCCGTGTCGGCCCAACTGGTGACGCCCAATCCGTTGGCGTTCGAGGTGACCGGCAAGAACGCTGCGGATGCGTTCTTCGGCTTCGCCACCGTCAGCGGTGACGTGTCGCTCGGCAAGGGCAGCGTCGACATTCGCATTGGCGTTCAGGATTGCGCTGCGTATGACACCTACTTGGCTGCGCTCGGTGAGCTGACCGCCGACTGCCTGGGCACCGTCGACCCACGCCTGTACGCGGTGAATCGGGACGGTATTCTGACGCCCAACTTCGACAAATGCCCTAACGATCCCACCCGCTTGCGGGCCATCCGTCAGCTGCTGTCGTTGCAGTACCGCACGGCGCGGTTGCCGTTCGCCAAGCAGTGTTTGGGCGGTCGCTTCGAGGTCGCCCAGCAGAAGCTGGCCCAAGATGGGCTCGTCGACGTTTGCCCGACGTGGAGCGGCAAGGAAGTCATCAATCTGCCCAACGCGGACCTCATCGACCGCGTGGTCTCGACCTTGCCCCAGCTGCCTGCCGACGACACGGGCAAGCCGCCGTCGGGCATGGATGCGCTGAAGGTGAACAGCTACTACTCGGTAACCAGCGCCACGCCCGCAGGTCAGAAGTGTGGGACGCCTGCCGAGTGTGCCGGCGTGTGCGCCGCGGCGTTCCCCGGTCTAGTCGTCGACACGCAAGACCAAATCCGAATTCGTGTCGATCCCACGGCCTGGCTGCTCGACACGACCTACAAGACGTCGACGAGCGACCCATACATGCGACCGGGCTACTACCATCCGATGTCGTATTACGGTGCGCTGCCCGGTGCGCTGTTCGGTGAGTACGCTCGCTTCGAGCCGTGCGGTCCGGGGGGCGCCTGCAACCCGGAGTTCTGCAGCTACTACGCCGGCGGTCACATCAAGACCCTGCTGCAGAAAGACTGCCTCGACGACACGGACCTCGATACCTGCGTGAGCTACTGCGGCCCCAAGCTGCCCTGAGCTAGCGCGCGGCGCGGCCGGCCTGGGCTGGTTCTCACTTCATGCGTGAGAGCCAGAAAAGGCCGGCCAAGCTCGCCGCCAACACCGCCAGCGCCAGCAGCGCGATGACCACGTCGGCGGTGCGAAATCCACGATCGGCGTTGGCCTTGGTGCCGACGGCTCGCGGCACACGCGCGATCGGCGCGGCGCTGCCGGGCTCGGGGGCGGGGGAGGGCGTGCCGCTTTTCGCCGTGCCTGCCGGCGGATCGACGTTGTCGGTGTCGCGCATCTTCTCGTCGCTGCTGGCTTCCAGCTCGACCAGCGCTTCGGCGACGGGATCCTCGAAGCTGAGCTCGGTGACGCCCAGCCTCACCAGCTTGCCACGCGGCCAGATGGTTTCTTTGTTGGCGGCGAGCATGTTGCCGTCGAGGAGGGCGCCATTCTTCGAGCCCAGATCTTTCACCCACAGATGCGGGCCGCGTCGGCTTACCTCGACATGACGACGTGAAGCGTCCGCGTCGCTGAGCGTGAGGTCGAGGTTCTGACCGCGGCCGATCACGTACCCGCGCCCCGCCTCCGCCAGGATCAGCTCCTGCCCCGCATCCGGGCCCGCCGCCACGATGACTTTGACGGCGGCGGCCTCACCCTGTGCTGAAAGTGCCGACGACACCAACGCCAGTGCGATCTCGCGCGTCGCCAGGGGCGCGTCGTCGGTGGCGGGCACGGTTTCGATCGTGAGCTCGAGCCAGATGCGACCGATGCGTAAGAGCTCGCCGCTTCGGATCACGCGCGGCGCTTGCGGTGACAAGCGCACCGGCCCGACGAAGGTGCCGTTGGTGCTGCCTTCGTCGACCACCACGTAATCGCTGCCGCGCTGGCGAATGGAGGCGTGGTGGTGGCTCACGCTCGGATCGGGCAAGCGGATTTCACAGCCGTCGCCACGCCCGATCACGATACGGGGGGCGTCGAGGCTGATTTTGAGCGGGGTGGGGTGGTCGCCGGAGCGTACGACGACGGTGAGCGCCATGGGCCTGGGCGGGGCGGTGCGGGACCGACCGGCGAACGACTGTTACCCCAATTGCCAAAACTTGGCCAAAGGCCCGCGCTCCGCGTAGTCCGGGGGGCAAGCCTCGCGCTCCGACTCCGGAGCCGAGGTTGGAGGCAGCATGACGCAAGCAGAAGAACGCAGGACCGAAGGCCAGGGCCGGATGCTCGTCGAGACGCTGGTCGAGGTCGTGGGCAATGAGCCCGGAATTCCGGCCTTCGAGGCCGAATCCGTCGACGTGAGCGCGCGCGGCATGCACCTGCGGACGGCATACCTGCCGGACGAAGGCGCCCCGCTGGTCTGTCGCTTCGAGGAGCACGGCCGGGAAATCGTCGTCGAAGGCGTGGTGGCCTGGCGGCGCGAAGGCGCCCGCGGCGGCGAGTTCGGCGTGGAGTTCACGGCCTTGGACGCCCGCAGCGTCGACGCCCTGCGCGAGCTGTGTGACAGCGGTGACAAACCCGCCGCCGAGGCAGAAAAGACCTCACCGGCCCCCCAAGAGCCCCCGCACGGCTCCGGCACCAAGGTTCGGCTCCACATCGACGGTTTGGGCTCGCCCATGAAAGCGCGCGTTCGCAGCGGCGATCCGCGCCGCGTGCAAGTGGGCTCCAGCCTCGAGTTTCTCAAGGTGGGACGTCGCTTGGAGATCGAGGACCTGGAGCGCGGCGGCCGCCGTACCGCGCACATCGACTCGGTGAACGTCGCCATCGATCCCGACAGCCGCGTGCCGCAGCTCGTCGTGGCTCTGCGCTACGAAGGCGCCGAAGAAACGACGCCGGAGCCGAGCGTCGCCGATCTGTCCGGCGAGCTGCAGCCTCGCACGCTGCGCATTCCGAGCGAAGACGTGTCGGTCGACGCCCCTGCGCGCGCCGATAACCAAATCGAGGACGAAGGGGACCGCGAGGTCGAAGCGCTGCGTGGCAAGCTAGGCGTGGCCGCAACCCACGCGGGTGAAGCGGCGGTCTCGGCCGGCAAGCGCATGGCCGCCTTGTCCGGCTCCGCGGCGACGAACCTCTCCGGCTGGCTGCGCGGCGCCTCCTCGAAAATTGCCGAGATCGCCAAGCGCGAGAAGCCGCCGCAGCGGCGCACCACCGCGCCCGCGCCGACGCAACACGCCGCTCCGGGGCAACGCCTCCGCCCCCAATCCGCCGGCGACAAAGCCAACGACGCCGCTCCGAAGGCCGGTTTGGCCGCCGCGCAGGGCGCTTGGACGAGCCTGCCGAAGAAGAAAAAGATCATGGCCTCGGCGGGCGTTGCGGTGATGCTCGCCACCATCGTCGCCTTGGCTTCGCACCATGGCGCGCCTCCGCCCGGCGCCGATGCGGCTCTGCCCAAGGCCGAGCCCGCCGTCGTGGGCGCGGCATCTCCGGGCGCCGCCGCTCCCGGCGCAGCCGTGACGCCTGCGGCCGAGCCCGCGCCGAACGCGCTCACCGAAGCAAACGGTGTCGTGTCCGCCGACGTGCCGCTGTTCGGCGCGACCCCGATGGCGACGATGGAGCCGGCACCGCTCGCGCCTCCGCCCGGCTCGGGTGCCGCTTCGGAAGAAGCTGCCGAAAAGGCCGAAGCCAAGGCCTCCGTGTCCGCGGCCGCCGACGACGAGAGCTTTCCCGAAGAGGGCGATTCCAAATCGGGTAAATCGAAATCCGGCAAGAAGCCGGAAGACGTCGCGCCCTGGGGTCGCGGCAAAGTGACGAACCCGGTGATCCACCGCTTGCGTCTCGACTCTGCCGGCGACGCCTTGCAAGGCTCGCTGCAACCGACGGGCTTTACCGTCGTCGTCCCGAACCGCAAAGTGATGGAGCAAGGCGCTAGCATCGCCAAGCGCGATCCGCGCATCGCCCGCGTCCGCACCGTCAACACGCCCAACGGTGCGCAAATCACCGTGCAGTTCAAGGACGGCGTGCCCGCTTACCGCACCCGCCTGCGCCGCGACTTCATCGAGATTCTGCTGGGCGCCTCCGAGCCGAAGAAGACGGAAAAAGCCGCCGTCGAGCCGAAGAAGCCCGCCGTCGACAAATCGAAATCCAAGCCCGCCGCCAAATCCCACGCCAAGTAAGACCGAGGGGCTGCCGAAACGCAGCCCTCCTCGCAGAAACTATCGTGGCGGCGCGCGGCCAACCCGTGCGCCCAGCCTCGGGTTGCCGCCGTCCAGCGGCTGGTTGCACCTGGATTGAAAAAGCTGGCCTTCGCGCCGTCCTTTCTCCAGCCAGCGCGCCAGTCCTCGATCTTGATATTAGGTGATATCACCTAATAATCAGGTGATATCACCTAATTCTCGAGTCGCGGACTGTCGCTGCGGGACCTTGAGCTGGACGTCGCCGTTGGATGCAACGTCCCCCGACTGACTCGACCAGTTACCATCCAGCCAGCCCGCTTGCGTCGTGGCCACGGTAGCCCAGGTCGTTTTCATTGGAGAAACTATCGTGGCGGCGCGCGGCCAACCCGTGCGCCCGGCCTCGGGTTGCCGCCGTCCAGCGGCTGGTTGCACCTGGATTGAAAGGACTGGCCGCCGCGCCGTCCTGCCCTCGAGCCGGCGCGCCAATCCTCGATCTCGATATCAGGTGATATCACCTGATTATTAGGTGATATCACCTGATTCTCGAGTTGCGGACTGTCGCTGCGGGACATCGAGCTGGGCCTCGCTGTTGAATGCAACGTCCCGCGACTCACCCGACCAGCTGTCGTCCAGCCAGCTAGTTAGCTAGCCAGCGAGCCGGCCGGTCTGCGTCGTGGCCGCGGTGGCCGAGGGGCAGCCGCCCGGCGTTGCCCGGATCCGCCACGTAAGTTTCTGCGATTCGAGCTGCGGCTCGGCAGCCCTGGCCGCTCACATGCCCCAGTCTCGCATCAGCTGGGAGTTGCCGGCGGTCGGCGCCCCGCGCTTGAAGATGGCAAAGTCCCCCGAGCGTTTGACGACGCCGTATTGGCCTTTGTCGAGCACGGACTTGAGCGAGACTTTGGTCTTGGACAGCTTCAGCTCACGGCTGGAAGCGACGATCCATTCGGCGCCGTGCGGGCCGGTGCGCATGGTGTGCAAGATGCGCCGCGACGACAGGTGGGGGCCGACCTTTTCGGTGGCGGCGACGGTGGCGTCTTTGGGAATGTCTTTGATCAGCTCGATCAGCTGCGCGTAGCGCCGGTCTTCGGCCTCGGTGTAGGTGAACTCGACCTTGTGGAACCCGCCCTTGAACGAGTTTTCGCGCATGGCGAAGGCGCCGTAGTTGAAGCTGAGCACCGCGGAGGCGCCGCACAACGCGAACAGCGCCGCGCGCTGGCGTTGCGGGCCCAAGTCCGCGCTCTTGCCGATGGCGACCAGCGCCAGCACGGTGGCCATGAACAGGTACGGCGCCCAGTGCATCGTGTAGTGGAACGAGAACTGAATCGGCGGATCGTAGTTGGTCACCAGCAACGTGAGCAGCACGCCCGGGATCAAGCTCAGCCACAGGTACCAGCGACGCAGCGGCAAGAACGCCATGGGCGTCAGCAAGTGCGCCAAGTAGATGATCTTTTTGTCGATCGCGAGCTTGGCGATCACGAATAGCGGATTGGTCAGCAGCGTCTTGATCACGCTGCGGAAGCCGCGCTCGCCGTCGGCCCACAACTCCTTGTACATGGTGGGAAACCACCAGTCGCCCGCCTCGTCCATGACGTAGAAGCGGATGACCAAGAAGTAAGAGACGGACACGGCCGTCAGCACCAGCCCCGCCATCGGCCGGTAGCCGCTGGCTAGCAAGAACAGGCCGATGACCGACAATCCGATCGGGATGTCTTCTCGCATCAAGAGCGCGATGGCGGTCAGAACCCCCATCCACACCCAGCGCTTGGCGTCGGCCGCCCACACCACGCCGAACACGAACAGCGCGGCGATCGGCACGTTCTGGAACTCCGAGAACGTGGCGCCGTGCATCGGGTAGTACGCAAGGTACGCTAGCGCCACCGCCGCCGCTGCCCACTCCGTCAAATGGCGGCGCGCGAACAAGAACAGTGGAATGGCGCTTCCGCCGATCAAGATGGACTGGATGATGAGCAGCGTTTCCGGCCGCGGCACCAGCGCGTAGATGGGCAGGAATAGGTAGTGGCCGAACTTGGCATGCGCCGCCAAGTACTTTCCCGGATCGTCGGGGAAGGCGACGGTGCTCTTCAGAAAGTCACCGTACAGGCCGCCGTACATCAAGTTGTTGTTGATGGCTAAGTCGAAGTTGCCGGTGCGCAGCTTGTAGTGCCAACGCAGCAAGAAGAACGAGAAGAAGGCGGCGTAACCGAGCGACGCCGCCAGCACGATCACGAGCGGGCCGCGCCGCTTGATGATGGCGGGGACTTGGTCGACCGTTTGCTGCCAAAACTCACGCGCTTGCGAAGGCACGGAGCGCAAGGACAGCAGCATCAGCGCCTCGAACAGCAGGCTCAGCAGAATCACGATCGGCAGCAGCGCTTCGTAGCGATTTTGCCAGGGCTTGGCCCGAAATAGCGCTGGCAGACACGGCAGCATGATGCCGGGCACCAGGAACCACAGCCAACGCTCGAGCTCGGCCTCGCGGCTGCGCTTGCGAAACCACGTGAGCAGGCCAATTCCCGC
>JBEQSW010000552.1:0-18225 GCA_040348565.1 Myxococcales bacterium | reverse complement strand
CCCCGCGAAAAGGTCGTCGGCATGGCCGGCGTGCTGGACAGCGCCCGCTTCTCGCTGTTCCTGGCGCGTGAGACCGGAGCCAGCATCAAAGACGTGCGAGCGATGGTGCTCGGCGGCCACGGCGACGACATGGTCCCCGCCCTCGGTTACTGCACCATCAACGGCGTGCCGGTAAAGCAGCTGGTCGCCGCCGACAAGCTGTCGGCCATGGTCGACCGCACCCGCAAGGGCGGCGGCGAAATCGTGAATTTGATGGGCACCAGCGCCTACTACGCGCCCGCCTACAGCGCGATCGTGATGGCCGAGGCGTACCTGCTCGACCAAAAGCGCCTGCTGCCCGCCGCCGCCTACCTCGACGGCGAGTACGGCTACAAGGACCTGTACCTGGGCGTGCCGGTGATCATCGGCGCCGGCGGCGTCGAGAAGATCGTGCAAATCGAGCTCTCGGCGGAGGAGAAGGCCATGTTGAAGACCAGCGCCGACAGCGTGCAGAAGGTCGTCGACATCGTGAAAGCAAAGGCCTGAGCCCCATGAAGATTCACGAGTATCAGGGCAAGCAGCTGTTCGCGAAGTACGGCGTAGCCGTGCCGAAGGGGCAAGCCTGCTTCTCGGTCGACGAGGCCGAGAAGGCCGCCGAGAAGTTGATCGCCGAAGGCAGCCCGGTGGTGGTCGTCAAAGCGCAGATTCACGCCGGCGGCCGCGGCAAGGGCGGCGGCGTCAAGGTCGTGAAGGACGGCGCCAAGGCCGCACGCGCCGCGGCCGAGAAGATCCTCGGCATGCAGCTGATCACGCACCAGACCGGCCCCGAAGGTCAAAAGGTGAAGTGCCTGTACGTCGAGCAAGGCATCGAGATCGCTCGCGAGCTGTATCTCGGCCTGGTCGTCGATCGCGAGACGCGGAAAATCGCGGTCATGGCCTCGACCGAAGGCGGCGTCGAGATCGAGAAAGTCGCCGAAGAAACCCCGGAAAAAATCCTGATCGAGTTCGTCGATCCGACGACCGGCCTCGCCGGCTACCAGGCGCGCAAGCTCGCCTACGGCCTGCAAGTCGGCAAGGGCACGCCCAGCCCCAAAGACACCATCAACGAGTTCGTGAAGATGGTGACGAAGCTGGCGGACCTGTTCGAGAAGGAAGACTGCTCGCTGTGCGAGGTCAACCCGCTAATCATCACCAAGCAGGGCAAGGTCATCGCCGGTGACTCGAAGATCAACTTCGACGACAACGCCGCCGGCCGCCACAAAGAGTGGGACAGCCTGCTCGACAAGGACGAAGAAGATCCGGTCGAGCTCGAAGCCAAAGACGCGGGCCTGTCCTACGTCTCGCTCGACGGCGACATCGGCTGTCTGGTGAACGGCGCGGGCCTGGCCATGGCCACCATGGACATCATCAAGCACCACGGCGGAAGCCCCGCGAACTTCTTGGACGTCGGCGGCGGCGCCACCAAAGACCAGGTCACCAAAGCCTTCACGATGATTCTCAGCAGCCCCAAGGTGAAGGGCATCTTCGTGAACATCTTCGGCGGCATCATGAAGTGCGACGTGATCGCCGAAGGCGTCGTCGCCGCCACCCGCGAGCTCGGCTTGAAAGTGCCGCTGGTGGTGCGGCTCGAAGGCACCAACGTAGAGCTGGGCAAGAAGATCTTGTCCGAGAGCGGCCTGGCCATTCAGGCGGCGGACAGCATGGCGGACGGCGCCAAGAAGATCGTGGCTGCCACCAAGGCTGCGTGAGGAAGAGGACTTAGACCATGTCGATTCTCGTCAACAAGAACACGAAAGTCCTCGTCCAGGGCATCACCGGCTCCGCCGGCTCTTTCCACGCCAAGCAATGCCTGGCGTACGGCACCCAGGTGGTGGCTGGCTGCACCCCGAACCGCGGCGGCGAGACGTTCAGCGCCGAAGGTCCGGGCGGCAAAGCCGTCAGCATTCCGGTATTCGACACCGTAGTCGAAGCCGTCAAGCAAACCGGCGCCGACACCAGCTGCATCTTCGTGCCCGCGCTGGGCGCGGCCGACGCCATCCTCGAAGCGGTGGACGCCGGCTGCAAGCTCGTGATCTGCATCACCGAAGGCATCCCCGTCACCGACATGATCCGCGTGCGCCGCTCGATCGAGGGCAAAGCCGTGCGTCTGGTCGGTCCCAATTGCCCGGGCGTCATCACCCCCGGCGAATGCAAGATCGGCATCATGCCGGGTCACATCCACCGCACCGGCAAGATCGGCGTGGTCTCGCGCTCCGGCACGCTGACGTACGAGGCCGTCGGTCAGCTGACGGCGCTTGGCCTCGGCCAGTCGACGTGCGTGGGCATCGGCGGCGATCCAGTCGCGGGGCTCGACTTCGTGGACGTGCTGAAGCTGTTCAACGAAGACGAGGGCACCCAGGCCGTGATGATGATGGGTGAAATCGGCGGCAACGCCGAGGAACGCGCGGCCGAATACATCAAGGCGCACATGAAGAAGCCGGTTGCAGGCTTCATCGCCGGGGCCACGGCTCCGCCCGGCAAGCGCATGGGCCACGCCGGCGCGATCATTTCCGGTGGAAAGGGCACGGCGAAAGATAAGATCGCAGCGCTCACGGCCGCTGGTGTACGAATGTCGCCGTCGCCCGCAGAGATGGGCGCGACTTTAAAGAGCCTGCTTTAAGAGGTCCGGTTTGCGCTGGGCCTCACCTCCAGCAACTAGGGAGTTCCCAAGTGCCGCGCTTCGACACGCGGCTCGCATTGATGCGAGCCGCGGAGCAGCTATTTGCGCAACAAGGTGTAGACCGCGTTTCCCTGCGTGAAATTGCGATTGCGGCCGGACAACGCAACGTCTCGGCCGCCACGTACCACTTCGGCAGCAAGCGCGAGTTGATTGAAGCCATCCTGGAGCGACACACGCTCCCCATCCAAGAGGCGTGGCGCCCGGCGCTACAGGTCTCGCCACCGCTCGAGCTCGAAGCGTTGGTCAACTTGCTGATCGAGCCGATCGTCGCGAAGGTGGACGACACGGACGGCGGCCGTTGCTACCTCGAGCTGTGCGGCGAGCTCATCTGCAGTCGCTCGTTCCCGCTGATGGGCATGCGCTTCGCGAGCAATCCGATCGCGTTGGAGATATACCGAAGACTGGCTGCGCTCGGCCCACCGGTTCCTCCCATCATCCAAACCATTCGCAGCACCCGCCTCACCGGCATGGTGTACGGGTCAATCGGCGACTACCTGAGGCTGACGGCGAACGGCGTCGAAATCCAGCGAGCGTCGTTCGTGTCGGACTTGGTGAACGTGGTCGTAGCCGCCATCCGCGCCGAGCCTCCCGCCGCTGACGCTGAATAGACGTTCAGCCGCGGATAAAGCGCGGAAAAGCAGCAAGCTCCAGGAGCTGTGCTAAGAGCGGCGGCAGAAAACCCCATGGCCACCGAGCGAACCCTCTGCATCATCAAGCCTGACGCCGTCGCAAAGCGCAAAGCAGGAGCCATCCTGCAGCACGTGCTCGAGGAGGGTTTCAACGTCCTCGGCCTGCGCCAGCAGCACCTGTCCCAGCGCGAAGCCGAAGGCTTCTACGCCGTCCACCGCGAGCGCCCTTTCTTCAAGGATTTGTGCGCGTTCATGACGAGTGGCCCCGTCATCGTCGTCGCGCTCGAGCGTGACAACGCGGTCGCGCACTGGCGCAAGGTCATCGGCGCGACGGATCCGGCCAAGGCCGACGCCGGCACGATTCGCAAGCTGTACGGGGCAAGCCTGGGCGAAAACGCCGTGCACGGCTCCGACTCGGTCGAGAACGGGCGCATCGAGTGCGCCTACTACTTCTCCGGCTCCGAGCTCGGCTGAAGCTCCGCCCGCGTCGCAAAAGAAGACGCGCGAATTGCCCTCGAAAACCGCGACGTATGCGGGCGAGTTCGCGCGGCCTGGGCGCGGCTGATACACTGGCAGCGAGGTCATGAAGAGCGGTCTCCCACCGTCATCGCACGCGTTCGTCCGCGGCACTGCCGCGCTCGAAACCGAACGCGGCAATCTGCGCGAGAGCCTGGGAGGGCTGCGCAACCTCGCGCAGCTCTTGCACTCGCTGCGAGTCGGCTCGCGGCCGCTCAGCAACGTAATGCCCGACGCGCGCGACGCCTGCGATCCGTTGCGCCACGCCATGGGCGAAATCCTCGCCGCCGCGCAGAGCGTGCTGGGCGAAAGTGAAGCCACCAGCAGCCTGCAAGCGTACGTGACGCCGCGCCTGGCCGAGCTGGAAGCGGCGCTCACGCAAGCGTCGCAGCGGCCGCTGAGCGTCAAGCTGCGGTTGTCGTTGGAAGAGTGCGTGACCCGGCTGTCCCAAGAGCTGGACACCGCGCGCGGGCTGTTCGACCTCCTCGGCGATTCGATCTCAGGGCGACCCATGCGCCTGGACGTGCTCGAGCTGTCGCGTCAAAGCTTCAGCGGTCCGCCCAGCGGCGGCAGCTGGCCGCGCGAAACACTGGTGGCCACGTTGGGCCGCACCGCCGCCGGGCTGGAGGTCGAAGTCGACCCACGCGTGGCCACGGCGCTGATCGCGTTCGGGGTCGAGCTCGTCGCCGACGCCCACGACCCCACGCAGGTGCCGCGCATCTTGGTTCAGCCCACCGACGGCGGCTGCCACATCTTGATCGAGCGCGCCGCACCCAGCGAGGGTGAAGACCTGATGCTGCTGCGGCGCGGCATCATCGCGCCCACCTTGCCCTGCGTGACGGCCGCGGCCCGCGCCAACGGCGCCGTGCTCGACTTCGACCCGAGCGCGAGCCGCTTCTCCCTCACTTTCAACAAGGCTTTCCCGGGCCTGTTGACCGGGCAAGCCGGCTGACTTCTGAACGCGGGGTTTACGGCTTGCTGCGGCCGAAAACCCTGGTTAACCAGGCGGGATGGAATACGCAGAACTCCGCGCGAAGGTCGAAGCCGCCTTCGCCGATCGCACGCTGCTGAGCGACGCCGCTACCAAGCAGGCCGTGCTGGATACGGTCGCCCTGCTGGACGCCGGCAAGATTCGCGTCGCCACCTGTGACGCGCCCGGCAAGTGGACGACCCACGCTTGGATCAAGCAAGCGGTGCTGCTCTACTTCGGCGTCGTTCCGATGGAGAAGATTCCGGTCGGTCCCTTCGAGTTCTACGACAAGATCCCGTTGAAGAAGAACCTGGACGAAGCCGGCGTCCGCGTCGTGCCCCCCGGCACCGTCCGCTACGGCTCGTTCATCGAGAAGGGCGCGATCGTGATGCCCGGCTACGTGAACATCGGCGCCTACGTCGGCGCGGGCACGATGGTCGACACTTGGGCCACCGTCGGCTCGTGCGCGCAGGTCGGCAAGGATTGCCACCTGTCCGGCGGCGTAGGCTTGGGCGGGGTGCTCGAGCCGCCCGGAGCTCAGCCCGTCATCATCGAGGACGGCTGCTTCATCGGCTCGCGCGCCATCATCGTCGAAGGCATGCTGGTCGAGCGCGAAGCGGTGATTGGAGCGGGCGTGGCGCTCACGGCCTCGACCGCGATTTTGGACGTCACGGGACCCGAGGTGGTCGAGCTGCGCGGGCGCATTCCCGCTCGCAGCGTCGTGATTCCGGGCACGCGCACTCGCAAGTTTCCCGCGGGAGAGTTCCAGATTCCGTGCGCCCTCATCATCGGCCAGCGCAAAGAGAGCACCGACAAGAAGACCAGCCTCAATTCGGCGCTGCGTGACTTCGGCGTCTCGGTCTGAGCGCGCGCAATGAACCTGGCCCAGGACCTTTTGTGGCTGTGCTCCATCCCTTCGCTGATCGGCGAAGAGAAAGCATTGTGCGACGCGGTGCAGGCACGTCTCGGGCTTTTGGCGCTGCCCGGGCCGATCCGTCGCTACGGCGATTCGATCGTGGTGCCGGTGCGGCGCGGCAGCCGCGGCCCCCACGTGGTCCTGGGCGGACATTTCGACGTCGTGCGCACCGAGCACGAGGGCGTGCCACGCATCGATGGCGACCGGCTGTACGCGCCGGGCGCCGCCGACATGAAGAGCGGGCTCAGCTTGATGCTGGCCTTGGCCGAGCGCCCTCAGCCGTGGCCGTTGGATTTGACGCTGGTCTTCTACGCGCGCGAAGAAGGACCGTATGCCGAAAACGAGCTCGGGCCGGTGCTGGCAGCCGATCCGGAGCTCGGCCGCGCCAGCATCGCGGTCATGCTGGAACCGAGTGACAACAAGCTGCAGCTCGGCTGCGGCGGCTCGCTGCATGCGGCGGTGAAGTTTCGCGGCCGCACCGCCCACAGCGCGCGCCCCTGGCAGGGCGAAAACGCCATCCACAAGAGTGCGGCGTTGCTAGCGCGCTTGGGCGCCTTCGCGCCCGTCAGCGACGAGCAAGACGGCCTGGTGTGGCAGAACGTGATCAGCGCCACCATGGGCGGCGGCGGGCGCGCTCGCAACATCATCCCCGACCTGTTCGAGCTGAACCTGAATCATCGCTTCGGTCCCAGCACGAGCCTCGAGCGCGCCAAGCAGAACGTGCTCGATTTGGTGCAGGGCGAGGCGGAGGTCACGTTCGTGGACGAATCGCCCTCCGCCCCGCCGCTCCGTCACCACCCGCTGGTGGCGGCCCTGGCCGACAGCGGCGTGATGGCCGTGGAGCCCAAACAAGCCTGGACCGACGTCGCGCGTTTCGCTCAGCTCGGGGTGCCGGCGGTGAATTTCGGACCAGGCGTGCAGGCACAGGCGCATCAAAAGAACGAATGGACTTTGCTACCGCAGCTGGCCGAGGGCCTGGCGGTGCTGGAGCGTTGGCTCGGGCGCATCGGAGGTGCGGCATGAACGGCGCCGCCCGCTATTTGAGCGTGTGGCTGGCCGGCTGGGTGACGCTGGGCTGCGACCAACACGCCGACAAAACCAGCCACAGCCGCACCGACGCGGTGGCCAGCGCCAGCCAAGAGATGAGCGGCCCGTCACTGTTCTCGAGCGAGCGGCTCGGTCCCGCGTTGCAGGCGCTGCGCGCCAAAGCCGGCGGCAAGCTGCTGCGGCTCGAAATCCGCGCCCGGGAGCTGACCTTGCAAGCCGAAGACACCAGCGTACCCGGCGCCGTGCTCGAGCTGCACTACCGCGACGGCAAGGTGAGCGAGCCGGAGCACGCCACGCTGCGCGGCAAGGGCCAGCTCGCGGACAACCTGTTCGATGCTTCCGAGCTGAAGCTCGAGGCCATTCCCGGGCTCACGCGCGAAGCGGTACGGCGCGTCGACGCCGAGAACGGCACCGTCGACTTCGTCTTGGTCCGCCGTAACCTGCCCGAAAGCGAAGAAGTGCGGCTGCGGGTGTACGTCGCAAGCCCGCGCAAGAACGGCTACATCGACGCCGACCAGACCGGCCAACCGCTGTAAGTACCGACAGCAATTGTACATTTCGGGGCGGCGCCGACGACTGTAAGGGGGCCGCCGGGCGGCGCGTTTTCAGGGCATCTCGTTCATCGAAAGGCCCGCCATGACTCGCACCGCAGCGTCTCCCCGCACCGTTCTTCCCTTGTTGGCGCTCAGCGCCTTGCTCGCCACGGCTTGCGGCACTGGCGGAAAGAGCTCGCCGCAAAGCCCAGACGCGACCGCAACCCAGCCCCGCGGCGCCGCCCTCACCGACCCCGGCTCACCGCCCGCCCCCGCGCTGGCACCGACCGAAGAGAGCTACCGACGCGCGGACAAGAGCGCCGCTCCGCCTGCCGCCGCGCGTGGTGAAGCCACTGCCTCCGCCGACGGCGCTTACCGCCCCGCTCCCACCCCGGAACCGGAGCGCCCGGGCTTGGGCACCGAGTGGGGTGAGACGCGCGACAGTCGCGTGTCGTCGGCCCCGTTCGAACGCGAAGATTTTTCGACGCCGATTTCGACCGCCAGCTTCTTCTACAACGACGAGTCGGGCGTGAGAGCGATGCTCGGCTCCGGCTACTGGGAGCGGCGCACCGACGGCATCAGCGCCGCCCACGGCGCCGTCACCATACGCGTCGTCGACGACCGCGGCGCGCCATTGCCGACCTTCGCCGCCGGTGGGCGCAGCTACGTGATGGGGCGCGACGGCGCCCGCTACGCCATCCGCATCGAAAACCAAACCGGCGCACGCTTCGAAGCGGTGGCCACCGTCGACGGGCTCGACGTGATCGACGGGCAGCCCGGCTCGTTCGAGAAACGCGGGTACTTGGTCGCGCCGTGGTCCACGGTCGAGATCGACGGCTTCCGCCGCAGCGAAGAGCAAGTGGCGGCCTTTCGCTTCGGCAAGGTGCGTGATTCGTACGCCGCCAAGCGCGGCAATGACCGCAACGTCGGAGTCATCGGCGTGGCCGTGTTCCAGGAGCGCGGCTCGAGCGCGCCGTGGTCCCCGCGCGAGCTCGAGCGCCGCGGCGGCGCCGACGCCTTCCCGGGTCGCTTCGCGCCGCCGCCAATGGACCGGTGAAATAGGCCTTACGCTGAGGCCACAGCTACGACTAGCATCTCCGCCGTGCTGCGAAGGGATCTCATCTGCAGTTTGGGTGTGCTCGGCGCGGCGCCGCTCTTGGGCGCTGCTTGCAAGAAGGGCGACGGCAGCGCCGGCTCCGGTCCTGGCCCCGCTTCCGAAAAGAAGCTGCGCATTGCGGTGGTGCCCAAGGGCACGACCCACGAGTTCTGGAAGGCGGTGCACGCCGGCGCCGCCAAGGCCGCCAAGGAGCTGAACGTCGAGGTGATCTGGAAGGGGCCGCTGAAGGAGGACGACCTCAAATCGCAGGTCGACCTCGTGCAAAGCTTCACCGCCCAAGGCGTGGCCGGCTTGGTGCTCGCGCCCTTGAACGACTCGGCGCTGGTCGCACCAGTCAGGGCCTCGGTCAAGGCCGGCGTGCCCGTCGTGATCTTCGACTCCGACCTCAAGGGTACCGACCACACCAGCTTCGTCGCGACCGACAACGTGGCGGCGGGACGACTTGCAGGCGAAAAGCTAGGCAGCCTGCTGGGCGGTAAGGGCAACGTGGTGTTGCTGCGCTATCAAGAAGGCTCGGCCAGCACCCACAACCGCGAGGAAGGCTTCTTGGAAGCCATCCGCAAGTTCCCCGACATCAAGCTGGTCAGCGACAACCAATACGGCGGCGCCACGACCGAGAGCGCCTTCGCCGCCAGCGAGAACCTGCTCTTGGCCCAGAACGCGGGCAAAGGGCAGCTGCAAGGCGCGTTCTGTCCGAACGAGTCGACCACCTTCGGCATGCTCTTGGCGCTCGAGAAAGCCGGCCTCGCCGGCAAGCTGCGCTTCATCGGCTTCGACTCCTCGACCAAGCTGATCGAAGGCGTGCGCGCCGGCAAGATTGACGGGCTGGTGTTGCAGAATCCGTTCAACATGGGTTACTTGGCCGTCAAGACGTTGGTCGCCCACCTCAAGAAAGAGAAAGTGGAGAGCCGCATCGACACCGGCGCTTCCTTGATCGACAAGGCCAACATGGACCAGCCCGAGATGAAGGCGCTGCTCTCCCCGCCGCTCGCCGAGTGGCTGGGCTCCGCTCCGTGATGCGGCTCGAGCTGCGCGAGCTGTGCAAGTCATTCGGCGCCGCGCGCGCGCTCGACGGCGTGAGCCTGTCGGCTTCGGCCGGGGCCGTCCACGCCGTGCTGGGTGAAAACGGCGCGGGCAAAAGCACGCTGATGAAGATCTTGTCCGGCGCCGAGCGGGCGGACGCGGGCGAGCTCCGCCTGGACGGCGCGCCTTTCCGCGCCGAAAGTCCGGAAGCGGCGCGGCGCGCAGGGGTGTCGATCGTCTACCAAGAGCCGCTTTTCTGCCCAGACCTGAGCGTGCGGGAGAACGTGTTGCTCGGCCACGAGCCGATGCGCGGCCCGTTCGTCGACGTCGCGCGGAGCGCGGAAATCGCCGAGCGCGCGCTGGCGCAGGTGGGTGGCAGCGCGTTCGGTCTCGACACGCCGCTCTTGCGACTAGCCCCGGCCGATCGACAACTCGTGAGCATTGCGCGCGCGCTTTCGAACGCAAACTGCAAAGTCTTGATCCTGGACGAGCCGACCAGCGCGCTCACCGGCGCCGACACGGAGCGCCTATTCGACATCGTGCGCAAGCTCGCGAGTCAAGGCGTGACCGTGCTTTACATCTCGCATTTCTTGGAAGAGGTCGAGCGCATTGCCAGTGAGTACACGGTGCTGCGCGACGGCCGCTCGGTCGCGAGCGGCCGAGTCGCCGACACGAACCGCAGCCAGCTGGTCTCGCTGATGGCCGGTCGCACCGTCACCGAGCTATTCCCGCGCTCGCCCCGTGCTCCGGGAGAAACCGTGCTCGAGCTGCGTGACCTTTCGGGACGCCGTTTGCCGCACCAGGTCAACTTGAGCCTGCGCCGGGGCGAGGTCGTGGGCATCGCGGGCCTGGTCGGCTCCGGCCGCACCGAGCTTTTGCGCGCCATTTATGGCCTCGACGCCCGCGCCGCGGGCCAGGTGCGGGTCAACGGCGCGGAGGTGAAAGCGCTACCGGTCGCGCTCTCGACCCACAAGGTGGGGCTGCTGTCCGAAGACCGCAAAGGCGAAGGCTTGGCCGAGAGCCTGTCGATTGCCGAAAACATCACGCTCTCGGGCAGAGCTGCCCTTGGCCCGTGGGGTTTGGCCTTGCCCGGACGCAGCCGCGCCGCCGCCGCGCGCTGGATCGCCAAGCTGGGCGTGCGCTGCCGCGGTCCCGAGCAGCGAGTCGGCGCGCTTTCGGGCGGCAACCAGCAAAAGGTGGCGCTCGCGCGGTTGCTAGAGCAAGACGTCGACGTGCTGCTGCTGGACGAGCCGACGCGCGGCATCGACGTGGGCAGCCGAGCCGACATCTATCGTTTGATCGACGAGCTGGCCGCGCGCGGCAAGGCGGTGCTGATCGTGTCCAGCTACATGCCAGAGCTGGTCGGCATCTGTGATCGCATCGCGGTGATGGTGCGTGGCCACTTGGGTCCCGCGCGCCCGGTGAGCGAGCGCAGCGAGCACGCCCTGTTGTTGGAGGCCACGGGATGAAGCCTTTGCTGGGCAGCTGGCTCAGAAAGCCGTGGTTCGGGCCGCTTTTGGCGCTTCTGTGCGTGTACGGGCTGTTCTCGGCCCTGACGCCGGACACGTTCCTGCGCACGCTGAACTTGGTGACGATGCTGCGGCAAACCGCGGTCGTGTCCATCGCCGCCATCGGCATGGCGCTGATCATCATTCACGGCGGCATCGATCTTTCGGTCGGCTCGGCGGTAGCGTTCGCCACGGTCGTGGTCGCCAAGGCGCTGCAGGCAGGAGCCAGCCCCACCACGGCCGTGTTGGCGGCGTTGGCCTTGGGCGCCCTCGCCGGCGCGCTGAACGGCGCACTGGTAGTGGGTCTGCGCATCACCCCGTTCATCGCCACCTTGGGCACCATGACGGCGCTGCGCGGCATCGCCAAGGGCCTCGCCGACGAGCAGAAGATCGACGCGCCCGCGCGCGGTCTCGACGACTTGATGGCGGTGCTGCCCGGCGAACGCCTGGTGCCCTACGGAGTTTGGCTCGCGCTCGCGGCCGCCGTGTCGTTCGCGGTCTTGCTCGGCTACACCCGGCTCGGGCGGCACGCGGTCGCCATCGGCTCCAACGAGCACACCGCGCGCTTGTGCGGGGTGCCGGTGGCCAAGGTGCGGCTGGCCGTGTACACGCTGGGCGGGCTGCTGGCGGGTTTGGCTGGAATTCTCGAGTTTTCGACGCTCACGGTGGGCGATCCGACCGACTCGGTCGGCTTGGAGCTGGAGGCGATTGCCGCGGTGGTGATCGGCGGCGGCTCGCTCTCGGGCGGGCAAGGCAGTGTCGCCGGCACCTTGATCGGCGCGCTCCTGCTCACGGTGATCAAAGCGGGCTGCACGCACCTGGGCATGCCCAACTGGATCCAAGAAATCTTGACCGGCGCGATCATCGTCGTCGCCATGACACTCGATCGCGTCCGCCAAGCCAGCCGCGACTAAACCGGCCATATGCCGCCGCGCGGCAACATCTCAGAATCCGGCTCCGAGTGTGCAAAATCCGACGTCGCTCGGGTGCACCTCCGCCGGCCATCGCCAGCGAAGCGGGCGCGGCGCGGAATCCGGTCGCCCATTCGCGACCAATCTCACTACGCTGCCGTCGATGTTCAGCGTTGAAGGCGACCGACTCATCCGCAAGCACGACTGGGAGACTCTCGTCATCGAGGCGTGGGGAACGAACGCGCTACGCGTGCGCGCCACCAAGCGCCGCGCGCTTTCGGGAAACGACTGGGCATTGCTACCCAAGCCGGCACTAGCGGACGGGGCTGTCGTCATCGCCGTCGACGGTGAAACGGCTAGCATCCGGAATGGCGAGCTGACGTGCCGAATCAACGGCGAAGGTTGGCTTTCCTTCTACGACGCCGAGGGACGGCTTTTGCTGGAAGAGCACTGGCGCAATCGCCAAAAGATCGACCGCTTTGCGGTGCCCTTGAACCTCAGTGCCCGCGAGCTGAAGCCGCGGTTGGGCGCGGATGCGTTCAGCCTTTGCGCGCGCTTCGAGGCCAACGAGGGGGAGAAGCTGTTCGGGCTCGGACAATACCAAGACCCATTCTTGGACAAGAAGGGCAGCGTGCTCGAGCTGTGCCACCGCAACACCCAGTCATCGGTGCCCTTCGCTCTGTCGAATCGAGGCTACGGCTTCTTGTGGAACAACCCCGCCGTCGGTCGAGTCAGCTTCGCGCGCAACCTCACCGAGTGGAGCGTCGCGTCGACCCTCGAGCTCGACTACTGGATCACCGCCGGCAACAGCCCCGCCGCCATCGAAGAGCAGTACACCGCAGTCACGGGGCGGGTGCCGTTGATGCCGGAGCATGGGCTCGGCTTCACCCAGTGCAAGATGCGCTACCGGACCCAGGACGAGCTGTTGGCCATGGTGCGCGAGCACAAGCGACGTGAGCTGCCGCTCGACATGGTGGTGGCCGACTTCTTTCACTGGACGATTCAAGGCGATTTCAAGTTCGACCCGACCGATTGGCCCGACGTGGAGGGAATGCTGCAGGAGCTGAAGAGCTACGGCGTGGAGCTGATGGTGTCGATCTGGCCCACCATCGACGCGCGCTCCGAAAACCGCAGCGTGATGGAAGCCCAGGGCTTGCTGATCGGCGTCGATCGCGGGCCGGCCATCAACATGAACTGGATGGGCGAAACGATATTTTTCGACGCCACCAACCCCGAGGCCCGAGCCTTCGTCTGGGAAAAGGCCAAGCAAAACTACTTCGACCGCGGCATCCGCACTTTCTGGCTCGACGAGGCCGAGCCCGAGTTCGGCATCTACGACTTCGACATCTACCGCTACCACGCCGGCCCCGCGCTGCAGGTCAGCAACATCTACCCCGTCATGTACGCCAAAGGCTTCTACGACGGCTTGCGAGAGGCCGGCGTCGAGCATCCGCTGAACCTGGTGCGGACGGCGTGGGCAGGCAGCCAACGCTACGGCGCGCTGGTTTGGTCCGGTGACATCTACTCCAGCTTCCGCGCTCTCCGTGAGCAGCTGGCGGCAGGGCTGTCCATGGCCATCGCCGGCATTCCGTGGTGGACCACCGACATCGGCGGCTTCATCGGCGGCAGCCCGGTCGATCCCACCTTCCGCGAGCTGTTGGTGCGCTGGTTCGAATGGGGCTGTTTTTGCCCAGTTTTTCGCCTGCACGGCGATCGCATTCCCTACCAGCCGCCAGCCGAGCCGCAGCGACGCGGCATCCAACAGTTCGGCACCGGCGCCGAAAACGAGGTTTGGAGCTTCGGAGAAGAGGCTTACCCAATCCTCGAGAAATACCTCTTCGTGCGCGAGCGCATGCGGCCCTACCTGCGGGAGCTGATGCGCGCCGCCCACGAGCGCGGCACCCCGATCATGCGTCCGCTGTTCTACGACTTTCCAGAAGACGCACGCGCTTGGGAGATCGAAAGCGAATACATGTTCGGCCCCTCCGTGCTCGTCGCGCCGGTGATGGAGATGGGGCAGCGCAAACGGAAGCTGTATTTACCCGCCGGCGCCAGGTGGACGTGCGCCTGGACCGGCCGTGCGTTTGACGGCGGCTGCGATCTCGAGGTCGACGCCGGGCTCGACACCATCCCGCTCTTCCTACGCGACGGCGCCAACCTCCCGATTCGCGAGCCCGCGCAGCGTTCCAACCACTAGTAGAGAAGCGCGCAGCGCGTACGCGGCATCGTCGACACTCGCGCTTGCCGGCCAAGCGCCCAACGAATGTTTCAGTCGGCACGCTTCTGCCTTGTCGCCGTTACAGTCAGGAAGAAACCGCGTGGGACCTGGAACCGGTTGCATCTAAGTATTGGGAGCGAGGGCCGCTTGTGATACGAGGCGGTCATGGGCATCACGGGGTGGCTTCGGGGCCACGGATTTTCTTCGCAGGGGTTGTTCGCGCTGGCCGCTTCATTGCTGGTCGGCTGCAGTAGCGGCTCACCCAACGGCACGGATTCTGGCGAGGAGGTCGGCTCTTCGGCGCAGGCGTTGACGGCCGCTCAAGCCCGCATTTTGGGCTTCGAAGCGCCGACCCAAGACTGGCATTCCAGCAATGGCTCGGCGGTCACGTCGTCGTCTTCGGCATCGCAAGGCTCGGCCGCGTTGGCCGTCGTGCCCAACGGCTACACCGAGGTCATCTCCACCACCATGAGCGCGCCGGGCGGCGCTCTGGCCACCGCCACGGTCGACGTGCGGCTCCCCCAGGCCTTGAGCTGGGGTGAAGCGCGCTTGGTCATGCGTTCGCCTTCGTCGGGTCTGTCGTGGTCGGACTTGGGCGTCGTTTCGCTCGTTGGCCGCCCCGCCGGCAGCTACCAGACGCTGAGCTTCACCGTGCCGCAAGCGGTGCAAACCGCGTTGAACGGCAGCGCTACCGACATCGACTTCCGCGTGGTCTTGAACGTGCCCGCCAACTCGGGAACGTACCTGCTCGACAAGCTGGTCGTCGCCGCCGACGTCTCGAACCCAGCGCCTCCGCCGGCCATCGTCAACGAAGACCTGAGCGTCGTCATCCCGCGCGGCAGCAACATCGGGGACGTGATGATCTCGTCTTCCGACAAGGTCACCATCGACGACCGCTCCACGTTGGCCAAGGCCAGCAAGTTGAGCAAAGTCGCCAACTTAGGCACGAACACGCTGGAGCTCGGGGCGGGTGTCAAGGCCTACGCCGACGTATTCAGCGTGGGCAACGTCAGCTTCTTGCGCTCCGGTTCGCAGATCGCCGGCAGCCTCACGACGTCTGGCACCATTCTCCAGCAAAACAACGTCACCATCAGCGGCCTCGTCAAGACGGGCACCAGCATCCCGCCGAACGAGACCAAGTGGAGCGTCCCCTGGCCGACCGGTGTCACCAACGACATCAGCCGTGCCCCCGATGCGCCCAACTTCGACATCGCGCCCGGCTCGTACGACTCGATTCAAGTCTACTCGCGCGCGACCATCACCCTGCGCTCGGGCACGTATTTCATCAACTCGCTCGTGCTCGAGCCGCAAGCGCACTTTCGCGTCGACACTTCCTCCGGCCCGGTGCTGATTTACGTGCGAGAGACGCTGCGCTTGCGCGTCGGGCTCGAGTACCTGAAGGGCCCGCGTGGGCAGGTGCTGTTCGGCTACATCGGCCAGCAAACGGCGTTGTTCGAAGAAGCGCTGGTCGCCTCCGTGGTCGCGCCCAAGAGCGCCATCGAGCTGCGCCGCCCCGCCAGCGGCCTGGCTCACGAAGGCTCGTTTTTCGGCAAAGAAGTGCACGTTTTCTCGGACGCGACGGTCCTGCACCTGCCGCTCGACTGGGCGTTCTTGTGTCCGCAGGGCGACCACGACGGGGACGGCGTCAACGCCTGCAACGAGACCTGCGACAACGATCCGAAAAAGACGGAGCCGCAGTTCTGCGGCTGCGGCGAGCTGGAGACCGACTCGGACGGCGACGGCGTGCCGGACTGTCAGGACGAGTGCGATCACGATCCCATCAACCAGTACCGCGGCCAGTGCGGCTGCGCGAACGAGCCGGACCTGGCTCCGGCCGGCAAGCCCTGCAACGACGGCATCGTCAACGGCAATTTCACCTGCAACGGCGCCGGTACTTGCGGCACCCCCGCGTCGGGCGCGCCCCAGGCCGGTTGCACCTGGAAGACGCTCGGCACCCACGCCTACTGGTTCTGCCCGGCGGCAACGCCCGCGCAAGCCGCAGCGCGCTGCAACAGCTCGCCCGGCGGCCGCTTGGTCGAGCTCGACTCCTACCTCGAAAACTACTTCACGGCGCATTTCATCAGCGGCAATGCGCTGACCGGCGCCACCGATCGCACGACCGAAGGCGAATGGACGTGGCGTTACACGGCCACGCTCGACGCCAAGAAGTTCTGGACCGGCGGCGCCAGCGGTCGCGCCTACCACGGGTTGTTCGCGCGTTTTCCGGGCGGTGACCCGCGCAACGACGACGCCCTCGACTGCGGCCTCATCGACACCAAGGGCAACTGGAGCGTCGCAAGCTGCACCGCTTCCACCCCGTACGTTTGCGAGCGCCCGTTCGGCCCTTCGTGGAACCCCGGCAACGGCCTGCACCACGACCCGCAGGGGCCCGGCACCGCCTACGTCGATTGGGGCGGTCACAACGGCGGCGGCGACGGCAGCCTCATCCCGCTCGGCATGTGCACGACCTACACGCCGGGGCCGACCACCATTCACCCCGAGTACGGCGGTCTGCCTTTGCGCGGCGACACGGTCGAGGTGTTCAACTGCGACCGCGATTGCCCGGAAGGCTCGAGCCTCAACGAAGCTCAGTGCCGCGCTCTGTGCACCGGTGCCGCCAATCCCCCGCCGGTCGGCTCGACCTCGCGCTGCAGCAACACCGGCAACCCCAGCACTCAGCTCGCGTGGCTGATGCCGGACACGTGTTCCGTTGCCAACCGCGACTGCTCGGCTGCCAGCCAAACCGCCGGCCAAACCTTGACTTGTGGCGAGCGGACGCGCTGCTTCGAGGTGCGCAAGCGCGCCGACAACAATTGGACCGCTCAGAAGTGCGCCGACGGCTGCGGACCGAACACCACCTGCGACAGCGTGAAGGGGCTGTGCGTCGAGTCCAACAAGTTCACCGCCTGCGCCACGCGCGACGGCGATGCTTGTGTGGGTCAATGCTTCAATCAGATCGGTTGCGGCGTCCCCGAAGCCATATCCAACGGTGGCTACACCGAGGTCGATCGTCCCTGCGAAGAGACGCGCTTCTGCCCGGCCGCGGGGGACTACTCCGGGCCCATGAACGGACCCGATCTCTCCGCGCACGAGCCGATCAACCTGGCCCAGCTGCCGGATCAATCGACCGCGGCTCCCCCACCCTACTCCAACGACTTCCAGACCGCGTGCGGCGGTGGCACTTGCAACGGCTGCGCGGCCGACGGCAACCCCTCGTGTGACCGCGCCGCGCGTCACCCCTGGTGCAACATGGACGCCGCCTTGCCGCCCACGTCCACCGGCGACTCGGCCGTGCGCGACACCCGCAAGGGCGGACGCGGCTCGGATTCTTCGCTGATCAAGTTCGACGTCGATCCGGGCGCGGACCTGGACTTCAACGTCGAGCCGCTGCCGTTCGGCCTGGCCCGTTTCGATCTGAAGGCGGCCGCGGCCATCCGCGCCACCGCCAAGTTCTCGTTCGTCGGCATCTCGGGCGACGTGGAAATCGTCGACTTGCGCGGGCAACTGATCGCGTCGATGTGCCGCGTGAGCACGGCCGAATCCAAGATGGAAATCCTGGGCGCCGACTTCTTGCCCAGCCTGGCCAGTGATCTGCTGTTCGACACGGCGGTGGATCAGCCCTCCTTGACGAAGAGCTGCGAAGACGCGGTCAACACCTACGTCGACGTGGTGGATCGCGCCAAGAAGGCCATGCGCGACGCGCAGGAGCTGATCAAGCAGTACGAAGATCTCAAGAAGACCGGTCACACCTTCGGCACCGCGTTCTGCAAGGCGGTGGCTGACGCCGGGGTGCGTCCCAAAGGCATGCCCGGTGCCGACTTGGCCGACCCGTGCGCCAACGAGTCACCCCGAGACACCGTCAACGCCTTCATCAGCTACTACAAGTCGCAAGTGGGCCTGATTGACGGCGCGCGCCAGGCTCTCGCCGACGCCGTGCTCGACAGCCACAAGCTGGCGGATGCGGTCGGCCTAGGCTCGTTGGCGCCCGCCAGCAACGGCTTCGATTTCTACGCCAGCTTCGGCGACCTGGTGAAGGGCGAAGAGACGACGACGCTCCTCACCGTCAACTTCTTCATCGGGCCGGTGCCGTGCAATCTCGAGGTCTCCTCGTACATGCACTACGGCATCCAAGGCGGCCT
>JBEQSW010000525.1:0-12953 GCA_040348565.1 Myxococcales bacterium | reverse complement strand
GCCGCCGCATACCATCGCGCTCGATCTTTCGTTTCTACGCTTGGTGGGCGTAGCTCATCAACTCGACGAGTGGCGCCGCCTGGCGCGAGCTTTCGGCTCCGGCCGCTCCAACGCCCCCAAGCTCGCGGCGCGTGCATAAAATTCCACGAGGCAGGCACCGGGGAAAGCTCGGCCGTCCGCGCAGGCAGAGATGATAGGCTCGCACGCAAGTCGCGCATGAGCACCAAGCCACATCCTGGCCAGGAATTCTCCGTGGAAGACCTGGCGGAGGCGCTGCGCAGCGCGCGAGTGGGCGTGTGGGACTGGGACATTTCCAACGACTACCTGCGTTGGTCCGACGTCACCCTGAACATCTACGGCATGCAGCCGGAGGAGTTCGACAACAGCTTCGCCTCATTTACGCCGCGCGTTCACCCCGAAGATCGCGAGAGTCTCCAGCGCATCATCGGCGATGCCATCGCCACGCGGGCCGACGACTTCGTGGGCGATCAGCGCGTGACCATGCCCGACGGCAGCGTGCGCTGGGTCGAGGGACGCGGGCGGGTGATCACCGACGAGCAAGGCAACCCCGTGCGCATGCTGGGCACGGTGGTGGACGCGACCGAGCGTCGTCTGGCCCAAGCGCGCCTGCGCGAAAGCGACGAGCGGTTGCGGCTATTTTCGGCCCACGCGACCGACTACGTGTACGACGCGAGCGTGAGCGGGCAGGTGGCCGTCCCCAGCATCGTCGCGGGCTCGTTCGAGCGCACCACGGGCATGACGGTGGACGAGGTCACGGCGCGCGGCGGTTGGCTCGCCGTCATTCACCCCGACGACCGCGAGCGGAGCCAAGTCCTGCTGCGCGAGCTGGGGCGCGGCCGCAGCGTGCACAACGAATATCGCATCATCGACGGCGCCGGTCGCACGCGCTGGCTTCGCGATCGCATCGTGCCCGTGCTGGACGAGACCGGCGTGCTCAGTCGCATCGTGGGCGGCGTCACCGACATCACCGAGCAGCGAGCCCTCGAAGAGCGCTTGATGGAAGCGCAACGGATGGAAGCCTTGGCGCGCTTGGCAGCCGGCGTTGCCCACGACTTCAACAATTTGCTCACGGTGTTGGCAGGAGAAGTCGCGTTCTTGCGCGATCCGCAGGCCACGGGCGAAAGCCGCGAGCGCAGCTTCGGCGAAATCGAGGCGACCCTGGGCCGCGCGACCCGACTCACCTCGTCCCTGCTGGCCTTCGGGCGGAAACAAGTCGGAGCCCTACGCGTGATCGACGTGTGCGACGCCGTGCGCGGCGCCGAGCCCATGCTGGTCCGTAGCGCCGGGGAGCGCGTGCAGGTTCGCATCGTGTGCCCCACGACCGAGCTGCGCGTCGCCGCCGATCCGAACGACCTTCAGCTCGTGCTGTTGAACCTGACGCTCAACGCGCGCGACGCCATGCCCGATGGCGGCACGCTAAGGATAGCGGTTGGCGCGGCACTGTTCACTTCGGATTCTCGCGAACGTCCGCCGGAGCTGAAACCCGGGCCTTACTTGTCGCTCACGGTCGAAGACACGGGCCTGGGAATTCCGGACGCTTCACGTTCCGAGGTGTTTCAGCCGTTCTTCACTACCAAGGGCCACGGCGGGACCGGTCTGGGTTTGCCCACCTGTTTGAGCATCGTGGAACGCTACGGCGGGGTGTTGTCGCTCAAGCAGTCGTCGCCCTCCGGCACGACGTTTCAACTCTACCTGCCGCTATCGGACAAGGCAGTCGCGCACGCGCCCCCCGTCGCGGTCAGAGAAATGGTGGGGGGCACCGAGCACGTCTTGTTGGTCGAGGACGATCCGGGTGTGCGCGCGGTGACGGACCGCGGCTTACGAGCCCGAGGCTACCGCGTCACGGCGGTGGCATCGTCCGAAGCGGCGTTGGCGCTGGGCGACGCGCTCGGCAGCGTCGACGTGCTGATCACCGACGTGCGCCTCCCCGGCATCAGCGGTTTGGACTTGGCCGCGCTTCTGCGTGAACGCTTCCCGCAGCTGCCGGTCCTCACCATGTCTGGCCACGTCGAAGACCCGCGCCAACAAGCCGCGCTCACCGCCGGCCGATACGCCTTCTTACCCAAACCCTTCTCCCTCCCCGGCCTCCTCCTCCGCCTCCGCGAAGTGCTCGAAACCGCTCAGCCCTAACCCGCGCGCAACTCGCTCTCTCGACCAGCCGCAAATCTCCGCTACACCGCGCGCGAGCGCAAAGCACGCCGCTCTCTCGACCAGCCGCAAGTCTCCGTTACACCGCGCGCGAGCGCAAAGCGCGAGCTGGATCGCCCCCACCCGACCTTGGCGAGAGCAGATCACGATCAAAACAGAAGACCCGAGTGAACGAAACTCGGCGAGACCGAGCGCCGATCCCACGTCAGGTCGCGAGGATCGCGGGGCACTCCACGCAAGCCACGGAGGAAAACCAAGACCCTTTTGACCCGCCCGCTACGCGGGCGGATCAAAAGGAATAATTGTACCGCAGGGAAACTCCGCTTTTACCTTGTGGTCGTTCTTGTCCTTCACGGCGTCGCAGGCTTTGCCCACGAACTCGACGGTCGAAGGCGAGCTGAGGCGCCAGCCGTTCGGATCGTTGAGCGTCAGGGGCGCGCCGTCCAGCGTCACCGTGCCTTGCGCCTCGTCACCCGCCATCACGGTGCCGTTCAGTTGGAACGAGCAGGTGCGCACCCCGTCGACGATCGTGGCGAAGGCCGAGGCAAGCGCCGCTTGGTCGTTGGCCAGATAGAAGCGCTGCGTCTTGTCGGTACGGGGGTAGCCCTGGCCGACGTTCGCCATCTCGGTCGCATGGGCCGCCGACACTTCGTTGCCCACGCTGATGTAGAACGTGAAAATGCCGCTGGCAAAGGCGTCCTGAGCGGCTTTCACCGCGACTTCCTTGGCCTCGGGCGTTTGCGGATCGGGCTTCGCGCAAGTATCGGGCTCGCCGTCGGTGGCCAACACGATCACCTTCGGGCCGGGGTCGGTGACGGCTTTGAGAATGTTCGCGGCAGCGGTGATGCTCTCACCGGTGGGCGTGTCGTCGATGATGGCGCTGGTAGGAACCGGGTACGCCGTGTCGATGGGCGGGAAGTTGTTCAGGGCTGGCGCGACGTTGGTGAGCAAGGGGCAAGGAGCCGCACCGTCCTTGCCGCTGAACAAGGTCAGCCCGAAGCGCACCTGGCCTTGCAGCGTGTGCACGATGCCGTTCATCGGGTCCATCAGCGCGCCGCGCAGCGTTTGCCAGCGATCGCTCGTGCCGAATTGGGCGTTCATGCTGCCAGACTGATCGACCAGCAGCAGCACCGTCGGCAATTGATGGCCCAGGTCGATGGCGGTCGAGGCGCAGACGCCGGTGTTGCCGCCCGCGGACGAGGAGCTACCCCCGACGTTGATGCTGGGGCCCGCGACGCAGTGCCCACTGCCGTTGCACGTTTTGTCGTCGCCGCAGCGTTTGTCGCCGACCACGCATTCGGCGGTGCAGGTGCCGTTTCCCCCGCAATAGGTACCGCTCGCGCAAGGATTGGCGGCATCGCACTTTTGCCCGCAGGTCAGCTCGGATTTGCAGGGCGAGACCAAGCTTTCGTCCGTGCCGCTACAGCTCGCAAGCCCGCCCAGGGCCGAGAGCACCAATCCCAATCCAGCTCCGACACTGCTGAAAATTCTTCGCTTCACTGTTCGAGCCATGCGCGCACCTCACCGTCACGAGCCCAGTGCTTCGTGTCCGCTAGCCACTAGATTAGCTGATTTTCGTCGAAACGCAGTTCGACGACGCGCGCACGTCTCCCCACATCGGTGTCACCCGCAATATCGCGCGGCTTCCCAGCGTCGCCGCAGCAGCGGTCGTCGCGGCTCGGCGCCGCTAACTGCTCTTCCACTTGATGTTGCAGCCGATGCTCGGCTTCTGATCCGCGCTCGGGGCGCGACCGGCCAACAACGCATCCACCGCCGCGCGCGCATCGGCGCCGGTGACGGGCAACGTATTTTTGGGACGGCTGTCGTCGAATTGACCGCGGTAGGCGAGCAACCCCTGGGCGTCGTAAATGTACAGATCCGGCGTGCAAGCGGCGTCGAACGCGCGCGCAACCTGCTGCGATTCGTCGAACAAATACGGAAAAATGTAGCCCGAGTCCTTGGCCTCCTGCGCCATCTGGGCGGGACCGTCGTCGGGATACGTAACCACGTCGTTGGAGCTGATGGCGACCATGCCCACGCCGCGCTCGTGGCAGTAGCGGCCAAACGCCGCCAGGCCAACGCGAATGTGCTTCACGTACGGGCAATGGTTGCAGATGAACATCACCACCGCGGGCTTGCCGGCGAGTGACGAGGAAGCAACGAGCTGTCCCGAAACGGTGTCGGGCAAATTGAAGCTGGGCATGGGCGTCCCCAGCTCACGCATGTTGGACGGTACGGCCATGATGCGCTCGTACCGCGGCTCGGCCGCGCCGGCAACTCAGAGACTGACGGACTGCGGCAACGCGAGAGCCTGCGCCTGCGCGCCTTCCTCGTAAACGATGGCGTACACGGCGGCGCTGCCCAGCACGCGCTTGATGTAGCGGCGGGTCTCCACGTACGGAATCAGCTCGACCCACAAGTCGAAGCTGAGGCCGGGTCGATCGCGGCGCCAGCGTTGCGCGGCGCCGGGCCCCGCGTTGTAGGCCGCCACCGCCAGCAGGGGATCGGCGGGAAATTGATCCCTGTATTTGCCGAGCACGCGCGCGCCGAGCGGAATGTTCACGCTCGGGCGCTTCAGCGAGACGCGATCGTGGGGCAAGCCCAGCGCCTTGCCGGCGGTGCGCGCGGTCGGCAAAATCAGCTGCATCAAGCCGTAGGCGTCGGCCGGGCTCTCGGCGTCGGGATCGAACGCCGACTCTTCGCGCATGACGGCGTAGATCAGCGAAGGAGGCAGCGTATTTTTCTTCGCCTGCTCGCTCACCAGCTCCACGTACGGGCGCGGGTAGGCAAGCTTCCAGGCGTCCAGCCAGGCCCCGGCTGGAAAGCGCGGCGGCATGCGGCCCAATACCGAGCGCGCGGCATCGCTCGACAACTTGAAGGCACCAGCGCGCGCGTACAGCGCCGCGGCGTTGAACGCCACTTCCGGCGCCGCCGACTCTGCCGACAAGGCCGACAGCTCGGCGCGCACCCAATCCAGCTCCCCCACCGCCGCCAGCTCCAACGCGCGTCGGAAGCCCAGCTCCAGCGACGCCGGTGGACGACGGATGCTGGGTGGCTCGAGCGCGGCCGCCTGCGCGGTGTGCTCGAGTGCCTTCTGTGCTCGTTCGGCGTCGGCCCGAGCCAAGGCGGTGTAGGCCGCCCGCACGTAGTAACCGAGCGGCAGCTCGGCAATCAGCTTCTCGTAACCGGCCAGCCCGCGCTCGACCTCACCCGTCTCGACCTGAACGCGCGCCAGAAAGTAGCGTTCGCGGCCGGCAAAATCGCCACCGCGCGCGGCTTCGACCTCGGGCAGGTGCTCGACGGCGCGTGACAATGGCCGCTCGGCGCTTTGAAAATCGCGCTTCTCCATGCGGCGCAAGGCCAACCGAAAGCAACCTTCGGCCAGCATGTCGCCGTCCGGATAGTCGTCGGGCATGCTGGCCAAGGCGTCGGTGAAGCGCGCTTCGTCTCCTAGCTCCAGCGAGCTGAGCGCGCCGTACAGCCGCGCGTCGTCGGCGACGCTTTGCATCGGGAACGTGCGCTCGAGCTCGGCGAACAACTTCACCGCCACCGCGTGCCGGCCGCCGCTCTGAGCGGCTTTGCCGGCCGCGTACAGCGCGCGCGCCCGTTGGTCTTCGGCGCAGTGGGCGTGCGCCACCAGCAAGTAAGACTTTTCGGCGTCGCTCGAGCGTTTGCTGGCGGCCGCGACCTTGGCGCGCAGCACTTCGGCTTCGCAGGCTTCGGGCTCGCTAGCGGCAGGATCGAACGGCGGCAAGCTGCCGAGTAACACCTGAGCTTGCTCGAAGCGCCGCGCTTCCACGAGGGCGCGCAGCCGTTCCAGCTGCTCGGCGCGGCTGGGCAGCGACAGCGCTTGGCGCTCGCTCTCGGGCACCAGCAACAGCCAGCGCTTTTCTTGCGCCTGAGCCTGCTTGAGCAAAACGGGGTCGTCTTCAGCCGCGGTCGTGAGCAGCCGTGTCAGCCGAAGCGCTTCCTGAAGCTCGGCCGCGGGATGCAACTGGCCGGCGTCACCCCACAGCGCCCCCAGCAACAAGAGCGCGATATTTGCGCGATCGCGATCGCTGGCGGCTTCGCTCAAGAGCGCGCGGTATTCGCGCAGCGCAATCTCGCGCGCGCCGGACTTGAGCGCGGCGTCGGCCAGCAAACGGCGGCGCCCCGCCGCCGCCGGCAACGACTCTTCGGCCTTGCCCACGTGCCCGAGCGCGCGGTCGGCCGCGCCGAGCCCTAGCTCCATGCGGCCCGCGCCCAGCTCCGCGTACGGCGCCAGCAACGAGGCCGAAGACACGCTCACGAACGCGTCGCGGGCTTCGGCGATCCGCCCCGCGCGCTCCAACAACCGTGCCAGCAAGAAGCGGTGACGATCGATTTCGCCTGGCGCCGGCGGGCTTTTGGCCAACGCGGCCCGCACCAGCTCGGCCGCGCCCGCGTAGTCGCCGGCCTCCTGCTTGAGGCGTGCCGCCTCGTAGCGAGGCTCCGCCAATAGCGGACGAAAACCCTCCAACGACAGCGGCTCGGGGGCCGCCACTTTGCCAACCGTGGAGGGCGAGCCGGTGATGGGGCTTTGGATCTTGTCCGGTTGCCGGTCGGGCAATCGCGACAGCGGCCTGGCCCCCGCGCACGAGTACGCGACCCCGCACAGCGCCAAGAGCACGCCGCCGAGCGCCCACGGCCGCAGGCGCCCAGCCTTTTTCAATGACGTCGCGCGTTCCATTGCTCGAGCGCCGCTTCTTCTTCGGCCCTTTGCGCCAGCTCGGCCTGCCGTTCGTGAAAGCTGGCCTCGTGGTTACGCACGAGCTTGGCTTCCGCTTCCCGCGCCGCCTGCTCTTCGCGCAGCTTTTGCTCAGCGGCGCGCTCTTCGGCCAAAATCCGTCGGGCCTCGGCCTCGGCCTTCTGCAACAGCTCGGCCTGCGCGCGCGCCGCCAGCTCGAACTCGGCCACTCGCAGCAAATCTCCGCCGGTGACCCCACCGTCCGCCAACCGCCGCTGCTCGAGCCGCACCGTCTCCGTCGTGCGAGCACCGTGCTCACGACGCGCATTTTCGCGCTCGCGCAGGGTTGCCTCCGCGCGCTGCGAGCGGGCCACCTGAACCGCCAGCGCCTCCACCAACGCGTCCGCGCGCTCGTCCCGCAACTTGCGGAGCGTCTCCAGCGGGTACGGTTGCCGCGCCATTCCGCCCGCATCGTACCACGCCCCTCGAAACGGCCAACGAACCCGCAAGTCCCGAGATTTTTTCACAGGGAGATCGGGAGATCGGGAGGTTTGTTGGTTCGAGTCGTGAGTCGTTTTGGAGACGACTGCGCAGTCTTTGCCCAGCGTCGCTCGCCTCGAACCCCAAATTTCTCGCCCTCCCGATCTCCCGATCTCCCTGTGAAAAAATCTGGGTCCGTTTCAGGGCAGGCCCAGTTTCCGTGTGGTTCGGCGGCGCCCAGCTGGGCGCCTGAACCAGGCCTACCCCCGCTAGCCGCGCGAGTGCCACTCTTGCAGGCTGCGCACTTGGGCGCCGCGGTTCTGTAGCAGGGTCGATGCTTCCAGCGCGTCGGCCAGCGCGAGACCGGCCGACATGGTCGTAAAGTAGGGAATGTTGGCGAGCAGGGCGTTGCGGCGAATCGAGTAGCTGTCGGCGATGGCCTTGGTGCCCTGAGTGGTGTTGATGACCAGCTGAATGTCGCCGGCGCCGATGCGATCGACGACGTGCGGCGAGCCTTCCAGCACCTTGTTGACGCGCTCGGCGGGGATGCGCGCGCGCTCGAGTGCCTTGGCGGTGCCGCCGGTGGCCACGATGGTGAAGCCGAGGTTGCGGAGGCGCCGCGCCAGTTGGCACGCCTGCGCTTTGTCTTCGTCTTTGACGCTGACGAACACGCGCCCGCCTTCGGGCAGCTTGAAGCCCGAGGCCGCCAGCGACTTACCGAAGGCGAGGGCGACGTTCATGGCAATGCCCATCACCTCGCCGGTGGAGCGCATTTCGGGGCCCAAGATGGTGTCGACGCCCGGAAACTTGTTGAACGGGAACACCGACTCTTTCACGGCCACGTGCATGGGCACGCTGCCGTCGGTGACGCCCAGCTCGTCCAGGGTGCGGCCGACCATGACCTTGGCCGCGATTTTCGCGAGCGGGCGCCCGGTGGCCTTGGCCACGAACGGCACCGTGCGCGACGCGCGCGGGTTCACTTCCAGCACGTACACGGCGCCGTCTTTGACCGCGAACTGCACGTTCATCAGCCCGACCACGCCCAGCTCCAGCGCCAGCGCTTTGGCGCTCTCTTCGATGCGCGCGACGACTTCGGTGTCGAGCGAATGCGGGGGCAACACGCTGGTCGAGTCGCCGGAGTGCACGCCGGCTTCTTCGATGTGCTGCATCACGCCGCCGATCACCGCACGCTTGCCGTCCGAGACGCAGTCCACGTCCACCTCGATGGCGTTGCGCAGGTACTCGTCGATCAAAAGCGTCTGCGAGCCGCCCTCTTCCTTGGCGGCGTCGATCGCGACTTGTACGTACGCGCCCAGCTCCTCGGCGCTCCAGCAGTTCATCATCGCGCGGCCGCCGAGCACGTACGAGGGTCGGACCAAGATCGGAAAGCCAATGCCCTCGGCGATCGACAGCGCTTCCTCCACCGTCTTGGCGATGCCGGCGCGCGGCCGCGCCAGATTCAGCTTGGTCAACAAGGCGTCGAAGCGCTCGCGATCTTCGGCGCGATCGATGGCGTCGGCGCTGGTGCCGAGCAGGCGAATGCCGGCTTGCTCGAGCGGCACCGCCAGCTTCAGCGGCGTCTGTCCGCCGAACTGCACGATCACGCCCAAGAGCTCGCCCTTTTGCGCTTCCTCGCGGCAGATGGCCAGCACGTCTTCCAGCGTCAACGGCTCGAAGTACAAGCGGTCGGAGGTGTCGTAGTCGGTCGACACCGTCTCGGGGTTGCAGTTGACCATGATGGTCTCGATGCCCAGCTCGCGCAGCGCGAACACGGCATGGCAGCAGCAGTAGTCGAACTCGATACCCTGCCCGATGCGGTTCGGCCCGCCGCCGAGGATGACGACCTTCTTCTTGGAGCTGACGTCGGCTTCCGACTCGCTCTCGTAGCTCGAGTACAAGTAGGGCGTCTTGGCCGGGAACTCGGCCGAGCAAGTGTCGACACGACCGAACACCGGCGTCACGCCCAAGGCGATGCGCTTCTCGCGCACTTCCTTTTGGGTCAAGCCGCGCAACCCGGCAATTTGCGGATCGCTGAAGCCCAGGCGCTTGGCGTCGCGCAGCAGCTCCGCCGACAGCTCGGGCGCGGCCTTGATTTCGCCCTCCATGTTCACGAGGCGCTGCATCTGCGACAAGAACCAGGGGTCGATGCCGGTCAGCTGAAAGATGCGCTCGAGCGAGATGCCGGAACGGATGGCATCGCCCACGTAAAACAGCCGATCCGCCGTCGGCACCGCGATCGCGCGCTCGATGGCGGTGATCAGCTCGTTTTGGGCGGCGGGCGGCAGCGTCGGGCGCTGGCGCGGCGCGGGCGGCGCGTCGTGCTTGAGATCACGGCGCGTGTCCGGCTCCAGCGACAACGTGCGGTAGTCGATGCGGTCGAACAAGCTGATGAAGCCGGTCTTGCCGGTCTCGAGCGAGCGCGCCGCCTTCTGCAAAGCCTCGCAGAAGGTGCGGCCAATCGACATGGCCTCGCCCACGCTCTTCATCTGCGTGCCCAGGCGCGGGTCGGAGCCGGGAAACTTCTCGAACGCGAAGCGCGGCCACTTCACGACCACGTAGTCGATGGTCGGCTCGAAAGCGGCGCTGGTGCCGGTGATGTCGTTGGTCAGCTCGTCGAGCGTGAAGCCGACGGCGAGCTTGGCCGCAATCTTGGCGATGGGGTAGCCGGTGGCCTTCGACGCCAGCGCGCTCGAGCGCGACACGCGCGGGTTCATCTCGATCACGATCACGCGACCCGTCTTCGGGTCGACCGCGAACTGCACGTTCGAGCCGCCCGTCTCGACGCCGATTTCGTGCATCACCGCGCGCGCTGCGTCACGTAGCCGCTGGTACTCTTTGTCGGTCAGGGTCATGGCCGGCGCGCACGTGATCGAGTCGCCGGTGTGCACGCCCATCGGGTCGATGTTCTCGATCGAGCAAACGACGATGAAGTTGTCCGCCTTGTCGCGGATCACCTCGAGCTCGTACTCTTTCCAGCCGATCAAGCTCTCTTCGACCAGCACCTCGCTCGTCGGCGACTGCTGCAGTGCCCACGCCACGCGCATGTCGAGCTCGGCCGGATCGGTGACGACGGCGCCGCCCGAGCCGCCCATCGTGAAGCTGGGCCGCAAGATCACCGGGTAGCCCGTCTCTTTGACGATCTCGCGCGCTTCCTCGACGGTGTGGGCCACGCCCGAGCGCGCCGAGTTGAGGCCGCAGTTGTTCATGGCCTCCTTGAACAGCTTGCGATCTTCGGCTTTGCGGATCGCGTCGACCTGCGCGCCGATCAGCTGCACGCCGTAGCGCGACAGCACGCCCGCTTCGTTCAGCTCGAGCGCGAGGTTCAGCGCCGTCTGCCCGCCCAGCGTGGGCAACAGCGCGTCGGGGCGCTCCCGCTCGATGATGGCCGACAGCGCCTGCACCGTGAGCGGCTCGACGTAGGTGCGTCGCACCAGCTCCGGGTCGGTCATGATGGTCGCCGGGTTCGAGTTCACCAGCACCACGTCGTAACCAAGCTCGGTCAGGGCTTTGGCGCCCTGCGTGCCGGAGTAATCGAACTCGCAGGCTTGCCCGATCACGATCGGACCCGAACCAATCAGCAGAATCTTCTTGATGTCACTTCGTGCGGGCATCGGGCATGCCGCTTAGCATGATTTTCTAGGTTCCACCTCGGCGACCCACAGGCCTCGCGTCTTTCGCGTGCCGAGCCGGTTCCCGCCCGGCCTCGCCGGGTTTCCCGAGAGCCCGCCCCCAGTCGTGGATCGCGATCTGCTGGTGCCAAAGTTGGGTGGGGTCTATCCAGCTCGCGCGCGGGGCGCGCTCGCTTCGCCATCTCGAATCCAGCGGAAGTGAAAGGCGTTCCGGTGACGGCTGGGGCCAAGCCAGCCTCGCGTGGTAAGGGTAATGCCATGCTTTCAGGGAGAAGGCTGCGCCCGGCAGGTCCGCTCGGCGCGGCGATCACGTTGGCTTGCAGCGTTTGGCTGTGCAGCGCGACCGGGCACGCGCAAAGCACCTCCGACGACTTGGCGCGGCGCCATTTCGACTCGGGCGTCGCGTACTTGGAGGAGAGCGACTACGACAACGCCCTCAAAGCCTTCCAAAAGGCCTACGAGCTGTCGAAGCGCCCCGAGATCTTGCTCAACGTGGCCACCGTTCACGAGCGCCGGAGCGATTTGCCCGCGGCGCTCGCGGCTTTGAAGGCCTACCTGGAAGCCGCCCCCCAGGGTCAGCACGCGGAAACGGTGACGCTTCGCATCCAGAACCTGGAGAAGCGCCTGCAAGAGCAGGCCGCGAGCGCGCCCCCCGCCCCCGTCGAAGCGCCGGCTGCGGCCCCTCCGCCTCCGGCCGCAACGGAAAATCCAGCCGCGCCCCCGCCCGCACCGGCGGCCAAACCGCGCAAGGCCGAGCCCAACCGCTTGCCCGCCTTCATCAGCCTCGGGGTCGGGGGAGTGTTGGCCGGAGCCTCGGTAGCCACCGGGCTCGTCGCCAGCGCCAAGTACAACGACGCCAAGGACAGCTGTGCCCACCATTGCACCGACTCGCAATTGTCCGGCAGCCGCGCGTTCGCCATCACCAGCACGGTGCTGACGGCTGCGGCGGTTTCGGGCGTCGGTCTAGGCGTGGCGCTTCTGCTGCTGACCCGAAGCGACAACGACGAGCTCGGCCGCACCGCGCCGCGCGTCGACCTCGCGCTCGGGCCCACCGCCGCTGCGGCCAGCGCCGCTTGGAGCTTCTGATGCGACGCGTCGCCCAGCCTTGGTTGCCGCTGTTGGTAGCGCCGTTCTTGGCTTCGTGCGTCTTCTTGCTCGACTACGACGAGCTGCAGAAAGGCGATCCGGCTTCGAGCGTCGGCGGCGCGGTGGGCGAAGGTGGCGCACCCGGCTCGAGCGCCGGTGCCGGTGCCGCTGCCGGCGCGGCGGGAGCGGCCGGAAGTGGCTTCGCCTCGTGCGGTGACTGCGACGACCAAGACGCTTGCACCATCGACACCTGCGACGAAACCGGAGACACCCCCGAGTGCCTGCACGAGCCGACCGTCGGCTTGAAGCTCGACGGCTTCGACGTCTCGCTGCCGGCCGAGCATCACGCGCGCGTGTCGGTCGTCGCCAGCGGCAAGCTGTTCTACTTCGCCGCGCTGCTGGTGAACGAGGCGACGCCGCAAATTGCGCTGTACCGCCTGGCAAGCGACGGAACCGAGCTCGAGCCGCTCGGCGCCGGAACCAAGCTGGAAGGCACTCCGATCAGCGACGTCGGGCTGGCGGTGGAGGAGCTTGCCCTGGGCGAGGTCGTGCTGCATGGATTCTTGGCGGCCAAACCCAAGCTCGGCGACTTGTCAGCCAAGGTTTTCCACCTCGTCAACCAAGGGGACAAGACCATGACCAACTTGGTCGGCACCTCGTACCTCGAAGGCAACGAGACCTTGTTCCCGCAAGCGCTGAACATCGCCGGCACGATCGTGGGGGCGTGGATTCAGGCCGACCACACCATGGCCGTCCACGACGTCGGCAGCGCTCGCACCGACATCTTCGGCGCCACCAGCGTGCCCGCCACCACCCTCTCTCTACTCTCCACCGCCGACGACAAGCCCGCCGTCTTCTTTACGGCCCAAGCCTCGCCCGGCAAC
>JBEQSW010000514.1:0-58071 GCA_040348565.1 Myxococcales bacterium | reverse complement strand
CGGCCGCGATCCAATCGGTGGTGAAGGCGAGCGTCACGTCGATCCAACGCGGCCCGCTCCCCGCCAACGCTCCGAGCGGTACTCCGACTCCCAGAGCGAGCAACAGCACGGCGCCAAGCGCCAACGCGTCGCTGCCCAAGCCGACGAGCAGGGCGGGGGCGTTGGGCAGCAACGCCCCCACGACCCCGAGCACGAGCCACAGCCCGAGGATGCCTTGCGCCAGGCGCAGCTGGAGCGCGAGTGCCAGGCCTTTCATGCGTCGTCCCCGTCGAGCTCGTCGGTGGCGTGAGCGGCGGCAGCGAGGCGCGAAGGAATGGTGACGAGCAGCTCCGAAAGCAGCGTCAACCCCAGCAGCGCGCCCATCATCAAATTCACGTCACCGTGGTGCAGCGCGTCGGCGCACAGGGAGAGCACGCCGCCGTGACCGCGCCGCAGCTCGAGCGCGAGCGCCAACGTGAGCAACATCGGATACGACGCGACGAGCGAGGCCGAGGTCGCCGCGACACGCGTCCGGGCACGCTCCCACAGGCCAGTCGAGCGATTCCACAGCGCCGTGCCGGCCGCGACGGCGATCGCCAAAAACTGCAGCAACAGCACGTGAAAGGCGCTGCCGGGCATGGCCGTCAAGACGACGCTGCTCACCGTCGAGCCGTCGCGGGCGCGGCCGAGCTTCCACAAGAAAGCTTGCGCCAGCCATTTACCGAATTGCGTTTCGGTCACCAGGGCCGCAACCCGACGTGGTCCTTCGAGCACCGAGTAGTCTGCACCCTCTTGCAGCCACAGCTCTTGCCAACGCCGCGCGGCGTCGGCCGCTTGCTGCCGCGTCGGAGCGCGCGCGAATGCTTCACCCCGGCCGGTGATATGCATGAGCACCGGCTGCAAGCGCGCGACCCGCGCCGCGTCGGCTTCGTTGTCCACCTTGCCGAGCGCCGCGATCAAGGCTTCGAGGGCGTAGGTGTCGGCGTGGATCACGTCGTCGCGCCGCAGCGTGAGCGAGCGCTCGGCAAGCCGTTCGACCGCGCGACGGACGGTGGTGGGACGAAACTCGATCGAGCGATCTTGCCAAAAGCGACCGAAGAACAAGAGCGCGCGCTCCGGCGTCGCCACGTCGTCGATGCCCGCCACGCGCATGCGTAACGCCAACGGACCCAGCGCCAAGGCGACCCGCCCGCGCGCGCTCGGCTCCAAGCTGTCCAGCAGAGGTAACACGTGCGGCAACGCCGCCCCGCCCAGTCGCAGGAGCTCGTCTCGAGCCGCTGCGGCTTCCGGTCCTTCGTCTTTGGCGGCGGCGCGCATGGCCCGCAGCGCTCGGTCCCGCACGTCGATGGGCGACAGGTTCACGAACACCGGCAGCTGCTTGAACGCCCAGCCCGAGTCGGGGCGCTTGGCGCCGTTGGCGGCGCCGTAAAATCCGGCGATCAACACCGCCAGCAGCGTCAACAGCAGGCGCAGAAACCTCGGGAAGACCCGGCGGAACGTCAACTTGCCCGGGCGGGCGGGGGTCATCGGTTCCGGGTGCGCTCAGCGCAGCAGCAAGAACCCGGCGATGGCGACCAGACACATGGCGACCAGCACCAACGTGCCGACCATGGATGGCGGAAGGCCGCTGGTGGGGATGGACACCGGGTCGTCTTCGAAGCCGAAGGTCGGGGGCGCGTTCGAGACGCGCGGCGCGGTGGGCGTGCCCGAGGCCGGCGTCGAAGCCATGGGATTGGTCATGCCGACCATGGTGTGACCGACGCGCAGGCGGCGTGATTCGCGTTGAGCCTCTTGGCTGGCGGGCGGCGTGTACACCTCGGGCGCGTGCACGCTGGGGGCGCGCACCGTGGCTTCGGCGGGAGCCTCGGGCAGCGCATATTTTTGGTACGCCAACACGTCTTGGGGCCCGGGCGGGCTCAGCGCGCCTTCGAACACGGCGACGATCACGGTGATGTTGTCGTGACCGCCGGCGCGATTCGCGCGGTCGACCAGCTCTTTGCAAGCGTCGAACGGTTCACGATGGCTGAGCAGCACCTCGCGCATCTCGTCGGCGCGCACCATGCCCGACAGGCCGTCGGAGCAGACGAGCAAGGTGTCGCCGTGGCGCAGGTCGACGTACGTCAGATCCACCTGCACGGTCTCGGCCGTGCCGAGCGCCTGCAAGATGATGTTGTTGTGCTCGAAGGTCTCGGCTTCTTCTTCGGTGAGCTGACCCGCTTCGATCAGCTGGTTGACCAGCGACTGGTCGCGGCTGACCTGGACGAACTTGTCGCCGCGCAAAACGTAGGCGCGACTGTCACCGACCTGGGCCACGAACAGGCGTGAGTCGAGCAAGGCCGCGATGGTGGCGGTCGTGCCCATGCCGCGACGCGTGCGGTCGGCGCGAGCTTCACCGAAAATGCGCCCACCCGCTTCTTCGACCGCGTTGACTAGGCGGCGCGCCAAGTCGTCGTGGCTGGTCGGGGGATCACCCTGCGAGAGCTTTTCGTAGATGATGTCGACCGCGAGCTGGCTGGCGACCTCACCGGCGGCGGCGCCGCCCATCCCGTCGCAAACGCCGAGCACGGTGCCGCGTTCGGCCACGCTCTGGACCCGGTCGGACTCCATCAGGCTGCGACTTCTGCGAGTCAGGTCCGCGACGAGGAAGTTGTCTTCGTTGTGCTCGCGGATCTGTCCGACGTCGGTGCGGCCGAACAGGCGCACGCGAATGCCCGCGCTGGAGGGGGAGTCGCCGTTCATCGGCCTCGTGACCCCGTGCCGAAATCCAGCCGGAACAGATGCTGGCCGATCCTCACGTGGTCACCGGGAACGAGCTCACGCTCGCCACGGATGCCGAGGTAGGTCCCATTCGAAGAACCCAAATCCTTCAGGGTGAAGGTGTTGGTCGCGGGGTCGCGGACGATGGCGGCGTGTCTGCGGCTCATGAATGGATCCGTCGTAAACACCACATCCCCCACCTCCCGCCCGATCACGGTTTCTTCTCGAGTCGGATAGTAGACGTCGCGGGTGACGCCCTCCACCGTCCGCTGACACAAGCGCGCGTAACGCGGCGCAGCGGGTGACCCGAAGACTTGGGTCCCGCGCTCTGCTGCAGGGCCAAGCCCTCGCTCTGCGTCGCTCACGACCTCGAACCTTAACACTTCAAGACCTACCAACACCAAGTCTGCGTGCTGCAGCCGTTCTGGTGCTCGAAGCCGCACATATACCCCGTTCACCGATTCGAGGTCCCGGATAAAAAATCGGCCCTCCCGGAACTGCAGCCGAGCGTGGCGCGGAGATACATAAGGGTCGTTCACGAGGAGAATCGAGCCTTCCTCGCGGCCGACGTCGGTTTGCTCGCCTTCGATCTCGTATTCGCGGCCCGGCTTTCCGTCCTGACCGATGACCACGAGCTTGGCGCGATCTTCGGGCCTGATGCCGCCACCGAATTGAAAGCTGGTGCCTGCCGCGAACGGCGAACCGCCCGCGGCCGGCATTGCGGCGGTTCCGGCCGCCGCCGGCCCCAAGGCCGCAGGCGGTGCTCCGTGCGCGCCGGGCATCAACGGCGCCGCGATAGGCGGAGGCGCACCTTCACCCAGCTTGGCCCCGCAGTATTGGCAGAACGCCATGTGTGGCGAATTGGCGCCGCGGCAACGCGAGCACGCCACGACCGCTGGAGCGGCCACCGGAGCGGCGGCGGGGGCGGGCACGTCACTGGGTAGGGGGGAGCCGCAGTTGGCACAGAAGCGACCATTGGCGGGGTTGCCGGTGCCACAACGCAGACAGCGCTTCTCGCTCGTCGCGCCGAAGTGCAGCGGTGGCGCGGGGGGGCGCGCGGCCGCCTCGGGCCGGGGCACGGCGGCCGGCGCAGCAGCGGGCGGCGCGGGGGCTTCAGGCGCGGGCGCGTTCAGGCGATTCCCACAATCCTGGCAGAACTTGAGACCGTCCGGGTTGTCCCGGCCGCAGCGGCTGCAGTTCACGACGTCGTGGCCTCTTCTGCCGTTCGCACTTAATCCTGCCCTACGAAGGCGCGACGCTACCCGACCCGGCCCCCTACGGCAACAACACCGCAGCCCTGCGTGGTCGGCTTCGGGGCTGGCCGACTCGGTCGCCGCTCGTGCCGGCACCCCGACCGCCGCTGACGGCTACCAGCGGGACAGCGGATCTCGCGCTTCGATGATGATCTGTACGGCCAGCCAATGTGCCAGGCCGAAGCCCAACGGGCCTGCCGCGCGGGCTTGGCCGGTCGAGTCGTAAAATCGCCGGAACAGCACGGGTTGGTAGGCGGGCAGCAGCGTGACCACCGTCCGTTCGCTGATTTGATACTCGACCCCGACGCCGAAAGTCAGGGCGGCGCCGCCCGAGCTGGCGCCCCATTCGTTGCCATAAATGGCTCCCCCTAGGCCGCCAAGCAGGTAGGGGGTGAGGCGATTGCCGCGGTCGAAATAGTAGCGACCTTCGGCGAGCAAGCGCTGCAGAATGCCGAGGCGCAGCAGGTTGGACGAATTCAGCCGCGAGAGTTGGAAGCTGGCGCCGAGGTAGAACGGCCCGCGCGAGCGATAGCCGACGCGCAAGCCCAGCCCGCCGCCCGATCCCAGGATGCAAGGCGTGGCGGCGCCCTCCGGGCACACCGAGCCGCTATTCAATAGCGTCAATGTGTGCAGCGAGACCCCGTACTGGAGGTACTCCACGCTGGTGGGTGGTGGAAGTGCCGGCGTTTGGGCGTAAGCCGGCCGCGCCGTGACGATTGCGACCAGAGCCCAACCGAGCGCCAAGACGACGCTGAAAGCTGGTTTTCGCTGATACTCGGAGCGCGCCTTAGGCATCTCGTTTTTTCACGGGCTTGACGAACGCTAAACCATTCGTCTAAAGCCGGGGCAAGCCCGACAGAACAGAGCCCGACGATGGAAATCTACCTCGACAAGCGTGCCGTCAAACAGATTCGTTTATCGGCGCAAGAAGCCATCGAAGAGGACGACATGGAGTCCCTCCGTGAAGACATCCTCGAGGCGTTCACCGAAGACCAGGTGGAAGAAATCGAGCGGCGCCTGGACGCCGGCGACTTCTTCGAGTTTTTGACCGATGTTCTCGACGAATGGGGCGGGGACGACGTCGACGAGCTTCTGGAGCTGCTGGAGACGCAGCTGGGTGAGGTCGGCATCGACCTCAAGACCGACCAGAAGGGCGGCGAGTCCGAAGACGACGACGAAGAAGACGGTGACGACGACGTCGACGTCGATGATGACGACGACGACGATGACGATGATGACGACGAGGAAGAGGAAGAAGAAGACGACGAGCCCTGAGGCTCGGGCGTTTTTTTTCGACCCGCGCCGTCAGGGCAAGCCGGCGGCGCGCTTGATGTAGTCGTGGCACTCGCCCGCCGTCGCCGCCAGCGTGCCGCACAACAGGTGCGCGCACGGCGCGTAGCGTGACTCGGGTAACCGCTGCACGATGATGGCAAGCGGCGCGCAGGTGCCGGCCTGGTCGTCGGCGGCGCGCGCCAGCAGCGCTTCCTGAAAGAGCGCGTCATCGGCCAGGCGGCTCTTGCCGTGCTTCTCCCAGACCCGGCGAAGCTCACGGCGCGCGCGAGCGGGGTCGTGTAACTGGTCGCGGTAGATTTCGGCCACCTTGAGCTGGGCCTCTGCGTAGCGCCCGCGCTCGTAGCTGCCGGTGATGACCGCGCTCTCTTGCTCGGACAGCATGCGCTCCAGGTGCATCAGCGCTCTTTCTGGCGTCCCGAGCGCTAGCTCTTTCTCGGCGGCTCGAAACAGCGCGTCGTCCCAATAGGCGCCGCGTGGGTAGGGGAACTGGGTCGCGCACGCCAAGTAGGCATCGCGGGCCTCGGCGGCTTTTCCCTGTTCGTCCAGCTCGCGAGCGCGACGGTACGCGATGGTTTCGCTGAGCTCCGTGTTCGCCAGCGCTTCGCTCTCGGCGGACAGGTAACCCAGTACCTGCTCGCTGCCGCCTTGCGCGCGCAAGTAGTCCAGGTGCTGGCTCAGCGCCAAGCGCGCGAGACCCGAGTTGGGTTGGCGTCGAATGGCCGCCGCCAACCGAGCTTGGCCTTCAGCCTCGTGCCCGGTCTTGCGCAACAGATCGGCGATGGCGAAATCGGCGCGCGCGCGCCGTTCGGCGACGGGGCCTTGCGCGGCCAGAGCTTCGTACAGCGCTTGGGCGCGAGCGATCTCGCCCGCGCGGGCGTAGCTGTCGGCGGCGCGGTAGCGCGCTTCTTCGGCGTCGCGCGGCTTGTCGGCCAGCGCGGCGGCCCGTTCGTAGTGCTGGGCCGCTTGCGCGTGGTGACCTTGGACGCGCGCGGCTTGGGCCTGCTCCGTCTCGCGCACGTACGCGGCGGGCGGGGGCGAGCCGCAGCCGACCGCCAAACAGAGCGCGACCAGGCACAGCGCGCTCGCTCTCACGCGCCTTCGTCTCCGGCTTGACCGGCTTGGGCGCGCGCCGCGAGCGCGGCCACGAACAGCTCGTAGGCGATCAATTGCACGGCTTGACCTAAGTTGACCGACGGCTGGTCGTCGGCCATCGGAATGCGCACGCGCGCCTGAGCGCCCATCAAATCTTCCTCGCTCAGCCCGGTCTTTTCGTTGCCGAAAATGAAGGCAATGCGTTCGCCGCGGGCGGCGCGCGCGACCGCGTCTTGGGCGGCCCGGCGCGCGACCAGCACCCCGGAGACCCCGCGGCGTGCCGTCGTGGCGTAGGTGAAGTCCACTTGGGCGAGCGCCGTCTTCACGTCGGGCACCACTGGCGCCGCTTCCAGCACGTCCAGCGATTTTACGGCCATCTTGATCGCCATCACGTGGCCGGGCTCGGCCATTTTGCCGGGCTTGACCAGGACCAAGCGCGTAAAGCCCATGGTCTTCATGGCGCGCGCGGCGGCGCCGACGTTTTCCGGATAGTGAGGCCGCACCAAGACGAACTGAAGCAGAGGATGAATGGGAAGCTGAAGCATTTCCGGCCGAGGGTTTATTCGCTGAGGGGCCTGGTGGGCCACACGCAGCGGAAGCCTAGCGTGGGCTCGCGCGTCTCGGGCGATTTGCCGACGCGGGCGGCTCCGCGCAAAAACGCGGCCGAGCTGGCGAAGCTGCCGCCTCGCACCGTGCGCTCGCCCGTCGCCGGGGAGCCGTAGTCGGGCGTGAAGGCCGCGTCAGTCCATTCCGCGGCATTTCCGGCCAAATCGAGGATGCCTTCGGGGGTCGCGCCGTCCGGAAACGAGCCGACGGGGGCTAGCTCGGCAAAGCCGTCGCTGGCGTCGGTCGCGTCCACACCGAGCCGACCGTGGTTCGAAAGCTTCGGGTGCCAACTCTGACCCCAGGGGTAGCGGCGGCGTGTCGCCCCGCGCGCGGCGCGCTCGAACTCGGCCTCGCTGGGCAAGCGCCCGCCGCGAAAGGCGCAATAGTGCTTGGCGTCGTCGAAGCTGACGAGCGTCACCGGCAAGGTGGGGCGCTGAAAGCGCTGCCCGCCCCCTTCGAAGCCGGCGGGGCCGCAGCGCCCGACCGCCACGCATCGCCCGTACTCGGCGACCGTGACCTCGGTGCGTGCCATCCAAAAGCCGGCGACGTGCTCGCGGTGCGGCGGGGTCTCGCTCGCGAATGTCGACTCGTCGCAGCGGTCCGGCAAGGGCTCACGCTTGCAGCGCACCAGCGCGGCCAGCACCTCTTCGTCGCTCGAGCCCATGTCGATGGCGAGCGGTCGCAAGTACACGGCGGGGCTGCGTGCCGCGCGCAACGTGAGCACGGGGCCGTGCGGCTCCGCGTGCGGGGCGGAGGCGGCGGAAGCGGACGGGCTCTTGCTCAAGCCGAGCGCGGTGAGCGCTGCCAGCGTGAGACGGCCCCGAGTCATGGCGAAAGCTCGACCCCTTCGGCGCTGGGCGCCGGCTTGGCGTCGGTGGGAACCGGCGGAGCCTCGCGAGTTGCTGGGCTCGGCCCGGCGGGCTCGGCCGAGGCCGGGCTGCTGGGGTGGGTGGCCTTGCGAGCGCTGCTGCTCGGTGCCGGCGCTTCCGGAACGCGCCGGGAAATAGGTTTTTCTGCCAGCCACGCCAACGCCACGTGGGGGCCGGTCGGCTCGGCCGGGCCGACGAGGTCGGGCTCGCGCAACATGTTGGACAGCTGCAGCGCCGCGACGCCCAACAGGCCGCCCAGGGCCATACCGCCCGCGAAGGTGCGCAAGCCGTGCCGCTCGGTGGGTGCGCTCCACGGCGCGTTCCGGTGATGTTGGTCGGGCAGCGTCGGTTGCATCTTGCGCGTGGGGATGCCGAGCGCTTCAGCCAGGGTTTCGCCCAGCTCGCGCGCGCTAGGGAAGCGCTCGGCCGGGGTCTTGGCTAACCCGCGCGACAAGATCGCGTCGACGTGCGCATCCAACCCGCACACTTCGGCGATGTTGGGTGGAATGTCGGTGGTGATGCGCGTCGCCACCGAAACCGCGTCCTCACCGGGGAACGCTCGCCGCTGGCTGAGAGCTTCGTACAAGGTCGCGGCCAGCGAAAATTGGTCAGAAAGCGGCGAAAAAGTGCCCTTGGTGATGCATTCGGGCGCGCTGTACGCCGGCGTTCCCAACAAGCCGCCGTCCCGCGTCAGGGTGGAGTCGGGCACGCGCGCGATGCCGAAGTCGGCGATCTTGGCGCCGGTCGGGGTCAAGATGATGTTCTGCGGCTTGATGTCGCGGTGGAGGACGCCGGCGGCGTGGGCGGTGGTGAGCGCGTCGCCCAGCTCGCGTGCCAGACGCGCGCCCGCTTCGGCGCCGATCGGGCCGCGGCCGATGCGCTGCTCCAGCGTCAAGCCTTCGGCGTATTCGAACACCAGGTACAACCCCAGCTCCGGATCCTCGCCCATGTCGTACAGGGCGACGATGTTCGGGTGCGACACGCGTGCCGACGCGCGCGCCTCCTGGCGCATGCGGTCGATCAACGCATCCTTTTGCTCGGGAGGGATGACGAGGTCGTCACGCAACAGCTTGATGGCGACGCGCCGATCGACGACCGGATCGTGCGCCAAGAGCACGCGCCCCATCGCGCCACGCCCCAGCAGGCGCAACGGTTGGTAGCGCCCAATCGGGCTGAAGCTGAGAGCGCCGCCTTCGTCCATACGTGGGGGGCCAAACATGTAACACGGGGCAAAACCGGCCGGAGCCTAGCCGGTGGCCGGGACCGTCAACCCCTGGTCAAAGCGCGCCCTACTTTGGCCAGATCACTCAGCCCGCGCACGTCTCCGGCCATCACGGGGACCAGCCACAGGCTTTCCGGTGGAAAAAGGTGGCGTGCCTTTTCGACCTCGGGCGCTTCGCTCCGCGCGCGGTCCAGCTCGTCGGCTTGGGCCTTCAATAACTGGTCAGGGTTCAGCGAGAGGTCGCGTGCCGCCAGCAGCGTGGCCAGGGCCGCCGGGGAGGCGGGCGCGCTGACCGCGCGGTGCACCCGGTTCAACACCAGGGCATCGGCGCGCAGGCCCAGCCGTCGCAGCCGCTCGGCAAAGAAGCGCGCCTCTTCCAGCGCAGGCGCGTTCGGGGCCGCCACCAGCAAGTAGCCGAAGTCGGGTTGGCGGAAAGCGCGTGACACTTCGCTCGCGCGCTCTTTGAACCCGCCGAACAGCTCGTTCAGCTCGCCCACGAACGCGGCCATGTCCTCCAGGAACCCGCGCCCGGTCAGGCGTCCCATCGTCCGCAGAAGGGCGGCCACGCCGCGCGCCAGCAGCCGCACGCTGAAGCTTCCCGACGGCTGCATCGCTTGCACCAGCCAGCGCATGGCAGGGCTGTCCAGCGCTTCGACCAGCCGCTCCGGGGCGTCCAAAAAATCCAGCGCCTCCGACGTGGGAGGCGTGTCGAGCACGATCAAGTCGTAGCGCCCCGACTTGAGGACGCCGAGCACCTTCTCCATCGCCATGTACGACTGCGTGCCGGCGAGCGACGTGGAGACGTGCCGATAGAATTGGTTGTGCAGGATCTTCTCGGCCACGGCCGCCGACGAGGCGTGTCGGGTCACCAAGTCGTCGAAGGTTTGCTTGGGATCGAGCATCGCGACGCTCAGGCTGCCGGACGCCGCTGCGCCCACCGCCGCGAGGCGCTCCGGCGACACTTCCGCTTCGACGCCGGGGGCGAGCGAGATGCCGAGGCTGTCGGCTAGCCGTCGCGCCGGGTCGATGGTGAGGCAGAGGACCCGCCGTCCGCGCTGGGCCGCCGAAAGGGAGAGCGCGGCGGCGACCGTGGTTTTGCCGACCCCGCCGGCCCCTGCGCACACCACCACCCGGCGTCGGGCCGTGAGTCGCTGGAAGCGGTCGTCGGTCATCGGGCGCCGTAGGCCTAGCATGGCTGACCACGGCGTAACTCCACGAAATTTGTCCGACTCGGGGCAGCTCCACCAAGCTATGCGCACGATGTCCCACCGCTCCCTCGAGACTGAACGCCGTCACGGCCGCTCCACCGATACGCTCGTTTCGCTCTGCCGCCTGCTCGATGCGGCTCGCCGAAACAGTGGCTTGTCGGCCGTAGCGATCGCCGACGCTTCGGGCTGCCTCGTCGCGGGCTCTGGCGCCGCACGCTTGTGCGAGGAGCTGGCTGCCATCTCGACCTTGCCGGCCAACGATCCGCGCCTCGAGGAGCTGGGTTTCCGTGGCCCGAAGCCGCCCGTGCGCCAGCTGCTGATCGACGGCTTCGAGGTCTCGATCAGCGCGCTGGGAGAGGCCGATGACTCCGATTACGTCCGCTTGAGCGACGGCTGCCGCCGCATCTTGACCGAAACGCCAGGCCAGACGGCCGCGCGCTGACACTTGCCGAGCGGGGCGCCAGGTGGTTAAGCCTCCCTGACCCCTTGCTCGACTTGCACTGTCACTTCTTGCCCGGCATCGACGACGGCGCGCCCACCGTCGCGGACGGCGTTGCGATGTTGGAAGGGCTCAAGGCGCTCGGCTTCACCCACGTGGTGGCCACGCCGCACATGCGCCCCGGCATGTTCGACAACGAAAAGCAGGGGCTGACGGCGGCCTTCGACGGCTTCTTGCCGCACGTGGCCGGCCGCGCCGTGCCCGAGCTGTCGCTGTCCAGCGAGCACTACTTCGATGAGCGGGTTTATACGCGCCTATTGAACGGTGAAGCGCTGCCGTACCCCAGCGGCCGCGCGGTCTTGCTGGAGTTTTACGAGATCGACTTTCCGCCGATGATCGAGCAGCGCTTGTTCGACCTGCGCCGGCGCCAAATTCTACCGGTCATCGCGCACCCCGAGCGCTATCGGAAGTTTTGGGACCAACCCGAGGCGCTCGAGCGCCTCGTCGACCAGGGGGTGGCCACGCTGCTCGACTGCATGGCGCTCACCGGCAAATACGGCCGTCGCCCGCAGCGCGCGGCCGAAGAGCTGCTGGAGCGCGAGCTCTACCAAGCGGCTTGCACCGATCTGCATCGTCCCGCCGATCTTCCAGTCGTCGAAAAGAGCCTGAAGCTGATCGAGAAGCGCTACGGCAAAGACGAAATCCGCTTTTTGTTCCAAGACGGGCCAAGCGCGCTGCTCCAAGGCCGCCTGCCCGAAATCGACTGAAAACTTGGCCGCGGCCGGCAAAGCCGAGTAGCCGCCAGGCATGGCACGAAGCTCCCTTCGCACGGTGGTCGGTATGCTGGCTGCGCTAGCCGTCACGGCTCCGGCGGCGGTGGCGGACGCGCGCGTCGATGGCGGCTCGTCGTACAGCAAAGCGCAGACGTACAGCGGCGCGCTGCGCTACGTGCGCGTCGACCTCGGGTACGAGGTGGTCGAAAAAGACCCCGACGCCGCCTACCTCATTTTCAAATACACGGCGCCGGGCGGGGGCAAGAACAGCGCGGTCACGGGCACGCTCGAGGTCGTCGAGTCGAACGGCGGCGTGCGCCTGTTCGTGAGCCTGCCGCGGATGCCCGAATACTACGAGCGCGTGTTTCGCGACGGCTTGCTGAAGAAGCTGCGCGACGAATATGGCGCCCCCGCCGTGACCAAGAAACCAAGCGACAAGGCGCCCGCCGAAAAAGCGCCCGGCGACAAGCCCGCGGCGCCGGTCGAGGGCTCTTAGTCGAAGCGCCGCTCGCGCCTAGCGAGTGCCTTTGCGCTTTTGGGGCTTGGGCGCCAGCACCTTTTTGGTGCGCTCTTTGTAGTGCACTTTGATGGGCACGCCTTCGAAGCCGAACGTGGCGCGCATCTGGTTGGTGACGAAGCGCTGATAGCTCGCCTTGATGTTGGCGGCGCCGCTGCTCATGGCCACGAACAAGGGCGGAGAGCTCTCGGCTTGGGTCACGTAAAAGATGCGCGGCGCTCGACCGCCGTCGGTGGGCGGCGGCTGGCGCTCGATCACGTCGCGGAAGAAGCGGTTCAGCTCGGCGGTGCTGATGCGCCGCTCCCACTCGCGCGAAATCCGCACGACCTTGCTCACCAGCTCCGAGACGCCGCGCCCGGTCTTGGCCGAAAGCTCCATGATCGGCGCGAATTTGGCGAAGCCGAGCGTGTCTTCGGCCTGCTCGCGCGCCTTTTTTTGCTCTTCGCGCGACAGCAAATCCATCTTGTTCAGGCCGATGATGCAGCCGCGATTGCGGTCCATGCACAAGCCCAGCAGGCGTGCGTCTTGCTCGGACACGCCTTCGGTGGCGTCGCACAAAAGAACGGCGATTTTGGCGCGCTCGACCGCGCGCAACGCTTGCATCACGCTGGCCAGCTCGACCTTCTCTTCGACCCGTGACTTGCGACGGATGCCCGCCGTGTCGACCACCCACAGGGCCTTGCCGTCGTAAGTGACCTTGGCGTCGAGCGCGTCGCGCGTCGTGCCCGGGCGGTCGTCGACCAGCGCTCGCTCTTCGCCGTTCAGCCTATTGAACAATGACGATTTGCCGGCGTTGGGCCGACCGAGCAGCGCGATGCGCGGGATTTCGTCTTCCGGCGGGGCGTCCGCCTCGTAAGCGGGCAGGGCCGCGACGACCTTCAACGCGAGCTGCGCCGTCCCCAAGCCGTGCAAAGCGGAAACGTTGACCAGCTCCGGCACGCCCAACGAAAACAGCTCGGTGGCTTGCAGGGCGGTGCCGGCGTTGTCGACCTTGTTGGCCACGTAAATGACCGGCTTGTTGCTGTGGCGGAGCAGGCTCACGGCTTCGCGATCCGGCGTCGTCGGCGGCAAGGTGCCGTCCAGCACGCACACGATCACGTCGGCTTCGGCGATGGCCGCTTCCACGTGCCGGGCGATGCCTTGCTGCATCGGATCGCCGCTGGCAGGATCGAAGCCACCGGTGTCCACCAGCTGGATCTCGCGACCAGCCAGGTGCGCGGGCGCGTAGTGACGGTCGCGCGTGATGCCCGGCTGGTCATCGACGATGGCCAGCGATTTGCCGGCAAGGCGGTTGAAGAGGGTGCTCTTGCCCACGTTCGGGCGCCCGACGACTGCGACGATCGGCGTCACTTCTTGTCTCCACTGCCGCGGTCGTAGCCCAGCTCGGCCAGCATGCGCGGCGTCTCTTTCCAACGTGGCGTGATGCGCACGAACAACTCCAAGCGCACTTTCCGCCCCAGCAGTTGCTTGAGCCGGTTCTCGGCCCCCAGGCGCAGCTCTTTGATCACGGTGCCGCCGGTGCCGACCAAGATCTTACGCTGACCCACTTTCTCGACGTGGATGGTCACCGCAATCCGCAGCTTGTCCGACCCTTCGTCGAAGTTGTCGATGCTGACCGCCACCGCGTGCGGAATCTCTCCGGACAGATGCAGCAGCACCTGTTCTCGCACGTATTCGCGCACGAAGAAGGTGGACGGCTTGTCCGTCAACGTGTCTTCCGGGTAGCAAGCTTCGCCCTCCGGCAAGACCTCGGCAATCGCGTCCAGCAGCCGGTCCACGCCGTCGTTCTTCAGCGCCGACAGCGGCACCAGTGCGCGAAACGGTACGGCTTCCAGGTAGCTGTTCAGCAGCGGCAAGAGCAGCCCTTTGTCGCGCACGGCGTCGACCTTGTTCAAGGCCAAGATCGCCGGCACTTTCTTGAGCGACTTGATGCCCTTCAAGAGCTCGAAGTCTTCGGGGGCCAGGTCGACCAGCGGTGGCGTGCCTTCCAGGCGCTTCACCTTCTTTTGTACGGCCTTGCAGCCCGCGCTGGCGTCGGTCACGAACACCACCACGTCCGCGCTCTCCGCCGCCGAGAACGCCGAGGAGTTCATGCGCGAGCCGAGCTCGGTCTTGGGCTTGTGGAAGCCGGGCGTATCCAAAAACGCCAGCTCCGCGCCTTCGCGCCGCACCACGCCCAGCAGAGAATCGCGCGTGGTTTGCGGCAGCGGCGACACGATCGCCAAGCGCTCTCCCAAAATTTTGTTGAGGAGCGTCGACTTGCCAACGTTCGTGCGGCCGACGATTGCGATCGATCCGGCGCGCATTAGTTACTGTCCATGGTCTGATCGTGGTGGGGTCGGGGCGCCAAGCCAAAGCGGCCTCGGCCGTGGGGCCCCAGGATTCACTTCCCGGGGCGGGAGCTGCGCTCCCGAAGGAAGGCGAACGGGTGGCCCAACCCGGAGGGGTCGAGGCGCGAGTAGCGGGCCCCATTTCCCAGAATATGGGGGCTCGCGCAAGTTGCGGCCGTTCTCTCGCGAGAGTAACCGGGCCAGGTGCGCCGGAATTGGCTGGTAAGCCTCGCCTTGCTGCTCGCCGTCGGCGGCCTGATTTGGGGGATCAGGGCAGGGGCGCTGTGGGCTCCGCACGAGGTCACGGTGGCCGAGCTGTCGCGTCGTATCGCTTTGAACCTGCTCGGGGGAAGGGCGCTTGCCATCCCGGGGGCGGACAATAGCCTGCCCATTCGCGCCGACTTGGCGCGTGGCGAGCTGCCTTTCACCTCGGCCGCGCTCGGTTTTCGGCTGTTCGGGCTGGCGGATTGGGCGGGGCGGCTGCCGCTCGCGCTCTGGTCCCTGGTCGGCTTGGGCTCGTTGCACCTGGCGCTCCGCCGCCTGTGGAACGACCGCGTGGCCTCGTACGGCAGCGTGATCTTGGCCACGACGCCGCTTTATTTTTTGCAAGCCCGAGCGCTGTTGGGCGACGCCGTGACGCTGGCCACCTTCACCATGGCTTGGTCGGGCCTCGCAGTGGCTTGCCTGGGAGCCGAGCTTTCACGGCGGGCTCGGGCCAGCTTTGCGCTGTGGGGCCTGCTCGGGTTGTACGCCGGCTTCTGGTGTCGCGGCCCGGTCGTGAGCGTGGCGGTTCCGGCGCTGGCGGTGGGGCTCGCTGCGCTGTCTCATCGCCCTCCTGAGCGCTTGGCTCGTTGGTTGTCGCTGGCCGTGAGCGTGCTCGGCGCCTTGGCCTTGGCCCTGGGCTGCTCGGGTCTGGCTGTGGCCGGACAGACTGGTGAGTACTCGGTGTTCGTGGGCAGCGCGCTCAGCGCTTCGCCTCAGCTCGTCACGTTCGAAGCTTCGTTGGGCGATTGGGTGCACGCGGCGTTTCCGTGGAGTGCCGCCGCGCCGCTCGCGCTGTCGCTGGTGTGTCGGCGCCGCGACGAGCCCAGCGCAGCGCGCGCCGCCGTCAACGCCGCCGCGCTCGGGCTCGGGCTCAGCCTGGCAGCGTCGGCGTGGCTTGCCGGCTACCTGGGCAGCTTGCTCCCGCCGGCCGTCTGCTGCTTTGCCGTCCTCGTCGCGGTGGGGCTCGACGAGCTCGAGTTGGGTCGGTTGGGCTCACCGCTGCTCGGTTGCACGCTGGCCGTGGCGGCCATCGTGATCGGCTGGGATTTGCGTGAGCTTCCGGACAAGACGCTGGTCGGTTTTGGCGTCGGTGCCGCCAGCTTGCCCGAGAGTCTGCACGGGTTCTCGGCAGCGCTGTGGCTCGCGGGAGCGCTCGTGCTCGCCGTGGGCTCGGTGCTGTGTCTCTACGAGCCCACGCCCGAACCGGGCACGAGCGACGCGCGCGCCGTGTTTCAGCGGCGAGAGTACCTCGACGTTTTGTCCACGCTTCAGAAGCTCTGGAACGGCAACCTGCTGTTCGCTCTTCTGGTTTTGGAGGCGGCCCTGGTCGGCTTCTTGCTCCTCACCGCCGTCAGCGAGCGGCTCGTCACCTTGCCGCAGCTGGAAGGTTTCGGAACTTTCACGCGCAAGCTCGTGGCGTGGGCGGCGGTCTGCGCGCCGCTCGCGCCGCTCACACCGCTCGGCGCCATGCTGCTGCGCGACTTGGCCCGCGTCGCCTTCCGCCCGCAGCAATCCGAGAAAAGCGCGGGCGCGCCCACGCGCGCACAAGCCCTTCTGTTGGTCTTCGCGGCGCTGGGTGGTGTTGCTAGCCTCGGCTTCTATCCGGCCTTGGCCCGCCAGCTTTCGCCGCAAGAAGCGTTGGCAAGCTACCGCGCGCTCGCCAAAGCCAAAGAGCCGCTCGGTATCATCGGCGAGCAGAGCGAAGCCGCGCACTACCAAGGTGCGCCCGACGCGCAGAGCTTGGACGGCGTGGAAACGGCGTTCGACTGGCTCACCAGCGACGCCACGACCGAGCGCCGTTGGCTGGTACTGCGCAAAGCCGACTTGCCGGAGCTCAACGCGCGCTTTCGCTCGCTCCGCCACACCAACCTACCGGTGCTCGACGCGCGCTCCAGCGAAGTGCTGTTGGCGTCCAATCGCAAAGCCAGGGGCGAGCGCGACGAAAATCCGTTCGCTCAAAGCGTGCTGGATGCGGCTCCGCCGATTCAGCATCCGCTCCACGCCGTGTTGGGTGGCAAGCTCGAGCTGCTGGGTTGGGGAGTGCGGTCCGTGACCGGCGACATCGAGCCGAGCGTCACGCCGGGCACGACCTATCGCTTGTCCGTCTACTTGCGGGTGCTCGCTCCCCTCAGCGGAGCTTGGCAAACGTTCGTGCACATCGACGGATTGCAGCGCCGCTTCAACGCCGATCACGAACCTTTGGACGGGAAATATCCGATGCGTCTCTGGCGTCAGAACGACGTGATTGTCGACACCACCGACATTCTGCTCGAGCCCAACTTCTCCCCGGGCGACTATCGCGTCTACTTTGGACTCTTCTCGGGTGATCGACGCCTAGCCGTGACAGAGGGCACCCAGAGCGACGATCGGATCGTGGCAGGAACGCTCCAAGTCCGCTGACCGCCCAGGCTTTTCGGCGTGACAGCCACGGCGTGCGGCGGTAGAGCCTTTCGGGTGAGTGACGAGCCGCCCAAGCCCTCGGAAAGGCCGCCCGTGTCCAATCGACGCGGCTCGGATCGGATCGAGGTCACCTGGTCCGTCGACTGCGCCTCACGCGACACTTTCCTGTACGCCAGCATCGCCAATATCTCCGAGTTCGGCATCTTCGTGCGCACGCAAGAGCCGCTGGAGGTGGGGACGCGCCTGACTTTGACGTTCGCGCCTCCAGGCTCGGACGAGCAATTCGTGCTGCACGGCCAGGTTCAATGGGTGAACGCGGTGCGGATGCTGTCCGACAACCCGAACCCGGGCATGGGCATCCGTTTCGTCGATCTCACGCCCGAATCGCGCGCGCGCCTGATCGACACGGTTCGGACGATCGCTTACGTGCGCGACAACGTAAACTAGGCCCGGCGCGCGCTCGGCCGTGCGAAAATGGCGTGCGTAGGCAGGTTCGCGCCGAAAAGTTTGCGCTATTTGCACGGTTTGCGCGTGGTTTTACTGACCAAAGCGTGACGACAGGGCGGAAATCCGCTGCTAGAGTCCGCTCCGCATGTTGCCCCGGTTTGCCGCTGACTACCGTGCCCTGCTCTGGACGTTGGTTCTGACGCCCGGCTTGGTCGCCCTCCAATTCGCTCGGCCGGACCTGGTCCCGTACCTGTGGTGGGTCAGCTGCTACTTCGCGTTGTCGTGCGGCGTCATCGCCCACAACCACAATCACTGCCCGACGTTCTCGGACAAGCGCGCCAACAACTGGTTCGGCAACTGGATCAGCGTCTGGTACGGCTACCCCACGTTCGCCTGGATCCCAACCCACAACCTGAACCACCACAAGCTGGTGAACCGGGCGGGCGACGCGACCATCACCTGGCGTTACACCAACCGTCACAACGTGCTGGTGGCCCTGACGTACTTCTTCGTCTCCAGCTACTTTCAGAGTGACCCGATCAAGGCCTTCATCGCCAAGGCCAAAGCCAAGAACCCGTCGTTGTACCGGCGCATCATCGGCCAGTACGTGTTCTGGGGTGGTTCGCACGTCGCGCTCGCGGCAACGGCGGTGGCGCTCCACGGCTGGAAGCAGGGGCTGTACGTGTACCTGATGGTGTGCGCCATCCCCGCGTTCTTCGCGCTGTGGACGATCATGCTGTTCAACTACGAGCAGCACGTTCACACCGATCCGTGGTCGGAGCACAACCACTCGCGCAGCTTCTACGGCAAGGGCATCAACTTCATGCTCTTCAACAACGGCCTCCACGCCGTTCATCACGAGCACCCTGGCACCCACTGGAGCAAGCTGCCCGAGCTGCACGCCGAGCTCGCTCCCAAGATCGATCCGCAGCTGAACCACTACAGCATGTGGTTTTACTTCTTCCGCCAGTACGTGCTGGCCACGTTCATCCCCAGCCTGGGCACCAAGCAAGTGGGCCGCGCCGGCTTCGAGCCGCCCGACGGTCGCGCCGTGGACCTCACGTCCGACGACGTGGACTCCGCCGAAGCCGGCACGAACGCGCCCATGTTCGGCGCCTGATGCAGGCGGGCTGCGACGCTGCAGCCCCCAACGATGCATCACATCTTGGGCTGCAGCGCCGCAGACCCCCTGCAGAAACTTCCGTCGCGTCGCAAGGCCAACCTGCCCGACCGCCTCTGGCTGCTACCGTTCTGACAACCTCTCTCGAGAGCCTCCGAGATTTTACCGGGAGGACGGGAGGTGCGAGAACGCATTTTTCGATTCGGATGACCGAATCGAAAAATGTTTCCTCCGAGGCTTAAGGAGGGAGCGAGCTTGCTGCTCGCTGGCGGCAGCGCGAGCCCAAAAATTCTCGCCTCTTTCTCGTCCTCCCGCCCTCCCGTCCTCCCTGTGAAAAAAATCTGGATCGTACGAGGTGGCCCTTAGCCGCCACGGAAGCTTCTGCGATTCAGGCTGCGGATTGGCAGCCCAAGCCGTGTGGAATCCTTACCGGCAGCCCACCTCGCGGAAGCTGTCGTGGGCGGTCTCGGGTCGCGACGGCGCTACGGCGAGGCTTTGGGCTTCGCGGGGGCGGCGGCGGGCGGGCTCGCGGGGACGGGAGCTGCCGCGGCGGGGGCGCCGGCGCCGGCCGCAGCCTTCACCTTTTTCGCGGACGCGACTTGCTCTTCGCGGGCGGTCAGCTCCTGCAGCGCCGCTTCGGCGCGCGACCGGTACTCGGCGACGCCCAGCAACGCCTCGAGATTTTGGCGCGCTGACGACAGCTCGCCCAACGCGCGGTAGCAGTCTCCTGCTTGCCAGGCGGCTTCGTTGCCCGCAGGCGTGTCGCGGTAGCGGGAGTGGACCTCGGCATAGCGCGGCGCCGCTGCCGGGCAGCCTCGCTGGCGGCGCAGCGCTTCTACCGCTTGAAGAGCGGCCGCGGGCGCGTCGCTGCCGCCGCGCGCCGCGATTTCCTCGAAGCGCCGCTGCGCCTCCACGTAACGGCCGCCCTGAAAAGCCGCGCTCGCGGCGTCCATCGAGTCCGCCGCGGGCTCGGCGCCAGCGAGCGGCTCGGCCTCGTCGGCGGCGCCTTTCAGCGCGCCCTCTTTGGCGACGTCGGCCGCCGACGCGGTGGCTTCGCTGGGCTTGTCTCCGTCGCGCTCGTGCGGCGTCGGCGCTTCGCTCTTGGCGGTGGCGAGCTTGGGCATTGCCGATGCAGCGGCCACGGGTGCGTCGGCTCGCGCAGGAGCTGGGCGGATGGCCACGTGCTCGGCTTCGGTCTCGGCGACGCCGCGCTCGGTGACCAGCACGCTGTCGCGCGCGCCGGGGCGTCCGCGCAAGAAGAACAAGCTCGAGCCGATCATCAACAGCAAGAGCGCGGCCATCGCCAGCTGTGGTCGCATGGCATACACGGCCAAGATCGACACCGCTCGGCCTAGCTTCTTCTTCAACGGCAGCTTGGCGTTCAGACGCCGTTCGGCTTCGAGGATCCCAAGCTCGAGGCTGTCGGGCGGGTCTACCAAGGCAAGCGCGCCCACCTCACGGGTCGCGCGCAAGCCGGAGCTCACACCTTTGCAACGCGAACAGTGCTCGATGTGCCGCTTGGCGGCCGCCTCGGTGAGCTCGTCCAGCTCTCCGTACATGAGGTCGAGCACGATGCGATCGAACTTCTCGCAGTCCATGCGGAGCCCTGCTCAAGAGGCGGGCGTACCTCCCGAGAACAGGGGAAATGGGGCCAAAATTGCGGCCGGATCAGCGAAGCGCACGGGCATACTCCTCGAACTCGCACAGGGCTTGTTTCAGTCGATCGAGCGCGTAGCGCATCCGGCTCTTCACGGTGTTCTCGGGCACGCCGGTGATCTCGGCGATGTCACGGAACGGCAGGTCGGCGATCTCGCGCAGCAGAAAGACTTCGCGCTGGTCGTCGGGCAAGGCCTCGACCGCCTTCAAGATCGACGCCTGCACCTCGGACGATACGGCCGCGCGTTCGGCGCTGGTCGACGGATGCTGAGCGGCCACGGAGTCGCCCAGCGTGCGCCCGTCGCCGGCGTCGCCCAGCGGTTGGTCCAGAGAAGGATGCCGGCGATGTTGCAGGCGCCGCAGTTGGTCGATGCACAGGTTGCGAGCGATGGCGTACAGCCAAGTCGAAAAGCGCGCTTCGTGTTTGAACTCGGCGGCGTTCTGAACGAGCCGCATGAAGACCTCTTGCGTGACGTCCTCACACAGCGCTGGGGTTCGCAATTGGCGCAGCACGAAGTTGTAAACCTGCTTGTTGTAGCGTTTGACCAACAAGGCGAACGCATCCCGATCGCCACGTTGGTAACGAACCATCAGCACCTCGTCAGAGGCATCTCCGCGAACGGCCGCCATCCCGTTCCGACTCTTTTCGGGTGAGCGGAAGATGCCGGGCTCGCGGGGGCGGAGCAGCGTGCTCCGCGCCTCAAGTTCAGACGCACGGGCCCGAGGAACGATCTTCCGATAACCTGGAACCCAAGGTAGCCCCCGCGGGAGCCTCTGGGCAAGGCGCGGGCGAGCGATCGCCGACCAATCGCGTTCGCGAAGGCCATCAAACCTTTGATGAATCCAGGGTGGGGGGAGTCGCCCCCGGAGCCAATTTGCGGCTTGGCTAGCGCCCCTGGTCAGAGGAAGATGCGTCCCCTGGAGGAAGTCCGGCTTCGCTACACCAACGCGACGAGTGCGCTGCACACGCAGGTGCTCACCGGATCGACCACCACCGAGGGAAACCGATGCGACTCATGAATAGCTTCCGCCTCGCCGCGTTCGCAGCCGTCACCATTTTTTCGTCTGGCTCGTTTGCACAGACGCCCGCCACTTCTGCCAAGCCCGCTGCCGCCGCGCCCGCCGCGTCTGCTTCGGCGGCCAAACCGGCGGCTCCAACCGCCTCAGCCGCGCCCGCGGCGAGCGCCGCGCCGGCGCCCGCACCGGCGACGACGCCCCCGGCCCCTGTCGCCGCGCCCGCTGCGCCCGCCGCAACGGGGGATGCGTCCGGCTCGCTCGACGGCGCCACCTACGTCGTGCGTTTGCGAGACTTGGAGCAGCGTATCGACGAGCTGAAGGAACAGATTCGCCGAAGTCACACGCGGCTGAGCCTGCTGTCCGACACCATCCTCTCGGGTGGGCTCGGCGGCGCGCGCGCCGAAATCACCTTCAAAAACGACCTTTCCAGCGCCTTCCGCGTGACCGGCGCCACCTTCGTGCTGGACGGCGCGGTGCAGTACAACAAGACCGACGAATCGGAGAACAGCGCGCTCGCGGCTCAAAAAGAGATTCCCGTGTTCAGCGGCTCCATTCCGCCGGGCGATCACACGCTGCAGATCGTGCTGCGCCTGCGCGGCCACGGCTACGGCGTGTTCTCCTACCTCCGCGGCTACAAGTTCCAGGTCCCGTCGAGCCACACCTTCACCATCACCGAGGGCAAGACGCTCAAGCTCGACGTCGTGGCTTGGGAGAAGGGTGACGTCACGACGGCGCTCGAGCAGCGCCCGTCCATTCGCTACGTCGAAAACCTGCGCGCGGGCGTGACGGGTGAAAGCGCTCCCGGCGGCGCTCCGGCCGCGCCGGCCAAGGCGGACGCAGGCGCCAGTATCTCGGTCGGCGCAGGAGCAAAGTGATGAGGAGGCTAGGGGTCCCGGGAGCAGCGTTCGCTGCTTGCGGAATCGCGTTTTCGCTTTCGAGCTCGGCGTTCGCGCTGAGCGCGAGCGAGGCACAGGGGCGGGCCACCCTCGCCGTCCAGGGCGTCGAGTCGAGCATGACCAGCGCGCCGCCCGACTCGAAGCTGATCATCAAACCGCCCACACCGGCCGAGCGCGTCGCTGCCGGCGACATGCTGCTGCGCAACAAGGACTACGATCGCGCGATCGAGTCCTTGAGCAAGGTGCTCGAGCTTTACCGGCAGGGGAAGGCCCCCGAAGCCGCCTACGCCGACGCGTCGCTGCTCATCGGCGAGGCGTACATGTCGACCAAGCAGTACTTGTCGGCGCGTCGCCACTTTCGCGAAATCCTGGATAACGGCGCGCGCAGCCCCTACGACGGTTGGGTAGGCAAGGCCCTCAGCCGGCTGGTCGACATCGCTCTCCGCACCGACGACCTGCCCGGGCTCGACTACGTGTTCGAGCGGCTTTCCCGCCTGCCGTCGACCGATCGCACCGGCTCGCTGGCGTACGCTCGCGCCAAGGCGCTCTACGCCAAGAAGGACTACACCGCGGCCAAAGCGGCGGTGAACGTGGTGCCCGCGGGCTCTCCTTACACTCCGCAGGCGCAGTACCTGCTGGGCGTCGTCCTGTTGAAGGAGGCGTTGGCGGCGACGCCCGCGGCTCCTCCCGCCGCTGCGGCGGCTGCAGCCGCGCCTGGTGCCGGTGCCGCTGGCGCGCCCGCGCCGGTGCCTCCGCCCGATGCGCGCTTCGTGCAAGCCATCGAGCAGTTCCGCAAGGTGACGCGCATTCCCGCGACGACCCCGGAGCAGGAGCATGTCGTCGACCTGGCTTGGATGGCCATTGGTCGGCTGTTTTACGAGACGAACAACTACCTCGACGCCGTCGAAGCCTACAGCCACGTAGGCCGGAACTCGCCCGAGTTTTCGACGACGTTGTACGAGCTTGCCTGGGTGTTCGTGCGCCTGGGAGATTTCTCGCGCGCCCAGCGCGCCCTGGAAGTGCTCACCATCACCGATCCGAACAATCTGGAGCTGGCCGACGGCTCGCTGCTGCGCGCCGACTTGATGCTGCGCTCGGGCGATTTTCAGAACGCGCTCAACCTGTACCGCAACGTGCGCGAGCACTTCGATCCGATCCGGAAGAGCGTCGACGACTTCTTGGCGTCTACCAGCGATCCAGCCGTTTACTACGACAAGCTGACCGCCGACGAAGCCACGATGGCGACGGAGACGAAGCTGCCGAAGGTGGTGCTGGAGTGGGCGCGCGAGCAGGCGGAGGACCAACACGTCTTCGGCATGATCGACGACGTGACCCGTTCGCGCGATCTGGTGAAGCGCTCGCGCAAGCTGGCGGTGAAGCTGGACGCGGTGCTGTCGGTGCCGACGCGCGCCAAGGCCTTCCCGGAGCTACGCAGCGGCATTCAGTACTCGATGTCGCTGATGAACAAGATCGCCAAGGCCCGCTCCACGCTGGCCGAGGGCATGGACGACGTCGCGGGCGACGCGGGCGGAGAGCTGCAGCGCATCCGTAGCGAGCGACGCGCCTTGCAAAAGCGCCTGGGCTGGCTGCCGGTCACCGACGGCGACTTCTTGCGCCGCGAGGACTCGGGCGACCGTCAGTGGAACAAGGTGTCTCAGGTCTTGCAGAGCTTGACGGTCGAGGCCGACAAGCTGGCGGCCATCGTCAATGGCCTCAAGCGGGTGCTCAAGGACGCCGACCAATACGGCGTCACCGCCGACGCCAACAGCCGCGCGCGCTTCAAGCTGGAAATCGAGGCGAACGAGCGCGATCTGGTCACCTACAACAAGCGCATCGAAGAGTACCGGGACGCCATCGACAACGGCCGCGCCATGATCGGCTTCGGCGACCAGCGTTACGTCGACGACGACGACGCGCGGAAGCGGTTCCGGGAGCTGTTCGCACGCGAGGTGGCGATGGTGGCGGCCGGACAAGATTCGGGCAGCGCCGGCGACTACGCCAAGGGCATTCAGTCGTTGTTGGGTCGCGCCGACATCGACGAGCAGCGGCTGGAGGCGCAGCGCGCCAAGCTCGAGAAACAAGCGCTGGAGCAGGCCCAAGCGCTGCGCTCCAAGATCGCCGCCGAGGTTGCTGCGCTCGAGACGTACGCCCAGAACCTAGATGGGCTCGATCAGCAGGCGCGCTTGTTGGTCGGTGAAATTGCGATGAAGAATTTCGCTTTGGTGAGGGATCGCGTGAAGAACATCGTGCTCAGAGCGGACGTCGGCATCGTGCAGCAGGCTTGGGAAGTGCGCGAAGAGCAGCGAGTGCGGGTGCGAAATCTGCAGCGCGAGCGCGCACGAGAGGAGCAGAATCTGAACGACGAGCTGCGCGAAGTGCTCGACGACTCGGAGGACGCACAATGAGGACGCGCCGTCAGGCATTCGTGCCCGTGCTGTTCGCGGCCTTGGCCGGCGTGCTGGTGCCGTTGTCGGCGTCCGGGCAGGCGCCCAAGCCCGCCGCCGCCACGCCCGCCGCATCCGCGGCACCGGCTGCTGCCGCGGCACCCGCCGCTTCCACCGCGCCCGCCGCTTCCGCGGCCGCCGCCACCGGCGTTTCCGCCTCCAGCTCGGCCACCACCGCCGGGCCTTCCGCGGCCATCGGTACCGGTAGCGCTTCGGCACCCAAGAACAAAAAGGGCGCTCCCCCTTCGCCGCCGCCCACGCCGGCCCAGCTGAAGGCTTTCGGCATCTTGCAGCAGGAGGCTGCCGAATACGAAAAGGGCACCAAAGACTTCCGGCGCAACCTGACGATGATCGTGCGCCACCACTACGAAGAGCGCAGAAAGCGCGTGCTGTCGGCGCTCGATCGCGAGCTGTCGGTCGAGAAGCGCGGCCTCGACGAGTCGCGCGACGAAGCCATTGCCCGGTTGGAAGAGTTCGTTTCGCGCTACTCGGGCAGCAACGCGGATCCGCGCGCTACCCCTGATGCCATGTTCCGCTTGGGGGCGCTGTACGAGGAAAAAGCGCGCGCCAAAACCGACGCCGATCTCGCGGTGGGGCTGGAGCCCGCCATCGGCATGTACCGCCGCATCATCAAGGAGTTCCCTCAGTACGAGGAAATCGCGGCCGTTCACTACTACCTCGGCCACTCCTTCACGGACGCCGGTCGCATCGACGAGGGGCAACAAGCCTGGCGTACGCTCGCTTGCGCGTCGCGCTACTCGGTCCAGGACGATCCGAAGGACGCCGGCAAGATCTTGCTGCAGCCCATGCCGCAGGACCACGACGACAAGTTCTGGAACGACTGGTACAACAAGAACCCGGTCCCACTCGACCAAGCCAAGGCCAAGCGCGGCGTCCTCAAGCGCGGCGCGGACAAATTGGTCGACACCGAAGAGCTGGTGTTCGCCGACCCGTACGACGGCTGCAAACCCCTGCCGCAGAAGGTCGAGCCCGGCGAAGATCCCCGGTATTTGGCGGAAATTTGGTGGCAGCTCGGCAACTTCCACTTCGATCAAATCGATCCCCACGGCGGCCCCTACAACCTCAATCGCGCCGTCGTCGCCTACCAGCAGTCGATGCAGTACACGAAGCCGCCAATCTACGGCGTCGCTCTGTACAAGCTGGCTTGGACCTTCTTCAAGCAGCAGCGCTACCACACCGCCGTCGACAACTTCGTCAAGCTGCTGGCCTACGCCGACGAACAAGAAGCCAAGACGGGTGACCCGGGCGCGGACTTCCGGCAGGAAGCGTTCACGTACATCGCCGGCTCGCTCACCTACGTCGATTTCGAGGGGCCACCGCCCGAGCACCCCTACATTCCCCGCAGCGACGTGCTCGACACCGAGTCCGACCCGGTGCGCGCGGAAGAGAAGATGGCCATCGCCATCACCCGCGTGCAGGACCCCCACCTGATTCCACAGGACAAAAAGTGGACGGTGGAGATCTACAAGGCGCTCGCCCAAGAGTTCATCGAGATCACTCAGAACCGTAACGCCGTCGCGACGCTCGAGCTCACGCTCAAGAAGTTCCCGATGGATCGCGACGCGCCGGTGATGCAGAACAAGGTCGCGGAGCTGTACGACCAGCTGTCGCGCCTGGCTCCCGACGGCTCGGCTGCGCGCGCTGAATATGGCTCGAAAGCCTTGGAAGCGCGCACGAAGCTGGCTGCGTACGTGGGCACCACGCCCTGGGTCGACGCCAACCGCGACGATCCGGAGGCCCTGACCACGGCCGAGCAGTTGGTCAAGGGCGGCTTGAAGCGGGCCGCCGCCGACCACACCAACTTCGCGCGCGCCTACAAGGACAAGGCGCTCGAGCTGAACGACGCCGGGGAGCAACGCACCCTGGTCGAGAAAGCCATCGCCGAGTACCGCCTGGCCGAGACGGGCTGGAATGCCTACCTCGAGCAAGATCCGCAGGCCATGGACGCCTACGAGAGCCGCTTCTGGCTCGCCGACTCGCGCTTCTGGATCGTGGTCTTGCAAGCCGGCATCGGCCGCACCCCGACCGCGGCCGAGGTCAAGTCTGCACACGACAGCGCCGCTTCCGTGCGCGACTCGAACGAGGACGACAAGTACTTGCAGCCCTCGGCCTACTACGTCGTGACCATCGCCGAAAAGGTGCTGGACGATCAGTACCGCGTGTTCCAGGAGAGCAACGGCCAGCAAGGCATCGAGAAACGTGAGGAGCTGAAGTTCACCGGTGAGGGTGACGCTCGCAAGCCGGTCAAGGACGTGGTGCCGGGGCCCGTGCTCGACGCCATCAAGGCCCGTGACGAATACAACGAGCGCATCGCCGTCGATCGAGATCCGCAGAAAAACGGCCTTTTGTACGCGTTTCAGTCCGCTGACTTGTACTTCGTGTACGGCGATTTCGATAACGCCAAGAAGCGTTTCCAGCCGATGTACGACCAGTACTGCGGCGTGAACGAGTGGGGCTACAAGGCCTGGGAAAAGCTGATCAGCATGAGCAACTTCGAGGGCGACGCGGCGCAAAGCCGCAAGCTCGCGGAGGGCAAGAGCTGCGCGTACGACGCCGAGACCCAAAAGGCGGAAGAGAACATCCGAAAGCCCGTGAAGCAGGGCGTGGCCTACTTGGACGCGCGCAAGCTGTACGACGAAGCCGAGAAGATGCCGGAAGGCCCGGAGCGCAACAAGAAGTGGCGCGAGGCCGCGGCCGCCTACAAGGTCGCGCTCGACTCGGCGCCCGATCGTGACGAGGCGCCGGAAGCGGCGATGAACGGCGCCTTCGCCTATAAGCAGGTGGGCGAGTACGACAAGGCGATCGAGATGTACGAGCTGTTCATCTCGCGCTACGGCAACGAAAAGACGCTGTCCGCGCTCAAGAACGGCGACGCCAAGGCCAAGCCGCCCGTCGCCGCGCAGCCGAAAAAGTACGAAGAACGCGTCAAATACCTGCAGAGCGCCTACGACGCTTTGGCCGGCGCCTACGTGCTGTTCTTCAACTACCCGCGCGCGGCCGAGACCTACGACAAGATCAGCAACAACCAGAACTTCCCCGAGAAGAACCGGCGCGAGTCGGCGCGCCAGGGCTTGTCGCTGTACGCGAGCTTGGGCGACCGCGGCGGCATGACCCGCGCGCGCGAGCGCTTTCAGACCTTGGGCGCGTCGCCCAAGGAAATGGCGGAGGCGGACTTCATCGTCGCCAGCGCCGAACTCAAGCGCTGGGATCCGTACAGCGGGGACGACGGCGCCAACGGCACGGCCCGCAAGACCGCCCAGCGCGTGATGGAAGACTACTACACCGTCAACAAGAACAAAGACGCCGCCGCGCAGTACGTGGTGCAAGCCGCGTACTGGTCGGCAAAGACTCGCAAAGCCGTGTTGGCGGGCGACACCGACAAGTGGTGGCAAACCACCATCGACTCGTTCGAAAAGTGGAAACGGCTGGCCCCGCAAGAGGGTGGCAAGAACAGCGCGCTCGGCTCGAAAGAGGCGAACATGGCGGCGGAAGCCGACTTCACCATGCTCGACGAGCAGATCAACCGGCAGTTCGACTACGAAACCGGGCACCACCGCTACAAGGGCACGATGCAGGAAGTCATCGCGCAGTACGGCAAGGACGCAGTCGAAGCCAAGAAGTGGTTCGACAAGCTGCAGCACGTGAACGAGGCCTACGTCTCGCCCGAGTGGACGACGGCGTCCGTGGCGCGCCAGGGCTCGCTGTACGACGCGCTGCGTACGGGCCTGTACAACACGCGCGCGCCGGAGCTGAAGATCTTCGACGCCAAGACCGAAGCCATCATCAAGCGCGCGGAAAACAGCGACAACCCCGATCTGCAAGAGAAGGCCGACGCCGCGCGCGTCAACGCTCAGAAGACCTGGCGCGACAAGCGCGAGCAAGAGCTGAACAGCGCCGACTCGATCATGATCGAGCGCTACGCCACGGCGGTCGTGTTCGCCAAACGCTTCAACGTGGCCAACCCGCAAGTCATTCGCTCCATCCGGCGTTTGGCCTTCTTCACCGACGTGATCGGCGAGGCGAAGATGAAGCAGTTCACGGCGCCCGTGAAAGATCTGAACTACACCGAGGGCATGTACCCGCGCATGCGACCCGGTATTTCCTCGGCGCCTCCCCCGAACGGCGCGCCCGCGCCGCTACCGGCGTTCGTGCAATGAAGGAGCCGGCCATGAAAGCGCAATTGTTCGATCTCGTTCGTGTTCCGGCTCGAAACGCCGCTCTTCTGAGCGCGCTGATGCTGGCGGTCGCTTGCGGCGGCGGCGCCGAAGCCAAGCCGCCGCAAACGCCGGCCCAAGCTGCCACGACGCCGAACCCGGGCACACCGGCGGGGGTCACGCCGGCGGGGCAGCAGTTCGCCGTCAACGACGCGCCGACCAGCGGCGACACGGCGGGGGCCGCGCAACGTCCGGCCATGAGCGGCAGCGCGCTCACCGCTTATCAGGCGGGCATGCAGGCCTTCCAAGCTGGCGATCTGCAAGGCGCCAAGAACCAATTCGTCTCCGCCACCCAAGCGGATCCGAAGGCGTACCAGGCGTACTACTCGCTGGGCGTGGTGCGCGAGCGCTTGAACGAGACCTCGGGGGCGTTGCAGGCCTATCGGCAGGCGACCACCATCGTCTCGGACTACGAGCCTGCCATCGTCGCCTACGGCGTGCTGCTCGCTCGCACCGGCAAGCCCGACGAGGCCAACGATTTTCTGAGCAGCCGCCAAGCGCAGATGCCCAAGAGCGCGGCCGTCACCGCGGCCATGGCCGAGGTGAAATCGATCCAGGGTGACTCGGGCGCGGCTCAGCGCCTCGCGCAAGAAGCGCTGAAGAAGAACCCCGACTACCGCCCCGCCATGATCACGCTCGCGCGCGATCACTACCGCTCGCGACGGCTCGATCTGGCCCTGTACGCGCTGAAAGGTATCCTCGACGGCTACGGCGACGAGAACCCGCCGCGCGACAAGAACAACGCCGAGGCGCGGCTCTTGCGCGGGCTGATCTACAAAGAGCAGGGCTTGAAGGCGGCGGCCATTCCGGAGCTGCAAAAAGCCATCGAGCTGCGGCCCGATCTGGTCGAAGCGCGCGTGCATCTGGCCAACTACCTGTTGGAAGCGGGCAACGCCACCGAGGCGGCGGGCTTGCTCGAGACCGCGTTGAAATACGATTCGGTGAACGTGCTGGCCCGGCTCAACTTGGGTGACGCTTACCGCTTGTTGGGCAAGACGGGCGAGTCGCAGCGCGAGCTCGACTGGGTCGTGAAGACCGACCCGAGCGTGGCCCAGGCTCACTACAACTTGGGCCTGCTCTATTTGTTTTCGGCGAGCGTGCCCGGGCTGACGCCGGGGCAGGCGGCGGACAAAGCCATCAGTGAGCTCGAGCAATACAAGAAGCTCAAGCCGCGCACGGCCGGTGGCGCTCCCGACGACTCCGACGAGCTCATTACTCGCGCCAAGACCCAGAAAGCGCTCGTCGAAGCCAAGGCGGCCGAAGCGGCAGCGCCTCCGCCCGCTGCCGCACCCGCACCCGCACCCGCGCCCGCTGCCGCGCCGGCCGCGGCCCCCAAGAAGTAATCGAGGACCCATGTCGAATACCCCGAAGACCTCGCTGCTCACCGCTCGTCGCTCGCTCGTTGCCGCTGCTTTGAGCGCGTTCTGCTTCATGCTCCCCGGCACGGCGCTCGCGCAAAAGAAGCCGCGCATCGTGACCATCAGCGAAGTGACCATTGTCGGGCGCGTGCAAAAGCCGATCGCCGCCGTCGACGTGAGCCGCATTCAGCCCAAGCTCACGCTGGCCGAGCTTCGCCAGCCATTTCTCGATCGCATCGAGAAAGCCGTCTACAACGATCCGTTTTGAGGCTCGGTGCTGATCCCGCTCACGGCGGGTGCGCTGTCGGCGCTCTGCTTGTGGTTTTCGTGGCGTGCGCTGGCTCGCTGCCGCGCCATCGAGCAGGGCACGGCCAGCGACGTCGTGGTAGCGAGCGAGGACGAGCTGGAGCGCGACTTACTTGCGCGTGAACGCAGCCTTCAGCTGGGGTTGGCCAAACGCAACGTGCAGGCGCTCGGCCGAGCCGCCTTGTTCGGCGGCACCGGTTTGAGCTTCCTGGCGTTCACGGGTGGGGGCGAGTACCACCTGACGGCGCTGGTGCCGGCAGCGCTCTCGTTTGGCGCCGGCATGTTCGGCTGGGCCGGCTGCGCCGAGATTCACCGCCGTGTCGGCTCGTTGGCCGATGCCTGGCGCGGCCGTCGAAGGGCGACGACAAGGAGTGGACCCGTCTGAAAGGACTGGGTAGCCTGATGGAACTTTGTGGAGTGGTCGTTGTCGCGTCGGTAGAGCGAACGCCGGCTTGGCACGTAGGTACGGAGTGCACGGCTCCCTAGAGGAAAATCGATGACCCAGCAGCAACATCCCGGAACCTCGCAGCGCCCTGGTCAAATGACTGCCGTCATGCGGGCGGTGGCGGCGAACGCCGGCCCGAAGGTGCTCCGTATCGGCGTCGTCCAAGCGGGGCGGGTCGCGGAAGAGCGGATCATCAAGCAGCGCGTTCACGTCACGGTCGGCGCTAGCGAAAAAAACATGTTCGTGGTGTCGACGCAGAATCTGCCGCCGACGTTCCGCCTGTTCGAGCTGGTTGGCAACGACTACCACCTGAACTTTCTCGATGGCATGACGGGCCGCATCGCGCTGCCGACCGGCATCTCGGACCTGAACATGCTGAAGGGGCAGGCCAAGCGCAGCGCGCAGGGCGCCTACCAGGTCCGGCTGACCGAGGATTCGCGCGGTAAAGTCGTGATCGGGGACACGACGTTCTTGTTCCAGTTCGTCGCGCCGCCGCCCGTGCAACCGAAGCCGCAGCTGCCGGTCGCGGTGCTGCGCGGCGCAAGCTCGATCGATTGGAACACCACCATCATCGCGGCGTTGTCGTTCCTCTGTCACTTCATGGCGCTTGGCGCCATCTACTCGGACTGGCTCGATCCCGTGATCGACGACGAGGTCAGCGTGGCGGGCTTGATCGATTCGTTGAAGAGCTTGCCGCCGCCGCCCCCGGTCGAAGACAAACCCGCGGACAAGCCGGACGAAACGGCGAAGGCAGACAAGCCGGAGCCCGCGAAGGCGCCTTCCACGTCGGCGCAAGCGCCGGGACCCAAGGGGCCGTCGGCGCCCATGAGCGCGAAAGAGACGGCGGCGCTTTCGAACGAGCTCGACAAGATCGACATGGCCGTGCTCGCGTTCGCCGGCACCGGTCCCGCTACTGCGGGCGTGCTCAAGAGCGGCGAGGTTCCCACGGGCTCTCTCGATCAAGCGGCGGCGAGCGCCGCGGCGGTCGGAGCCGGTGGTGACTTGGCACTCAAGGGCGGCGGTGGCGCGATTCGCCCCGGCGCCGCAGGCGGCGGTCTCGCCGGCATCGGCAGCACCGGTCGCGGAGCTGGTACCGAAGGCACCGGCACGGGCGCCAAGGTCGAAGGCCCCAAGGGCAACGCGTCCGTTGGTGGCGCGGCGGTGAGCGGCGGCACGGTCAGCAACGCGGCCCGCGTCGTGGCAGGCATGCGCGCTGGTTTCCGCAATTGCTATCAGCGCGGCCTCGCCGAAAATCCGGACGCGGCCGGTAGCATCCGGCTCACGATTCGTGTCGGCGCCGGCGGTGAGGTGGCCGGCGTGAGCCCGGCCCCGTCGGGAAGTCTCCCTGCCTCCGTCATTTCGTGCGTCGTGGCGCGTGCCCAGGCCGCGCAGTTCGACCCGCCCGAGGGCGGAAGCGCCGTGATTGCGGTGCCGGTCACGTTCGTGAAGCAATAGGCGAACGGCTCCGCTATCAATCGTTGGGCCGGTCTGAATCGCCCAGGCTCCGTGCGCATCAAAATCGCTCGGAGCCTGCATGCATTCGAGCAACGACGGAAATGGAGCCGGACGAGGCGAAGCCGTGGAAAGTAGCCACGTTTCCGGCGAAGTGGCCACGTTGACACACTGCGAAACAGCCTCCTATACTGCCGTCGCTTGTAGGAGGGCTTCGTGCGAATGCGCTTCATAAAAAAGCCTTGGGCTATCGCGTGTCTTACGGTCGTCACTGTGTCGGCCGTGGGCGTTGCCATTGCTCAGGAAGGCGGCGGGCCAGCGCCCTCCTCGGTTGGAACCAAAGACATCAAGGGCGGCGAAGACGTCAGCCTGACGCCCAAGCAGATGCTCGACAAAGTGCGCGACTTCATCCCTGAGATGGACAAGCTGCGCGCGACCGTCGCGGAGCAGCTGAGTGAAGCCCGAAAGAAGAAGGACGTCGTCAAGGCGCTGTGCTTGGACGACAAGGTCAAGCAGATGAAGCTCGCCACCGATACCGCCAAGGATCGCGTGGTGGACCTGACCTCCGCGGTGAGCCAGAGCGACCCCGATCGCTCGAAGCACGAGTTCACCGTGATTCAAGTGTTGCGAGAGCGCGTCCAGACTCTGTTGACGGAGGCGCAGCAGTGCATCGGCGAAGAGACGGGCTTCGTCGGCAACACCGACGTCATCGTCGACATCGATCCTGCTGTTCCGGATGCGGATCCGTCCGACTTCCCCGACGATCCACTGGTGAGCGAGCCGCCCGTGCTCAGCAGCCCAACCCAGTAGCAATCCGCCGTAGACCTAGAGTAGTCTCGGCACCCACATTGCGAGATTCGTATCCTTACTGAGTTGCGATGAAAGCTCGATTACCGCTAATTGCGGCCCTCGTCGTAGCGCTCTTCCCGTTGAAGGCGTCGGCACAGGCTTGGGTTTCCAACCCTGACTTCTCCGAAGGCGTCGGCATTCGTGCGGGCAACCTGGAGCTTCATCCGAGTATCGGAGCCGAGTTCGGCTACGACTCCAACTACTTCCGCTCGTCCCCTCAAGAGGGGCCGGTGGTCGACGTCTTCAAGCTGCGCGTGACGCCGTCCATCACTTTGGCGACGCTGGGCGGAGAACGGCGGAACGCCAACACTCCACCCAAGTTCACCTTCAGCAGCAGCGCGAACGCCTCGTACCATGAGGTCATTCCCGCTGGTTCGGAGGAGGTTCGCGGCGCTGCTCGGCGCAACGTGGGCGGCGGCGTCGACGCCCGGCTCAACGTGTTCCCCAAGGGCAAAGTGGGCTTCGACCTGCTCGGCTCTTACGTGCGGATCATCGAGACCGAGGGCAACGCGGAAGATTTGGCCGGCGACGGCTTCAACCGCGGCTCGTTGCGTGGGGGCGGCGGTGTTACTTGGCGTCCCGGTGGCGGCCAGTTCGAATGGCGCGTCGGCTACCAAGCCACGTACCACTACTTCGAGAACGGCGACTTCTCCTCGTTCAACAACCTGCAGCACGACATCAACTCGCGCGGCCGGTGGCGCTTCTTGCCGCGCTCGGCGCTGTTGTTCGACACCAACTACATCCTGGTTCGTTACAACCGCAACAACGTCGAGACGGACGGTGACCTCGTGCGTGCTCGCGTCGGGTTCCACGGTCTAGTCACGTATCACCTGGCGTTGATGGGTCTCGTCGGTTGGACGACCAGCTTCTACGAAGCGCAAGGTAACATCAAGCCGCGCCAGTTCGACTCCGTCGTGGCGCACGCCGAGGCGCGTTGGTTCTTGCAGTCGCGTCCCGACCTCGATTCGACGACCATCACCTCCGGGCTGTCGTCCATTGCCGTCGGCTACTTGCGCTCGTTCAGCAACAGCTACTACGGCTCGTTCTACCAGCGCGACCGCGGCTACCTGCAGTTCAGCATGTTCCTGCTCGGGGCCGTCGCGGGCGGAATCGAATTCGGTGTTTCTCGCGTCGCCTATCCCGCCGTCACCGTTCCGGCGCCCAAGGACTCGTTTTCGCAATTGCGGCTAGACGGACGCATGTTCGCCGAATATCGATTGACCGATATCTGGGCGATGAACGCCACGCTTCAGTACGACAAGGTCAACAGCGAGGTCGTGAACAACGAGCACCTCGACTACGACCGCTTCCAGGCGTACGTCGGCATGCGTCTGTTCTGGTGACCGCGCATCATGTTTGAACGACGTGCCGCAGGCCTAACCCGTCGCGCGTTCGCCGCCGCCGCTGGGGCCTCGTTCGCGAGCCTGGCTTGCGGCGGGTCGAACGACAACATGCGCCTGAATTTGCCGCCGCCTACCGAGAAATCGACGGTGGGGCCTGGCGACGTCTTCATCATGGAGGTCGTCGGCGAGCGGGAGCTACCGCGAGAATATCAGGTGGCTTCCGACGGCAGCGTCGACTTGCCGTACCTGCACACCGTACCGGTCGCGGGGCTCGAGCCGCAGGAGGTTGCGCGCCTCGTACGCAAGCTGCTGATGGAAAAGCACGTCCTCACTGACCCGAGCGTCGTAGTTCAGGTCAAGGAGTACAACAGCCGCCGCGTGACCATCATGGGGCAGGTGGCCAAGCCCGGTACGTTCCCATACACGACCGGTCTGACCTTGATTCAGGCGCTGTCACAGGCGGGTGGTCTCACCGGTATCGCCAACCTCGATCGCGTGAACCTGACGCGTCGAGTGACGGGCGGCTCTCGCACGGTGGTGATTTCGATAGGCTCGATCATGGAGGGTCGCGCGGCCGACATTCCGCTGCAGTCGGGCGATCGCATCTTCGTGCACGAACGCCTGTTCTGACGCCAGCGAAGCGTGCTCAGTCGCTGGGCGGGGTTAGGCGCACGTAAGCGAGGGCTCGGAAGCGTGGCGTACCGAAGCCGCCGTGGCCGCCGTCGTCTGCGCCGGGCAGCGGCAAGGCCCCACCCACGCCGACGCCGAAAGCTAGCGGTCCGGAGAATCGCGGCGCCCAGCGCGACGAAAGCAGCCACTCTGCCGGCAAGTAGCGGTAGCGACCGCTATCGACCAGGCTCGGCAGCGCGTAACACTCCAGCGTGAAGGCCAGCCGAGGTCCTACGAGCTCGTAGCCGGTGCCGGCGGCGATCAGCGCCTGGCTGCCGATACGGACGCCGAAAAATTCGCTCGGCGTTCGCAATCTGGCTCCCAGCTCTAGACCGGTGAAAGCGCCGCCCACCCGCGCCGACACGGCCAGGCTAGGGCTGGCGACGGCGCTGCTTTCTCCTGCGAGCGCTGCCGAGTTTCCGAGCGGTAACTGAGCTTCGAAGCGCAGCTTGAGCCCGAGGTGAGGCAGGGGAGGCACGAGCGAGTAGCCGAAGCCGACCCGCGGATCCTGGGCGACCGGAGAGGCGATGCCGGGGGCCGACTGACTCGTGACGCCCTTGATACCGGCTCCTTGCTGGGATAGCCCCGCCGCCAGCGCCGTGAGCTCCAACCGATTTCCGATGCCCCAGCGCGCCGAGAGCGACCACGTCAGGGCGTGGCTGATCAAGTTGACGTCGCGGCCCGCCTCGTTGGGAGCGGGCACGGTGAGCACGGCGGGCCGAAGCCGGAACGTCAGGCTCGTACCTAGTGCCAGCTGGCCGCTCGAAAGCGCGCCGGTATCCGAAACCACCGTGAAGCGCACCGCGCTCGGGGTTTGCCACAGGGGCTCGGCGCTCGCGCACGGCGACGTGGCGCGACACTCGGCGAGCGCGCCGCGAGTCAGCAGCAAGCCCAGAGCGCTGCAAGCGATCACCGAACTTGGCGCGGCCCGACGCACGGGCACGAAGCTACCAGAGGAAGGCCATCCGTGTTGATTGATGCTGCTCACCCGCTCGTGCTCGGCTCCGGCTCGCCCCGGCGCCGGGAGATCGTTTCGGCCCTTGGGCTGCCCTTCCAGGTGTTGGCCGCCGACATCGACGAAGCGGTGCGGCCCGGCGAGGCCCCGCTCGCCTACCTGGAGCGCATAGCCGCCGAAAAGCTGGTCGGGGTGCGGGCCCGCCTGGGCAGCGCTCCTCACGCGGCCATTTTGGTCGCCGATACGAGCGTGGTCATCGACGGCGACGTGCTGGGCAAGCCCAGCGACGTGGACGACGCGGCCCGGCTTTTTTCGCGCATCGCGGGGCGCGTGCACTCCGTCTACACGCGCTACGCGCTCGGGCTCGCCGGTGAAGCGGGCGTGAGCGTCGCTCGGACCGTAGAAACGCTCGTGCACATTCGCGCGGCCGACCCCGCCGAAATTCGCGCCTACGCCGCGACCGGCGAAGGGCTCGACAAGGCCGGCGCCTATGCGGCCCAGGGCATCGGCTCGTTCTTCATCGAACGCGTCGTCGGGTCGTATTCGAACGTGGTCGGGCTGCCGGCATGTGAGGTCCTGAACGACCTTCGTCAGCTGGGTTTGGTGACGGCATTGGCGTTCAATCCGGTGCAGGCTCGCGTGTGAGCGCGACTAGCGAGCGCGCTCCGAAAGATCCGGCCGCTCGCCGTGAGGCGGCGTGGCTCTTCGCTCTCGCGCTCGGGTTGCGACTTCTGGTCGTGGCTTTCGCTCACCATCGGTTTCCGCCGGCCGACGACGGCACCTTCTATCACGCCGTCGCCATCCGCATCGCGCACGGCGCCGGCTACACCTGGGCTTGGCCGGACGGCGTCGTTACCTACGCCGCACACTACCCGGTCGGCTACCCCGCGCTGTTGGGCGCGGTCTACGCGCTCTTGGGCCCGAGCGCGCTTTCCGCGATGTTGCTCAACGCCCTGTTGGGCGCTCTGATGGTCGTCGGCGTCCACGCCTGCGCGCGGCGCTCGGCTTCGCTCGGACGTGCGCGCTTGGCCGCGCTGGCCGTCGCGCTACACCCGACGCTGATTTTGTACACCGCGGCCGTGATGACGGAAGCGGCGGCCGCGGCGGTGTTGGTGCTGCTCGTCAGTTACGCGCTGTTCCTTCGCGACGCGCAGCGCGGCTGGATCTGGCGGCTGGCGTTGGGCGCCGCCGACGCCTTGCTGGTGCTGATTCGACCCCAGCTATTGCCCATGATGCCCGTGCTCGGTGCGGTCGCGATCAGCGTGCCCTCGAGCGCGACAAGCGCGCGGACGTTCTGGCTACGGGTACGCGGCGGGGCCGAGGTGCTGCTGGTCACGTTGGCGTGCTGCGCGCCCTGGACGCTGCGCAATTGCGCGAAGATGGACGGGTGCGTATTCGTGAGCGCCAACGGCGGCTGGAACCTGCTCATCGGCACGCTACCGGAGGGGCGGGGCAGCTTTGCGCCAATCGCGGGCGCGACCGTGCCGAGCGAGTGCCGCCAGGTGTTCGGTGAGGCCGGCAAAGATCGCTGCTTTGGGCACGCGGGCGCCGAGCGAATCCGCGCCGCTCCGGGCGCCTGGCTCGCCCTGGCTCCTCAGAAGCTGGGGCAGTTGTTCAACCATGGCGCGATCGCCAGCGCGTACCTGCAAACCTCGAACCCCAGCTTGGTCACCGATTCGGCGCGCGTCGCCATCGCCACCGTCGAGACCCTGTATTCGCGACTACTGTTGCTGGGAGCTTGCGTGGGGCTGGTGCGGGCGGCGAGCGCGCGAGCAGGCCGGGCGTTGGCGCTGCTAGCGGCGGCGTTTACCCTGAGCCCTTGGGGGGCGGCGGCTCAGCTTTTGCTGCTAGCCGGGCTTCTGTTCGAGCGCCCGGAACCGGGCCGCCGGCCGCTCCTCACGCTGGCAGCGAGCCTGCTCACGATGTGCGTGGTGACGCACATCGTGTTCTTCGGTGCCCCACGCTACGCGCTGATTTGGTTGCCGTGGCTGGCATGGCTCGCGGTTCTGCCCCGACAAAGCGGCCGGACGGAGCAGGCTCGAGGTGCGGCCGGCGAGCTTCCTGCTCGAGTCTTTTGACATCGATGAGGGCGGCAGACGATAATTTCGATTCCTCCCTAGGAGCCCCTGGATGCCGCTGATTGAAACGGAAGAAGCCGCGCGTCGCCTTGCTCGTGCCATTGCTAGCGACCTCTCTCTCTACAACGAAGAGAAGATCATCCGGGGCATCGAGCACGACTCGCTCTTCGACGAGCTGTCGGAAGAAATCGAAGAAGGACGCGCGCTGTACAAGAGCCGCGTGTCTCCCGACCTCTACCATCGCAACTTCTACGATCGCGCCCTGGTCGACATCTTGGTCAAGTCCAAGGGGCACATCAAAAGTCGACTCTGGTAGCGGCGCTGAAACGGCTGTTCGAGCTAGCGCCGCACGAGCCGACCGAGCGCGTCGACAAGGCTCTCGTGCGGCTGATGCCGGAGGTGTCGCGCGCCACCGTGCAGCGCTGGATCGCCGAAGGGCGCGTGAAGGTCGACGGCAAAATCTGTCGCCAGAAGCAGCAAGTGCGCGGTGGCACCAAGCTGGAGGTCGAGCCGAGTGAGCCACCGCCCAGCACGGCCGTGCCTGACGCCAGTGTCGCGTTCACGGTTTTGTTCGAAGACCCGCACCTGATCGTGGTCGACAAGCCCGCCGGGCTCGTGGTGCACCCTGCGCGCGGCCACGCTTCCGGCACGTTGGTCAACGGCTTGCTCGCGCGCGGCGGCTTCGAGCGGGCGTCGGCCGATGCGCGCGATCCGAACGCCGCCGTCAGGCCCGGGGTCGTGCATCGCATCGACAAAGATACGAGCGGCATCCTGGTCGTCGCCAAGGACGAGCCGACGCGCGAAGGACTCAAGAAGCAGCTGTCCGAGCACAGCATGGAGCGCCTTTACCGCGCCCTCACCCTGGGCGTGCCGCGCAGCGGTTCCATCGCCACGATGTACGACCGCCATCCGCGCTCGCGCCTGCGCTTCACTTCCAAAACAGACGAGGGCAAGCGCGCCGTCACGCACGTGCAGGTCGTCGAGACTTTCGGCGCGGGCCGCGCGGCGCTGGTCGAGTGTCGGCTGGAGACCGGACGTACCCACCAGATTCGAGTGCATTTGGCCGAGCAAGCGGGCACGCCGCTACTGGCGGATTGGCTCTACGGTCACACGCCGGGCGGCAGCGATTTGCAGGCGATTGCCGCTGCGCTCGGTCGACAGGCGCTGCACGCGGCCGTGCTCGGCTTCGTGCACCCGGCAACCCGAGCGCCGCTGCGCTTCGAGTCACCGTTGCCCGCTGATTTGGCGAACGCGCTCGTGTCCTTGCGCGCGCTCACAGCTTGACGGCGTCGCCGAAGCGTTTGGTCAACGCTTTCTTGCCGGCGTCGCCGAGCTCGTTCGAGAACATCTCGAGCTTGGTCAGTCCCTTGAGGTGAGGGGACGCGGCCAGCGCCTTGGCCCCCACGTCTCCGATGGCGTTGGCGCTCAGATCCAAGGTGCTGAGCTGCGCCAGCTTGGCCGAAGCGGCCAACGCCTTGGCGCCTTCGTCGCCCAACGAGTTACCGGACAGGGCCAGCACTTTGAGCTTGAAGCCTGCTTTGGCCAGCGCCTTGGCGCCTTCGGGGCCGATCTCGCTGCCGAGCAGGAAGAGCGCGCTCAACTTGCTGAAGCCGGCGTTTCCCAGGGCTTTGACCCCGTCGGCGCCGATGGGATTCATGCTCAAGTCCAGCGAGCTGAGCGCGGGAAAGCCGCGGCTCTTGGCCAGCGCCTTGGCGCCGTCGCTGCCGATGCCGTTGCCGCTGAGGTTCAAGGTCGTCAGGTGCTCGAGCTTGCTTTCGCCGAACGCCCGCGCGCCTTGGTCGCCGATTTCGTTGCCGCCCAAGTCGAGGACGCTGAGGGCCGCGAGGTGCGACGAGCCGAGCAAGCCGCGCGCGCCGTCGGCCCCCAAGTCATTGTCGCTGACGTCGAGCTGCTCGAGGCTGTCCAGGGTCGTGGCGGCGCCGAGCACCCGGCCCAGCTCGGCTCCCCAACCCTTGGCGGCCAGATCGAGCTCCTTCGGGGCGGGAGCGCGCAGCTTTTCTTTCAGAGCGTCGAGCGAGGTGAGGCCACCGTCCCCCGGCGGCTTCTGACTTCCCGCGCCGGGAGCGGCATCGGCAGCGTGGTCGGCGGCGCTGCCGGGGGGCGCCTCGGCCGACCCACCACCGCAACCCAGCTGCGTGAGCAGACCCATGACTAGGAACGTCGAGAAACGGGCGCCGGGCATGGGCAGGGTAATTCCTCGAAGCTAGCCGATTCCCGACTTCACCGCACCATCCTCGGCGGCGCCGGTGAAAGCCTCGGGGAAGCGCAGGCGCAGCAGGAAGAGGGCGATGAAGCCGACCACGACCGCCCACCACAGTGTCGCCAAACGAACCAAAATCATGGCCGCCGTCGCCGCGCCCTGCTCGACACCACCCAGGTGCAGCATGGCTTCACGCAGCATGCCTTCGACCAGACCCAGTCCACCGGGCACCGGCACGAGCGCGCCGGCCAGCGTGGCCGTCGAGTAAAACAGCACGCACAGGGTCCACGAGACGTGTTGCTCGAAACCGCCGAGCAGTGCGTACAGCGCCGTGCCTTCCGAGCCCCAAGCCAGCACCGAGAACAAGGTCGGCACGACCAGCGCGCTCGGAGTCGCCAGCACCCGCAACCGCGCCAGGGCTTCTGTGAGCTTGGGCACCAACTGGCCCAATCGGCCCCCGCGCCGTTCGAGGCGACTACACAACCACAGCGCCGGCGATTGCCACAAGATGAGCAACAGGCCGAACGCCACCGCCACCACGCCCGCCAAGGCCCAGGGCAAGCCCTTGGGAAAGCTGGCGCCGCCGAGCAAAATCAACAGCACGATGCCGATCACGTCGGTCAGACGATCGGCGATCACGATGGCGGCGGTGCGCTCGACGGCGACGCCGTGCGTCTTGGCCAGCACCGCGCTCTTGAAGACCTCACCTACCTTACCGGGCGTGATCGTGAGCACGAAGCCGGTCAGAAATACCAGTAGGCTGTCGAGCCAGGGAATGCCGCGGATGTCGAGGCGCGCCAGGTAGTATTGCCACTTGCCGAAGCGCAACAGGTAGTTGAAGCAAGCCAGCCCCAAGGCGAGCAAGAACGCGCTGCCGTGGAAGCGGGACAGGCTCGAGCCGATCTGGTGCACGCCCGAGTACACGGCGAACAAGCCGTAAAGCACGACGCCCACGAACGTGACCAGGAGCACGCGCCGCACGATGCCGTTCACTTCGTCCTCCGCCGGTAGCTGCGTACGAGGGCAAAGGCCGCGAGCAGGACCAAGGCCGCGCTGAGCAGGGCCACGAGCCAGTTGGGGGCGGCAAGGGCTCCACGAGCAGGACCCGGGGGCGGCCGATCGCGAACAAAAATGGTCGTCGTCGTCGGCGCGCCTTTCACGCGGCCCCCAATAGCCTTGCTCCTTCCGCCCCGCAACCGGCCCATGATGCTAAGCTCCGCGCCCCTCACCGTGACTCAAGATCCTGCGAAGTCCCAAGACGCGGCGCTCCTGGCCCAAACTTCCGAAGCGTGCAAGCGGCTGCGCCAGGAAGTCGGCCGTGTGATCATCGGTCAAGACGCGGTCGTCGACCACCTCATCATCGCGCTGTTGACGCAGGGCCACGCGCTCCTGGTCGGCGTGCCCGGCTTGGCCAAGACGCTGTTGGTGGCGAGCTTGTCGCGCGCGCTCGACTTGAGCTTCGGGCGGGTGCAATTCACGCCCGACTTGCTGCCGGCCGACATCACCGGCACCGACGTGCTGGCCGAGCACGACGGCCGGCGGGAGCTCAGCTTCCTGCCCGGCCCGATTTTCAAGAATCTCGTGCTGGCCGACGAGATCAACCGCACCCCGCCGAAAACGCAGGCGGCGCTGCTGCAGGCCATGCAAGAGCGCGCCGTCACCGTCGGTGGCACGACCCACCCGCTGCCGGCACCCTTCCAGGTTTTCGCCACGCGCAACCCGATCGAGCAAGAGGGCACCTACGCGCTGCCCGAGGCGCAGCTCGACCGCTTCATGCTCGAGGTCCACGTCGAGTACCCGAGCGAAGAAGAGGAGCGCAAGATCGCCCGGCGCACGACCTCGGGCAACGTGCCGGAGGTGAACCGCGCCTTGTCGGCCGACGAGCTACGCATGCTGCAGGCGTTCATCCCACGCGTGCCGGTGACGGAGGCCGCGGTCGAGCTAGCGGTGCGCCTCACGCGCGCCACGCGTCCGGGGGATACGGCGTTGGCCGAGGTCAAAAACTACGTGCGCTTCGGCTCCGGGCCGCGCGGTAGCCAGGCCTTGGTGCTGGCGGCCAAGGCCCACGCCGCCATGCAAGGCGAAGCCGCCGCCGACGTGCAAGACGTGCTGTTCGTGGCGCTACCGGCCCTGCGGCATCGCCTGGTGCTGTCGTACCGCGCCGAGGTAGACGGCGTGAGAGACGCCGACGTGGTCGCGGCCATCACCAAGCAGGTGCGGGTTTGAGCACGACCAGTGAGCTCAACCAGCGCATCAAGCGAGCGCTGATCGAAGAGCTGGACCTACGCGGAAAAACCGAAGCTGACATCGACGACGCGGCGCCGTTGTTCGGCGAAGGCCTCGGGCTCGATTCGCTCGACGCCTTGCAGCTGGCCATGGCCATCGAAGAGCGTTTCGGCGTGGCCGTGCCGGAGGGCGAGGCCGGGCGCGCCATCTTCGCGTCGGTCAACGCGATCGCGGAGTTCTTGCAGCGCGCCGGCGCCGCCACCGGCGCGCCAGAGGCGGGGTAGAGGCTCGTGCGGGCTCCGCGCATCGCGGTGAGCGGTGTCGGGCTCGTGTCCGCGCTCGGACAGACGGCGGACGAGACCTTTCGCGCCGTGGTGGCGGGCGAACGCGGTTTGCGTCCGCTGGAGTTGTTCGAAGCTGGCGACGTCCGTTCCAAGCTGGTCGGCGAAGTGCGCGGCCTGTCCATCGCCGACATCGCGCCCGCCTCAGAGCGCGCGCGCTTTTCGCGTACTGACGCGATGGCGGTCGCGGCGGCGCGAGAGGCGGCCGAAAATGCGCACTTGCCGCCGGGCGCGCGGCTAGGGGTCGTGCTCGGCGGCACGACCGGCGGCATGTTCGAAACCGAAAGCTTGCTGTCCAGCCCCGAGCTGGCGGAGCTGGCCCCCGCGCGTGCGGGCGAGCTCCTGAGCTACCCGCTTTCTGCCAGCCTGGCGCGAGTGGCGGAAGCGGTCGGCGGCGCGCGGGTGACGCGCAGCATCTGCAGCGCCTGTTCCGGCGGCGCCATCGCGCTCGTGCAAGCGGCGGCTTGGCTTTCGCGTGGAGAGGTCGACTTCGTTCTGGCGGGAGGCGCCGATGGCCTGTGCCGTTTGACGCTCCTCGGCTTCAACGCCCTGGGCGCGACCGACCCGGCGTTGTGTCGCCCGTTCGATCGCAGCCGTGCGGGCCTCAACTTGGGGGAAGGTGCGGCGGTGCTGGTCCTCGAGCGCGAAGACACGGCCCTCGCTCGCGGCGTCGATGTGTTGGCCTGGTTCGACGGCTACGCCGTAGGCGCCGAAGCGCATCACATCACGCACCCGGAGCCGAGCGGTGCTCGGCCGAGCCAATTGCTACGCAGCGCCCTGGCACGCGCGGGCGTCGCCTGCGCGGACGTCGGCTACGTCAACGCCCATGGCACCGGTACGCCACAAAACGACGCCATGGAGGCTCGGTCGTTGCTCGACATTTTCGGAGCAAATTCCCAAACTTGGGTATCGAGCTCGAAGGCCCAGCTCGGGCACACGTTGGGCGCTGCCGGCGCCATCGAAGCCGCGCTGACCGTGCTTTCGGTCGCTCGCGGCCAAGTTCTGCCCGGAGTTGGTTTGGTCGAGCCCGAATTGCCGGGGTTGCGGCACGTCGGCCCACTCGGACGGGCAGAGCGCTTGTCGACGGCGCTTTCCAGCTCCTTCGGGTTCGGCGGCATGAGCTGCGTGCTGGCGTTCTCGGAGCGCGCGCGGCCTCGGCCCACCCCGCCCGAGGTGTCGACGCGGGTGGCGGTAGCGGCCACGTGCTGGCTCGGCCCCGCCGCCGAGGCCGAAAAGCTGCTCGACACCGAGCGCTCGCGTCGTTTCGACACCGGCTCGGCGCTGGCGGCGGTAGGGGCGGCGCGTGTCAGCGAGCACCTCCCGGGGCAGACGGGCTTGGTGCTCGGAACCGCTTTCGGCAACGTCGAGCGCACGATGGCTTTTCTTGCGCGCGGTCATGAGCGGGGACCCCGCCACGTGCCGCCTGCCGAGTTTCCGCATTTGGTGCCGTCGGCGCCCGCCGGCAATGCCTCGGTTTACGCGGGCTTGAGCGGCCCCGTCTTTGCCGTGAGCGCCTTGGCACAAAGTGGGGAGGCAGCCTTTGCCGCCGCCTGCGAGCTGATCGAGCTCGGGGTTGCCGCACAGGTCGTTGCGGGCGCGATTGCGCCGCGCGACGTGATTGTCGAGCGGGTGCTCGGACCGTTGCTCGATCCCAATGGCTTTGGCGCCGTAGCTCGCGGCGAAGGCGCAGGTTTTACGCTGTTGGCCGAGCTTTCGCAGGCGCGGGCGGCCGGGCGTTTGCTGGCGGAGGTGCTCGGCCGCTACGCCGGGCACCTCGGGACGGGCGCCGACTTGGCCGGGGTGCCCGAGCCGGACCTGAATTCGAGCAACGGAGTCGTGCTCGGTGTTGCCGGTGCCGAGCTTCGCCAGGCGCTCGACGCCTCCGCTTGGGGCCCGGTGCCGCGCACGGATCTAGCCCGCGAGCATGGCTACCACGAAGCGCTCGGCGCAGTGGCGTTCGCGGTAGCGGTGGAGCGCGTGGCTTCGGGCGAGCTCGAGCGGGTGTTGGTGCTGTCGGGTTCGGGCGCGTCGTTCTCGGCCACGCTCTGTGGCCGCGTCGGCCGGGAGGAGTGAGGCGTGGCGGCGATCGTTGCTTTTGCCGCCGCATCGGCCCTGGGCGTGGGGCGCGCCGCCTTCGACGTCGGTGGACCCGGTGAGCGGCCGCGGCACGCCTGGGCAACGCGCGTGGGAGGCAAGCCATTCGCTCGCGTGGCGGCTTGTGACGCGGACCGCGTCCAGCGACCGCGTGCGTTGTTGGAGCTGGGGCTGTGCCAGCTTGCCGAGCAGCTGAGCGAATACGACCCAAGCTGGCGGCGTCGGCGAGTGGGCGTGATCGTCGGCACATCGAGCGGGGGCTTCGCCGCGCTAGAGCGAGCCCTCGCCGCCGATGCGCCCGCAGGCCACCCGGATTGGCAGAAAAGCGCGTATTTTGCGGCGTTGGACGCGGTGGCAGCCAGCTTGGGACGACCACCCGAGCGCCTGGTATCGCTGTACGCCGCCTGCGCATCCTCGACGCTTGCGATCGGGCTCGGGCTGCGCTGGCTCGAGCTCGACGAGGTGGACCTCGTGATCACGGGTGGCTACGACGCGGAAAGCGATTGGGTGGGTGCCGGCTTCGACGTGCTCAAAGCCACCAGTAGCGGCCAACCCCGGCCCTTTCGCGCCGAGCGCGACGGCATGGCGCTCGGCGAAGGGGTGGCGCTGATGGCCCTGACTGGCGAGGCGCAAGCTCGTTTCGGGCACGTCCGCGGCTTCGGGGCCAGCACCGACGCCGTTCACATCACCGCGCCCGATCGCTCCGGCGAGGGTTTGGCGCGCGCGGCAACGGCCGCTCTGACCGACGCCGCACTCACGCCCGCGGACGTCGACTTCGTCAGTGTGCACGGCACTGGCACCTCGTTCAACGACGCGGCAGAGGCGGCGGCTCTGCGACGAGTATTCGGCGCCGGCGCGACGGAGCTTTGCCTGCACGCCTTCAAGCCCGTGGTGGGTCACACGCTCGGCGCCGCCGGTGCGCTCGAAGCGCTGGCGGCCCTTTCGGGCCTCGAAAACGGCATCTTGCCGGCTTCCGCCAGCTCCGGCACGCCCATGCCCGAGCTGCCCGCGCGCTTGCTGGACCAAAACCAGGCTTACCCCGCTGAGCATTGCCTGAAGCTGTCGACCGCCTTCGGTGGCGCGAACGCGGCGCTGGTTCTGTCGCGTCGCGCGGCACCCACGCAGCAGCGCGCGCGGCGCCCGGTGTACCTGGTCGCGGCGGGCTCCGCCTGCCGTGAGCTCGATCTAGCGCGCTTGAATGGCTTGCTGGTCGCGCCGAGCGAACGCTTGCCGCGCTCCGACATGTTGTCCGAGTTGGCGGTCGCGGCCGCCGCCGAGGCCCTGCGAGACGCCGCCGAGCGAGGCGTCGGCTATGACCGCGCGCGCACCGGCGTGGTAGTTGGTAGCGTCGGCGCAACGTTGCAGGCCAACGCCGAATTCGGTGCCCGGCTGCTCGCGCGTGGCCCCGAGCATGCGGAGCCGCGTCGCTTCCCCGGCACCTCGCCGAACGCCGGGGCAGGGCACGTCGCCATCGCGTTTGGATTGGGCGCGTTGTCGCACGCAGTGGGGGCCGGTCCGCAGGCGGCCATCGAGGCGCTCGAGGTCGCAGGGGATTGGATCGCGGCCGGGGACGCCGACGCGCTGCTCGTGGTGGCGGCCGAGCTGGCCGGAACAGCCGCGGAGCGAGCGCTCGCGGCTCAGGGCCTGAAGGGGCCGGAATCCGGGGGCTTTGCGCTGCTGCTCGCCGCCGCCCCGGCCGGCCCGCTGCTGGACCACGAGCTCCTGACGAGCGCGCGCCGCCTGGGCCTGGAGCCGGAAAATATCGGCTTTCGTGCCCTTCAGGCTTTCTGCCGAGCAGCTGGCTTGCCCGGCCCGGGGGGTTTTGGCACTGTGCGCCCGCCGGAATAGCCCGTTCTCGCCCGGCGTTTTGACCCCCTGTGATGCCCTTGTCCGCCTCCCTCAAGCTCTGCTCAGGCCTCGCGCTGCTGACGTTCGTCGGCTGCAACCACGACTACATCCCGAACACGCAAGTGGAGGACTCGGACTTCAACCGTGACGTCATCGCGTACTGCGAGGACTACCGGCACGCCGTCGAGCGCCGCAACACCGACCTGCTGTTGAAGATGGCGGACCCCAAGTACTACGAAGACGGCGGTACCGTCGACACCAGCGACGATCTCGACTTGGACGGTCTCAAGACCTACCTCCACAACGAGTTCGCCAAGACGACCGCCATCCGCTACGAAATCTTCTATCGGGACATCAGCATCGGGCGCAGCAATCAGGTGTTCGTCGATTACACCTACAGCGCCAGCTACAAGGTGCCGGGTCCAGTCGTGCCCGGCAGCACCAGCACCAGCACCGCACCCAACGAGGTGTGGCGTCGCCGGGTCGCCGACAATCGGCTCGAGCTCGTGCGCAACGGCGAGTCGTTCCACATCCTCTCGGGCATGTAGAGCGCGCTGCGGGGCGTTCGCGGTTCGCGTCTAGCGAGTCAAGATGCTGCAGCTCACGCCGTCCAGGCGCCGCAGCACCTGGCCATCATCGCCCACGACCTCCCAGATGGGTCGTCCCTGCTTGTCGTTCCAACCGTAGCGCAGCGAAAGCCCAGCTTTGGCATCGGCGCCGGCGCGTTGCGCGGAGCTCCAGGCGTCTTCGAACAGGCAATTCGGCTCCGGCGCAATGCGCGCCTTTGCGGTGCGCTCTTCGCTTTTCGTCAGCGTGCCGTCGCGAGAGCTGAGGACGAGCCGTTCGTTGCTCGCCTCGGCCCCGCCCACGATGCGATGCCCGCTCGGCTTGGCGAAGGTGATCTCGACCTTGCCGTCGACGGCGACGCCCCGCGCATCGAGCGGACCCATGCTCATGCCGACGAAGACCGCGTCACGGTGCCAAGCGCTAGCCTCGCGTCGAGCGGCGGCCAGCAACACGCCGGGCTCTAGCCGCGGTGGCGGCGCGGGCGCGGTGGCGGCCGTCAGCGCGGCCGCGACCGGTGGCGGTGCGCTCGCTTGCTGACTGCGCCGGAGAAAGAGCATCGAGCCTGCTGCCACCAGCCCGAGCACCACGAAAGCTCCCACGGACAGCACCACGACCATCGTGCGCCGCGAATCGTCCTTCCAGGGCGCGGGGCGGGCCGTGGGCGGTCCGGTGCGGCGCGCTGGGGCCGCGGGCAGCCAGAAGCCGCAACTCTTGCAGCGCGCGCCCGAAGTACGCACGTCGGCGCCGCACTGCGGACACGAGCTTGCCATCGCTTGCGGCATGACCATGGGGTTTCCCTCGTGGGCCGAACGAGGCCCAAGCCCTCATGGTAGCCGAAAGTCTTCCACGATTTCAGCGATCTCGTAGCCTGGGACCTCCGCCTTGGGGCGCAGCCGGAAGGCCAGCTCATCGCCGAATAGCCGGGTTTTTCCGGCCCACGACAGGCCTGGGTGGGCAACGACCACGACTTCGGTCGCGGTGAGCGGAGGCGGCACGCCGTCGCGCTTGGCGCGCGCGGCGCTGGCGAAGGTGTAGGTGCGGAGGGTTTGGGGTGCAGCCACGATCCGCCCGCTCAGGCTGGTGTAGTCCAGCTGGGCAAAGCGAGCGCGCCACACGGCCGCCGCCGGTTGCCGGCTACCTTCGGACACCACCAAAGCTTGGGCCGCCAAGAGCGGCGACAGCTCCCGGCTCGACTCGAGCAAGACTGCGACGAAGAAACGACTGACGACGTCGCGAGCGGTCTCCGAGTCGAGCGGCACCAGCACGCGGCGCGCGGCGGCGGAGTCGTCGCCGCGCGACTGCACGTTGGCCGACTCCGGCGGCGGCGGGTCCGGCTCTGCCGCAAAACTCGGCGGCTTGCGCGGCGCGTCGTCGAAGCTCGCGGAGGTGGCAAAGGTCGGGCCACGCTCCGAGCCGGCGCAGCCGAGCGCCAACACGATGGCCAACAGCGGCGCCCAGGCGCCCGGCTTCACAGCGGCTCGATACGCGGTTCGTCGCTGCGGCTCAGGTGCACGATGGAGCGCGACGGCGGCGACTGAAAGCCCGGCGGCACCGCGTCGACGTCGCACGCCAACAGCGAAAAGCAGGAGCTTTCGATGCTGGGGATGCGAGCCTTGCGCAGGCCCTCTTCGCCCAGCAGCTCTTCCATTTCGAAGCGACCTTTCCAGCGGCGGAACACGGTCGAGCCGGTGCGGTTGACCGCGATCAGCTGCTCGCCGTTGGTGACCAGGATGTCACCGGTGTTTTCGCCGTGGCCTTCTTCGGCCGACAGCCGGTCGACCAGAGCGATGGACGCGCGCAGCGCGGCTGCGACGTGATCGCCTTGGACGTGCGCGTCGTCCAGGTGACCGGCATCGTGCAAGAACGACAGAAACAAATAGAAGAAGCACTCGCTGTCGGTCTCGCCGCGCACGTTGCGCCGCAAAAACTCGGGCTGCGACTCGAGCAGACGCGAGCGAAGGCGCTCGAAGCCGACGATGGTGCCGGTCTGGGCGAACAACCAAGCCCGGTAACGAAACGGATGCGTATTTTCCGTGCGCAGGGCGCCGACGCTGGCGCGCCGGACATGGCCGATCATCACGTCGGTGCGGACGTCTTCCGCCGCCTCGACCAGATCGATCTCGGCGCGATCGTCGATGGGACGACGGCGCAAGAGCACCTCGCCGGATTGAAAAAAGCCGAGCCCCCAGCCGAGCGGCTCGCCTTCCGTGCGGCGGGCTTTGAGCAAGGTCCGATTCGCTTCCAGCACCCGCGCTCCCAGGTCGGCGCGGTTTCCGATAAAGCCGAACATGCGTGCCATGGTCTTGGGGTGAGGGCCCGGTGGGTGAAAGCCGGACGCCTTCGAGAAGCATACCGCTCGGAGCGCTCCTCCGCACGTAGCTTCGTCGCTATCTCCCCGCGGCCAGCGAGACGCCACCGCCCGCCACTAGAAACATTTGAAAAGTGTCACGTCGCGCCCCAGCGCCGAGAGCGAGATTTGGCCGCTTAGCCAACCAGCAACTACCATCACAAATGACATGGATCGCGAAGCTTTCACCGAAGCACTGTTGGGAGTGATGGAGGCCAAGGAGCACTGGGCTTGGCCGTACTTTACGGAGGGCAAGGTGCCGCGCGAGCGCCTCCACATCCACCTCGAGCAGGAGTACGCCACCTACGTTCGGGACTTTCCGGTGCTCGTAGCTCGCGCCTATGTGACGTGCCCCATCGCAGAGGTTCGCCGCGACCTGATCGAGAACGTGTTCGAAGAGGAGACAGGCCGCCTGGGGGCCGGTCGGCCGCATCCCGAGCTGTTTCTCGAGTACCCGCGCGGCCTTCGCATGGATCTTTCGCGCTTTGAACACGTGGAGCTGCTACCGGCCGCAGCGTCCTATCGCGCATTTCTGGACCGCTGCACGGTGGAGGCGGCGTGGGACGTGGCGGCCGCCGTCACCACCTTGTTCCTGGAAGGGACTAAATTCGACCGCGGTGAGCTCTCGCCCACGGCCCCACGTCGACCGACCCCTGCGTTGGAGGACCACCCGCTGGTCCGGCACTATGGCCTGCCGCTCGAAGCCCTGGCGCTGACGCGCGCCCATCGCCACGTCGAGGGCGGTCACCGCGCCGCCGCTTGGCGCTCCATCCTGGACCACGTGCAGGCACCCTCGCGCCAAGAGGCGGTGCTGAGCGCCATGCAAGGCATGCTCGACCATTGGCTGCGTTACCGTGACGATGTAGCGATAGCGTGTGGAATTGAACGAGGCGCCGAGCGCGGCTAAAGTCCGCGGCTTGATGACGAAGTCTTTGCTGCTCGTGGCGCTTGGCCTGCTGGGCTGCGGCGCGGTCTATCCCCAGCTCGAAACCCCGGTGCGAACGCCGCCGGGGCAAATAGCGCTCACTCCGCCGCCGCCCGATGACCTGGTGTTTCTCAAGTTTGCCGGCGCGGTCATTCCGACGCGCACGCGCGACGGCCGCAACTGGGACTCGGTCGGAGGCTCGCTGCCGGACGCGTTCGCCAAGCTGATGGTCGATGGCAAAGTGATCTTGGAAACGCCGGTGCAGAGCAACACCTTGACCCCGAGCTGGCCCGATCAACGGAAGGCCAACTACCACCTGCGCTCCGGCGCCGGGGTCCGGGTCGAGCTCTGGGACAGCAACCCCATCAACAACCACCCGATCTGCGTGGCTGAAGTGGCTGACCTGCGCTCGGAGGTTTCCACCGAGGCACCGGTGCAAATCAACTGCAACAGCGGCGCCGAGCTCAAGCTCATCGCGGAGCCGGCGCACGGTCGGCTGGGCATCGGCTTGTTCTATGAGCTGCGACGCGAAGAAGTGGTGGTCACGCGCGTGTTGCGCGAGTCGCCGGCCGCTCGCGCCGGGCTGACTCGAGGCGATCAATTGCTGAAGATTCAGGGCAAATTGGTCAAGACCATGGCGGAGGGCGAGGCCCAGAGCCAGATCAACGCCAATGCGGCTACCGGCATCACCCTCCTGGTCAAGAAGCTCGACAAGAGCGAGCACGAGCTGACCCTCAAAGAAGGCGCGATCTACCCCATGGTCGACGAAGGCGTGCCGGTCGATGGTTGAAAGCACGGGCTCGGCTGCCGGCGCCGCCTACGCTCTGTCGCGCGATACGTTGCTCGTGCGCGGCGCCGATCGCAAGACCTGGCTCGACGGCTTGTTGACGTGCGCCGTTACCGCCGTGGCGGTGGGCAAGGCGCAGTACGGCTTGCTCTTGACCAAGCAAGGCAAGATCGTCACGGACGCCTTCTTGGTCGACGACGGCAGCCGGCTGTGGCTGGGGGTCGCCCCGGGGCGGGGCGGGGCCGTGCGCGACCTTCTGGATCGCTATTTGGTCATGGAAGACGCCGAGCTCGAGCTGTCCACGGAGCCGCTCGCCTGGCGCATCGAGCTCGAGCCCGCGGCGAGCGACGCGGAGGCGCTCGCGCACGGTGAGCTTTCGCTCGGCCCGCTACAGGCCAAGCTCACGCTTGCGCCACGAGCGAACGGCTCGTTGCCAGACGCGGCCGAGCTGCTCGCCGAGCATGGGCTGGGCGTATTTGGCGTCGACTTCGATGAACGCGACAATCCGCACGAAGCCTCGCTCGATCGCATCGCCGTGTCCTGGACGAAGGGCTGCTACCTCGGGCAAGAGGTCGTGTGCATGCAGGACATGCGTGGCAAGGTGAAGCGTCGCTTGGTCGCGCTCGACGCGGGCCCAGCGCTGCTCGGCGCCGACGTGACGGCGAAAGACGTGCTGGCCGCGGATGGCAGCGTCGCAGGCCGGGTGTCCAGCGCGCACCAAACGCCGGGCGGCGCCAGGCTTCTGGCCAGTATTTCGACGTCGGCTCTCGAGTCGCACGCGGAGCTGAACATTCTTGGTGAGCGCGTGCGCGTTGCCGTCGGCGCAGGCTCAATCTTGAGCTAGTCTGGCAGAGCCCATGGACAAGCAGGCTTCCAGTCGGATCACCGAGAGCGGACTACGCGTCGCAGACGACGCCCTGAGCTTGATCGCCAAGACCCCGCTGGTGCGGCTGGGGCGCATCAGCCCCCAGGGCGGCGCGACCATCTGGGCCAAAGTCGAGTACATGAACCCGGCCGGCAGCGTGAAGGACCGGCCTGCCTTGTCGATGATCAGCGCCGCCGAAAAGAGCGGCGCGCTCAAGCCCGGCTCGGTCATCGTCGAAGCCACCAGCGGCAACACCGGCATCAGCTTGGCCATGATCGCCGCCGTACGCGGTTACCGCTGCGTGCTGGTGATGCCCGAGGACATGAGCCTCGAGCGGCGCTACATCTTGCGCGCCTACGGCGCCGAAATCGTGCTCACCCCCGCTACCGAAGGCATGGCTGGCGCAGTCAGCCGCGCGCGCCGGGTGCTGGCTGACACGCCGTCCTCGTTCATGCCAAGCCAGTTCACCAACTCGGCCAACCCCGAAAGTCACGAGCACGGCACCGCGCTCGAAATCCTGGAGCAGGTCGGCGGCAACCTGGCCGGCTTCGTGGCGGGCGTCGGCACCGGCGGCACCATCACCGGCGTTTCGCGCGCGCTGCGCAAAAAGCTCGGCAATCAGGTGAAAGTGTTCGCGGTGGAGCCCTCGGGCAGCGCGGTCTTGTCGGGCAAGCCGCCTGGCATGCACGGCATTCAGGGCCTGGGCGCCGGTTTCGTCCCGGAGATCCTCGACCGCTCCGTGATCGACAAGATCATCGAAGTGAGCGACGTCGCAGCCGAGCGCATGGCTCGCCGTCTAGCCCGGGAAGAGGGCCTGCTGGTGGGGCCATCTTCGGGCGCCAACGTTCACGCCGCGCTCGAAGCGGCCAACGAGCTGCAGTCCGGCAACGTCGTCACCATCTTGTGCGACTCCGGCGAACGCTACTTGTTCTGAAGCGGCGCGGGCGGCGCTACTCGCCGCGAAACACCGGCGCGCGTCGCTCGAGGAAAGCGCGAACGCCTTCCTTGACGTCGGCGCTGGCCAAGAGCGAAAGCTGGCCTTCGCATTCGCGTGCCAGCGCGGCGCGAAGCTCGGCGCCGTCGGCGTGCACCGCGCGCTTGATGCGCGCCAACGCCAGCGGCGCATTGTTGGCGAGGGTGCCGGCGAGGGCCAGGGCTGCGGCCTCGGTATCGGCGTCGGCCGTCATGCTGGTAGCAAGGCCCAGCGACACGGCTTGGGCCGCATCGATGCGCGAGCCGAGCATCAACATTTCCAGCGCTCGTGCGATGCCCAACAGCCGCGTCAGAAAATAGCTACCGCCCCCGTCTGGCATCAGACCTACCGCCGCGAATTTTTCCTGCAGGTACGCCGACTCGGCGAAGACCCGAAAGTCGCAGGCCAGGGCGAGATCTCCGCCGAAGCCCACCGCGGGCCCGGTGACGGCGGCCACGACCGGCTTTTCTAAGCCGACGATGGCCAGGGTCAAGGCTTGGAAGCGCTCCAACATGGGACGCACCGGCTCTCCGCCTTCGACCGCCTTGCCCAGCCAACGCAGGTCGGCTCCGGAGCAGAACGCGCCCGGCGTGCCCGAGAGCACGACGGCGCGCACCGACTTGTCGCCGTTCGCGCTCGACAGAGCGGCGTCGAGGGACGCGATGAGCTCCATCGTGAGGGCGTTCTTGGCGGCGGGCCGTTGCAGCCGAATCAGGCGCACGGCTCCCTGATCTTTGACCAAGAGCTCGGGGGCAGACGATTCCGACATGCCGGCAGCATGCCCGACCCTTCCCGGGCGTGCTAGAGCGCGCGCATGGGCGAAAGCTTCGACCTTCCCGAAAGCCCCGCGCTGGCCGAGCAGCGTGGCGAAAGCTACCCGCGCCTGGTGGCGATCATGCGGCGATTGCTGGCGCCGGACGGCTGCCCCTGGGATCGCGAGCAGAGCTACGCTTCACTGCGACAGTACGTGCTCGAAGAGGCGTGCGAGGTCATCGACGCCATCGATTCCGGCCGGCCCGAATCCCTGAAGGACGAGCTGGGAGATCTGTTGCTGCAGGTGGTGTTCCTCGGTGAGCTGGCGCGCCGGGACGGCAATTTCGGACCCGACGACGTGGTGCGCGCCATCGTCGAAAAGTTGGTGCGCCGTCACCCCCACGTCTTCGGCGAGACCGAGATCAGCGGCAGCGAAGAGGTCGTGACCAATTGGGACAAGATCAAGACTCAGGAGTACGGTGACCGCGGTGTCTTGGCCGGCTTGCCCCAAGCGTTTCCGGCGCTGGCGCGCGCGCAGCGCATGAGCGAGAAGGTGAGCCGCGTCGGCTTCGACTGGCCCGACGCGCGCGGCTCGCGCGACAAAGTGAGTGAAGAGCTGGGAGAGCTCGACGAAGCAGTGGCAGGCGGCTGTCGAGAGCGCATCGAAAGCGAGCTGGGCGACGTGCTGTTCGCGCTGGTCAACTTCGCGCGGCATCAGGGCGTGAACGCGGAGCTGGCGCTGCGCAAAACGGCCGATCGCTTTGCCGGCCGCTTTGCCCACGTCGAGGCGCGCGTGAAAGAACGGCACGGCGGCTTCCCGCGCGACGAAAAGGGCAAGCCAACCCGCGGTTTGCCGCTGGAAACGCTGGATGGCTACTGGAACGAAGCCAAGGAGCGCGAACAGTGACGACCGTGGACCCGGTGGGACGACTGCCCGAAGAGTGGCGCGAGGCGATGGCGGGCCTCGGCGAGAAGCCGTTTCGCGCCGAACAGATCTTCCGTTGGATTCACGAGCGCGGCGTGCTCGACCCAGACCAGATGACCGATCTGTCGAAGTCGTTGCGTGAGCGGCTCAAGGCCGACGGGTTCGCGCCCCCGGCCAAGGTGGCCGAGGTGCACGCGGCCGCCGACGGCACGCGCAAGCTGGTGCTCGAGCTCGGGCAGGGGGCGCGCGTGGAGTGCGTGATCATTCCCATGACCGACTTGGCCGGCGCCGACGCGGATGCTTCCGCCGCTCCGGAGGACGACGAGGACGACGCCGAGGCGCGCGCCCCGGGAGCGGCCGAGAAGGCGCGCATCACGCTGTGCGTCTCGACGCAGTACGGCTGCGCCATGGGCTGCGTCTTTTGCGCCAGCGGGCAGGCGGGCCTGCAGCGCGGCCTGACCGCGTCGGAAATCGTCGCGCAGGTGCTGATTTCGAAGACTCACCTGACGCCCAACGAAGAGATCAAGAATTTGGTCTTCATGGGTATGGGCGAGCCGCTTCATCACTACGACGAAACCGCGCGCGCGATTCGCTTGCTCACCCATCCCGCAGCTCGCGGCATGAGCCCACGGCGCATCACCGTGAGCACGGTGGGCCTGGTGCCGGGTATCGCCCGCTTGGGCGCCGATTTCGGCGGAAAAGTGGGGCTGGCGGTGTCGCTGCACGCGCCCAACGACGTGATCCGCGACCGCATCATGCCCATGAACCGCAAGTTCCCGATCGTGGAGCTGATGCGCGCCCTGCGCGAGTACCCGTTGCCGCAACGCCGCCGCATCACCATCGAGTACACGCTGATGAACGGCGTCAACGACGGCGAGGCGGAAGCGCGCGAGCTGACCCAGCTGCTGCGCGGCTTGCGGGTGAAGGTGAACCTGATCCCCATGAATCCGATCAGCGCCTCCGAGCTCAAGGCGCCGAGCGGCGCGCGCGTCGCCGCGTTCCAGCGTGTGCTGTCCGAAGCCGGCCTCAGCTGCTTCGTCCGCACGCGCCGCGGCGACGAAGTATCGGCCGCTTGCGGCCAGCTGGCGATCGCCGAAGATCTCGTGCGGAAGAAGCGCGAAAGAGACGCGGCTCGAGAAAAATCCTAAAACTACCCCCGTCTCGGCCGCGGTTTTGCTTCTATAGTTCTGGCATGTTCAAGCGCGTGCTCGTGGCAAACCGCGGCGAAATCGCCGGTCGCGTGTTTCGCACCCTGGAACGACTGGGCATCGAGAGCGTGGCGGTGTTTTCCGACGCGGACGCCACGGCGCCGCACGTGGCCGCGGCGGATCAGGCATTTCGCCTCGGCGCGCCGCCGCTGGCACAGAGCTATCTGAACGCCGAGCGCGTGCTACAGGCCGCCCTCGACAGCGGGGCGGATGCCATTCATCCGGGCTACGGCTTGCTCAGCGAGAACGCCGCCTTCGCGGAGCGGGTGCGACAGGCGGGCATCGTCTTCATTGGTCCGCCCGCCGAAGCCTTGGAAGCCTTTGGTGACAAGCTGCGGGCGCGCGCCGTCGCGCGTTCGGTCGGTGCAGCGCCTCCGCCCGGCAGCGACGGCCCCGTGTCGCCTACGGATCCCCAGCGCCTGAGTCAAGAAGCGGAGCGGATCGGCTATCCGATCCTGATCAAAGCGGCCGGTGGCGGTGGCGGCATCGGCATGCAAGTCGTACGCGGGCCGGTCGAGCTGGGGCGCGCCGCGCAGACTTGCGCCGATCGCGGCAAAGCCGCCTTCGCCGACGAGCGCATCTACCTCGAGCGTTACCTGGAAGGTCCGCGCCACATCGAGGTGCAGGTGCTGTGCGACGAGCACGGCCAAGCGGTGGCGCTGGGGGAGCGCGAATGCAGCGTGCAGCGCCGCCACCAGAAAATCATCGAAGAATCGCCGTCGCCGGCCGCGTTTTTCGAAGGTGAGGCCGGGGCCCAGCGGCGGCGCGCCCTGCACGCCTCCGCGCTCGCCGTGGTCAAGGCCGCCGGCTACCGCGGCGCCGGCACGGTCGAGTTCGTGGCCAACGCGGCTGGCGAGCTCTTCTTTCTGGAGGTGAACGCTCGCCTGCAAGTCGAGCACCCGGTGACAGAAGCCGTAACCGGCCTCGATCTCGTCGAGCAGCAGCTGCGAATCGCGGCCGGCGAACGCTTGCAGGCTGCGGTGCTCGCCGCCACCTCGCAAGGACACGCCATCGAGGCGCGGGTGTACGCCGAAGATCCCGGCCGTGGCTTCCTACCGCAACCCGGGCGCATCGAGGCGCTGACCTGGCCGAGCGGGGAGGGAATTCGCGTCGATTCCGGTGTGGAGCAGGGCTCGGAGGTCACGTCCCACTACGATCCGATGCTGGCCAAGATCATCGCCTTCGGCCGGGATCGCTCCGAAGCGGTGGCACGTCTCGATCGCGCGCTTTCTGCCACGCAACTGCGTTTGGTCGGACCGAAGGCGGATCGCGTGACGAATTTGCAGTTCTTGCGGCAGGTGCTGGCCACGCCCGAATTTACCGCTGGCGAATACGACACCGGCCTCGCCGAGAAGCTGGTCAAGCGCGCATGACGCGGGCCGCGTCCGAGCTGTTGGCCCTGGCCAAGGCCTGGATTGACGGGGATCCCGAACCGGACACGCGCGCCGAGCTGTCGGCGCTGGTGGCAGCGGGTGATGTTGCCGCGCTCGACGAGCGGCTGCAGCCGCTGAGCTTCGGCACCGCCGGGTTGCGTGGCGCGGTGGGGGCGGGCAGTGGGCGCATGAATCTGGCGGTCGTGCTCCGCACCGCCCACGGCATCGCAAGCTACTTGAAGGAGCAACCAGCCGCCGCGGGCTCGCCGATCGTGATCGGGTTCGACGCGCGACCGACCAGCCGCGGCTTCGCCGAGGCGTCGGCGGGGGTGCTGCTGGCGGCGGG
>JBEQSW010000489.1:0-11547 GCA_040348565.1 Myxococcales bacterium | reverse complement strand
AGTATCACTGACCTACGGACTTCCGTGCGGTGGAGATGGGCTTGGGTTTTCGGGCCGGTCGGACCGCCGGCGGCGCGGCGGATGCGCTGGCGGCAGCCGAGGCCTTTTGAGACGCCCAGAACGCTTCTTCGGCCGCCTTCAGCTTGCGAGCGTTTTCAGCCTCGACCGACGCCGACGCATTGGCGATGCTTTGGCGCACCAGCTCGTCCGCCTCGCGCGTGCGCTTCTGGACGTAAAAGCCAAGCGCGCCCAGCATCAGCGATGCGCCGACCAGCATGCCGGCCAGCATCCGCCCACGGCTGGGGGGCTGCACCTCGTCGGACAGATCCATCAGCGCGATGCTGGGCTGCAGCGGCCGGAACTCGTAGACCACGTTTTCACGCTCGGCGCGGCTCCACTCTTCCAGCCGCAGCAGCGCGTCGGCCGCTTCCGCAGCTGTTTTGAAGCGGGCCGAGATGTCGCGCGAGCAGCACTTGGCGAACCAGGCGTCGAAAGCCTTGGGCAAGCTGGGGTCGAGCTTGGACGGCACCGGCAAAGGCGCCGCGCACACCTTGAGCACGACGTCGCCGATGGCGTCGCCCTCGAACGGCACGCGACCGCAGGCGGCTGCGAACGCGCACGCACCTAGCGACCAAATGTCGGATGCGGCGCTGACCGGCGCGGTGGCCGTGAGCGCTTCGGGGCTCATGTAATGGGGCGTGCCCAGCACCATGCCGGCTTGGGTCGCCGATGCGCCGGTTTCGGCTTCGTCTTGAACCACCTTGGCGATGCCGAAGTCGACCAGCTTGATGCTGTAACCGAGCTTGGTCGCTTCGCTGTCCTTCGCCAGGAAGATGTTGTCGGGCTTGAGATCACGATGCACCACGTGCGCGTCGTGCGCGGCGGATAGGGCGCGCGCGCTCTGCGCGACGATTTGCACGACCTCACTGAAGGGCAGCTTGCCCCGGCGGCGAATCGCGCGCTCGAGCGACTCACCCTCCAAGTACTCCATCACGATGTACGGCTGCCCGGCCTCACTCACGCCCACGTCCTGGACCGCGACCGCGTGTCGACTCTTGATTCGGGCCGCCGCCTTGGCTTCGTTGTCGAAGCGACGTCGCGCCTCGGTGCTGCCCACCAGCTTCGGGTGGACGAATTTGATGGCGACGAGCTGATTGAGCGTGACATGCCGCCCCGCCCACACCGAGCCCATTCCCCCCTGCCCCAGCAGACGCTCGACTTGGTACTTGCCGGCCACGACGGTGCCGGACAAATCAGGGAGCGGGGAGTCGGTCATCGAAGGCGGGCGGCAAGAAAGTCGAGCGGGCTACGAGCAGCATAGCCTAGCGCGGCGCGCCTCGATATGCTCGGTCGCTCGCCCATGCGTCTTCGCGTCGTGACCTGGAACATTCACAAGGGGATCGGGGGAGTCGACCGGCGCTACCGCCTGGAGCGCACGGCCTCGGTGCTCGCCTCGTTGCGGCCCGACCTTGCGCTCTTGCAAGAGGTGGCCGAGGACATGCCCCGCTGCGGACGGGACAAGCAAGTAGAGGAGCTGTCGAAGGCGCTCGAGATGCGCCACGTCGCCTTTGGTGCGGAGCATCGCTTCCGCGAAGGCGGCTACGGCAACGCCATCTTGAGCCGCTTCCCCTTGACCGATTCGGACCGCGTCGATCTGACGATCGGCAAGCGCAAGCAGCGCGGCCTAGTCAAGACGCGGGCCCACGCCAAGCTCGAGCATGGGACGCGCTCCGTTCTCGTCTTCAACTTGCACCTGGGTCTCTCCGGCGCCGAGCGCGCCACGCAACTGGAACGTTTCCTGGCGTGTCACCCGTTCGCGCACGTGCACCACGACACACCGGTGGTGGTGGGCGGCGACTTCAACGACGTTTGGGCTTCGCTTGGGCAGCGCTTCTTGGAACCGGCCGGCTTCGTTCGCGCCGGCAAGCTTCAAGCCACGTTTCCGGCGGCGCTACCGCTGCGCCCGCTGGATGGCCTGTGGATTCGAGGCGGTCTTTCGGTGGTAACGGCTCACGTGGTCAGGACCGGGCTTTCGACCTCGGCCTCGGACCATTTGCCGATCCTCGCGGAGCTGGAGTTTACGTAGGTTTGGCTTTAAAGGAGGGGCATGGCCACCGTGAAGCTTACCGCCCGCCCCGAATGGCAAGCCCTCAGCGCTCACTTCGAGCAGCAAAAATCCGTCCATTTGCGCGAGCTGTTCGCGGCTGACCCCGGCCGCGCCGAGCGCTTCAGCGCGGAAGCCGGCGGCCTTTTACTCGACTATTCGAAGCATCGCATCACCGCGCAAACGCTCGGTCTGTTGCTCGACTTGGCGCGCGCGGTGGGTCTGCGCGACCGCATCGACGCCATGTTCGCCGGCGAGAAGATCAACACCACCGAAGGCCGCGCGGTGCTGCACGTTGCCCTGCGCACCCCGCGCGGTAAGCAAATCATGGTCGACGGCCAAGACGTAGTGCCCGAGGTCCACGCCGTCCTCGACAAAATGGGCGATTTTGCCAAGCGGGTCCGCAGCGGCGCCTGGCTGGGCCACACCGGCAAGCCGATCAAGAACATCGTCAACGTCGGCATCGGCGGCTCCGACTTGGGGCCGGCCATGGCCTACGACGCCCTGCGCGCCTACTCCGAGCGCGGCCTGAACTTCCGCTTCGTGTCGAACGTCGACGCCAGCGACTTTGCCGAAGCCGTGCAAGGGCTGGACGCAGCCGAGACGCTGTTCATCGTCTGCTCCAAGACCTTCACCACCATCGAAACGCTGACCAACGCCAAGACGGCGCGCAGCTGGCTCGTGGAGAAGCTGGGTGACGAAGCTGCCGTCCGCAAGCACTTCGTGGCCGTGTCGACCAACGCCAGCGAGGTCGCGAAGTTCGGCATCGACACTGCCAACATGTTCGGCTTTTGGGATTGGGTCGGCGGCCGCTACAGCTACCCTTCCGCCATCGGCCTGGCCGTCATGGTGGCCATCGGTCCCGAGCGCTTCTCCGAAATGCTGGCAGGCTTCCACGAGCTGGACGAGCATTTCCGCACGGCGCCGTTCGAGAAAAACCTGCCGGTTCTGCTGGGCTTGCTGGGCGTTTGGTACGACAACTTCTTCGGCGCCGAGTCGCACGCGGTGCTGCCCTACGATCAGTACCTGAATCGCTTTCCCGCGTACCTGCAGCAGCTGGACATGGAGAGCAACGGCAAGAGCGTCACGCTCGACGGCGACCGCATCTCTTACCAAACCGGGCCCATCATTTGGGGGCAGCCCGGCACCAACGGCCAGCACGCCTTCTACCAATTGATTCACCAGGGCACGAAGCTCATCCCTTGCGACTTCATCGGCTTCGCCAAGAGCTTGAACCCGCTCGGTGAGCACCATGACCAACTGATGGCGAACTTCTTCGCCCAAACCGAAGCGCTGGCGTTCGGCAAGACCGCCGCCGAAGTAAAAGCCGAAGGCGTCCCCGATGCGCTCGTGACGCACAAGACGTTCGAAGGCAACCGCCCGACCAGCACCATCTTGGCCGATGCGCTGACCCCGGCCGTGCTCGGCAAGCTGGTTGCCCTGTATGAGCACAAGGTCTTCGTTCAAGGCGTGATTTGGGGCGTGAACTCGTTCGACCAATGGGGCGTGGAGCTGGGCAAGGTGCTGGCCAAACGCATCGCTACCGAGCTCTCGGCCAGCAGCGAGCCCAACCTCCAGCACGACAGCTCCACCAACGCGCTGATCCGCCGCTACCGCCAACGACGCGCCTGACCGCCCTCGTTCGCTTCCGGCGACAGCGCTGAGCGAGTCAGGGAATTCCGCTCTCTTCTAGCCTTGGCAGAGCTCGCGCACGCGCGCAGCCAGTGCCCCGGCCGCGCCGTGATCGAGCGAGCCGGCGGGCCACTTCACGCCCAAGCCCTCGGCGTCGTTGGGCTTGGGGATGATGTGGAAGTGCACGTGGTCGACGGCTTGGTGCGCCAGCCGCCCGTTGTTTTGCAGCACGTTGAACTCCGGTGTGCCGGTGGCCGCCATCAACGCGCGGCATAGTCGCGGCAGCGCGCGACCGAGCGCCGCGGCAGAATCATCCGACAAGCGGTCGAGCGTGACTGCCGGCTCTTTGGGGATGACGACGGCGTGCCCGCGCGCGAGCGGCGCGATGTCCAAGAACGCCAACACGTGCGCGTCCTCGTACAGTTTGTGGCACGGGATTTCGCCGCGAAGGATCTTGCTGAAGACGGTCTCGGCCATGGGCGGAGCTTAGCTCCGATCGTCGGTTTTGGCCTCGGCAATTGGCCCGAGGGCGGTGCGCGAGGCGAGCACGCGCTCGCTGGCTTTAACGATGAAATCGCCGAGGCGCAGCACGTCCGCGCTCGGCGCGTCGGCGCCGAACAGCGCACGCTCTTCCATCAACGCCAGACCCATGGCGTAGGCGATGGTGCGGGTCATCAGGCGCAAATCTTCGCGCTCCGCTGGGTCCCGACCGAAGGCGTCTGCCAGCATGCCAAACCCGGGATAGAGCCGCTCCACGAACACGCGCTGAATACGCAGCCGGTGCTCGGGGCTTTCGATGGCGACGACGAACAAGAAGCGGACGAAGCGGGGGTGATGATCGGTGGCCCACAGAGAGAGCGCCGCGTCGCGAGCAAAACGCGGAACGTCTTCGACGCCGCGGGGAAATTGCACGTGGAGGGCCGCTTCGAGCATGCGGCTCGCGCAGTGTTCGATGATCTGCTGCACCAGCGCGTCTTTGCTGTCGAAGTAGTGGTACAGGCTGGGCTGGCTCATGCCCAGCCGAGCCGCCAGCTTGCGCAGCGACGCCCCCGCAACGCCGAGCTCGGAAATCAACGACAGGCCGGCGTCCAGCACTTCTTCCCGCCGAGCCGGAGCGCCGGAATCGGGCTCACGCCGCGCGCGCGCTGAACGACCGCTCGGAGACTTTTTCTTCATACTTGCCGGCCCTGAGCATAGCGGCCGGCTGACGAATCGAAACCCTGGTTGCGTACTTCAGGGCGTTGCCCAGTAGGCAAGCCGCGCTGAACAGCACGCAGATGTAGACCGGGATGAATGGCGGCACGAGCGCCATGAAGATGAAGCCGACCACCAGGTCGAACGTGAACAACAAGGCCGCTCCTGCCACCGCGACAAGCGCTCGCAGCGGGTACTGGGTCCGGCTTACCTGGGACTGCTGGCTCATGGTCATGGTTCCTCCGTCTATCGACTGATAGGTGAATGAACCTATCGACTGATAGTGTCAAGACGAAGCAGATCAGTACCTGGTAAGCATTTGGAATCACTTAGCTTTTCGCGGCGTGGGGTGTCTGGCGGAGCTCAGCCCGCGAGCGCCTTGCCTACGAGCCCCTTGGCTTCTTCCACCAGGCGCGCCAAATGGGCGTCGCCCAAAAAGCTCTCGGCGTAGATTTTGTAGACGTTCTCGGTGCCCGAAGGCCGCGCGGCGAACCAACCGTTTTCGGTCGTGACCTTGAGCCCACCGATGCCGGCGCCGTTGCCGGGCGCTTCGGTCAGCTTGCCCAGGATGGGCTCGCCGGCAAGCTCGGACGCTTTAACCGCGCTGGCGGTGAGCTTCTTCAACTTCGCTTTTTCGGCGGGGCTGGCCGGAGCGTCGATGCGCGTGTAGTGGGGCACGCCTAGGCGGCCGCTCAGCTCGGCGTAGTGCTCCCCTGGATCTTTGCCGGTGATGGCCGTGATTTCGGCGGCGAGCAGGTTGAGGATGATGCCGTCCTTGTCCGTCGTCCAAACGCTGCCGTCCATGCGTAGGAAGCTCGCCCCCGCGCTCTCTTCGCCTCCGAAGCAAAAGCTGCCGTCGGACAAGCCGGGCACGAACCATTTGAAACCGACCGGGACCTCGCACAGCTCGCGCGAAAGATCCTTGGTAACGCGATCGATGAGCAGGCTGCTGACCAGGGTTTTGCCGATTTTCGCAGTCTTTTTCCAGCCTTTGCGGTGAGTCAGCAAATACTGAATCGCGACCGCCAGATAGTGATTCGGATTCAGTAGACCCGCGCTGGGCGTCACGATGCCGTGGCGATCGGAGTCGGGATCGTTGCCGAACGCCACCTGATAGCTCGCCCGCAACTCCAGCAGCTTGGCCATCGCGTAGGGGCTGGAGCAATCCATGCGGATCTTGCCGTCGTGATCGACGCTCATGAACGAGAACGTCGGGTCGACCTTGGGATTGACGACGGTGAGATCCAAGTCGTAGTCGTCGGCGATGCGCTCCCAATAGTCGACGCTGGCGCCACCCAGTGGGTCGGCGCCGAGCCGCAAGCGCGTGGCCTGGATGGCGTCCAGATCGACCACGTTGGGCAGGTCGGCCACGTAGGCGCCGAGAAAGTCGTGGCGCTTGGTGGTGGCGGCGTTCTTGGCCGTTTCGTAGGGCAGGTTCTTGATGCCATTGCCCTTGGCCTTGATGAGCGCGTTGGCGCGGGCCTGAACCACGTCCGTGACGTCGGTATCGGCGGGCCCGCCGTGCGGCGGGTTGTACTTGAAGCCGCCGTCTCGCGGCGGATTGTGCGAGGGCGTCACCACGATGCCGTCGGCCAACCGTGAGGTCTTGCCGCGGTTGTAAGTCAGGATGGCGTGCGAGATGGCGGGCGTCGGCGTGAAGCGATCGTGCATCAACACTTCGACGCCATTGGCGGCCAGCACCTCGAGAGCGGTGCGCTCCGCCGGCCCGGAGGCAGCGTGTGTGTCTTTGCCGAGGAACAGCGGCCCGTTGATGCCAGCCTTCGCGCGGTACTCACAGATGGCTTGCGTCACCGCGCGGATGTGCAGCTCGTTGAAGCTGCCATCCTCCGGCGATCCCCGGTGCCCGCTGGTGCCAAAGCTGACCAGTTGCTCGGGATTCTCCGGATCGGGGCGCTTGTCGTAGTAGGCCGCAGTCAGGCGATCGACGTCGATCAGCAGCTCGGGAGGGGCGGATTTGCCAGCGAGGGGATGGGCCATGAGACGCGCCCGACCCTAGCATGGTCGCTCGTGAGGCCTAACCAGCGACCGGCGGTCTCGGCCTCTGGATGGCACAAAAGGCGACGGCGCAAGGACGCGGTGTTCGCGCCTTGCGCCGTCTGGGACCGGGCTCCGTGCGGGGGAGGATTGGGGAGAATGCGGTTAACCCGCGCGGACCTCGATCTTGCGAGGCTTGGTGTGGGCGGCTTTGGCCAGTCGAAGCTTGAGCACGCCCGCGTTCAGCTCGGCGCTGATGCCGGACGGGTCGAGCTGTTCACTGACGCGAAACGTGCGGCTGTACACACTGGCTGTATCGCCGGTGCCTCGGCGCCCCTCGATGCGAAGCTCAGGGGATTCGAAGCTCACGGTCAGACCATCCGGCTCGACGCCGGGAAGGTCGGCCAGCAACAGCAGCTCGTCAGCGCCTTCGTAAATGTCCACTGGCAGTGCCAGCTGACGGGCTCGGGTGGCAGTGGCGTTGCTTTCATTGGCTTGAGACACGGGCTTGTCTTCCTTGGAACGAGAGAGATTGAAGAACGACATGGTGAGTTCCTTCCTGCGCGGGCTTCAGGCCGCCTTCACGCTGATTTGCCGGGGTTGAGCCTCGGCAACCTTGGGCAGAGTGAGAGTGAGCACGCCGTGCTTCAGAGTAGCGGTCACTTTGTCGGCGTCGACGCGCGTAGGCAGTTGGTAGCTCTTGGCAAACTTCACCGCGCTGCGCTCACGGCGATGCGTGGAGTAACCTTCCGGCACCTCGACTTTTCGCTCGCCGCGCAGCGTGACGGTGTTGCCGGCAACGCTGATGTCGAAGTCATTTTCGGTCAGCCCCGGGACGTCGGCGCGCAAGACGAAGTTGGTGCCGTCGTCTTCGAAGCCCAACGGGGCGCTAGCCGGCGCGCTGGGCTCGGCCTCGCTGAACAGACGCTCCAGCTCGCGACGCAACTGAGCGTGCGCGCCATATTGCCTGCCGAAGTCCGCAAAACCAAAACTGGGCCAATCGTTGAAATCGCTGAAGCGCGTGAGCATGGTTCTTCTCCTTTGACGAAATTCATCGGGCGAACGCGGGCGCGCCGGCAGCATCTGCCTCGAGCCATCACCCGACCCGGAGCAAGCGCGGCCTCCACTTTCGGCGGCTTCTCTCGCGGGCCCCACCACAATGCGCATCGAAAATGGCCGCGCAAGGGGGCGGCGCATTTTTTGGCGCGCCGGCCAAAGCGCAAAAATTTCGCGGTATTTGGCGGCTAGGGGCGGAAGCCCGCCAAGTCGGTGAACGATACGGGACTTCGCGCAGGGTCACGCCTTCGACCGACGGAGTCTTGTCGCCGCGCAGCAAAAAGGCCGGGTTGTCGAACGACACGCTGCCTTTGCTCTGCAGCGTGCAGTCGACATGGTGCTCGGCGGCGTCCCCGCGGTAGGCGCAATAGGGAGCCCCCAGCCAGTCGACCTTCACCGGATGCGCGCTCGGCAGCACGATGCTCAGCCGATACTTCCCGGCGTCCAGCGAGTAGCTGATGCGCCGGTTCTGGTCGACAGGCAGCACCTCGGGCTTCAGCGAGCGCACGACCTCGACGTCGATCTGGCGTGAGAGCGAGCCGGCGCGAGCCGTCAGCTTGGCCGTACCGACGCTGCCGGGCACCAAATTGCCGGCGTGCGCCGAGACCACGCTACCGCGGTCGGAGGTGATGCTGACCGGCAAGTCCAGCTCCTTGCCGGCGGCGTCGAGGACCGTTATCCGCAGCGGGACCTCACCCGCCGTAGCGTCGATGCTGAGCTTGGACGGCGCTTCCAAACGTGCCGCGAGCTTGCAAGCGAAGGCGGCGCGGGCGCTCACCCCTGAAACCCGTAGCGTGACGCTACCGTCGCCCGAGCGATTGCAGGTGAGCATGCCGCGCTTGCCCAAAGTCGCCAGGTCGGGCGGCGTGACGCTTAGCTCGAGCTCACCGCTCGGCTCGCGCGCCGTGCCGTCTTGTTGAATGGCACGCGCTTGCACCAACACCGGCTCTTTCGAGGTGATGACATCGGGCAGCTGCAAGCGCAGCTCACGCGGTGGCTCACCCTTGCCGCAGCCGAGGGCAGCGGAGAACGCAAGGAGCAAGAGCGACCAGGCGGCGGGCTTCATGACGAGCTTCGACGGTGTCATGGTTTGCGGGCGCTGGCACAGCCCACGTTCAGGCTCAGCTCCAGCTTGCCCTCGGACCAATACTTGTCGATGGCGTCGCGCACGTAGCTGAGCGGCTTCACCACGTCGTCGACCCCAATCCAGGCGCGCACTTCCGGCAAGATCAGCAAGCGGCTCACCGGGTCTTCCACGAACGCTCGACCGCTGTCGAAGGTGAGGCTGGTCTGGCGGATCTCGACGTCGACGTCCGCCAGACCGACTTGCTCCAGCTCCTCCGACAGGCTCTCGATGCTGGGGCGCGACAGCAACGCAGCCTCTACCGCCTTCGAAAAATCGCTATCGTCGTTCTTGAGCGCGTACTCGCGGAACAGATCCGCGATTTCTTGGAAAGAGCCACGCAACGGTAACGCGATCAGCGCTTGACCGCCGGAGCACAGAGCGCGTTCCATTTCGCTCAACAGGGCGAGCCGCTGATCGGCGCCGGCGGCGGGGTGCAACGTCAGCGCGTGGGTGAACTGCCCCTCTTCTTCGTCCAGGCTGCCGTCGGTGGCGGGCCGATATTCGATGCGCACGTCCCCCATCACCTGAGCCTTGTTGCGCGCCAGCTCCAGCGCCGGCAGCGACGGATCGACACCGACGATGTCGGCCCCGTCGCTCTGCTCGTAGATCTTCAAGTCGGGGTAGCCGGTGCGACAGCCCAGGTGGAGGATCCGCGCCGATTCGCCGACCAGCAACATCTGCTGCGCCAGCTCCCCGAAGAGGGAGAGGTAGCGCGGCACGACGAACGTCTCCAAGATGGCGGCGTCGGCGGGGCTCAGCTTTTCCGTCGGAAACACGAATTCATCGAGGTATCAGACCTCATTCTCGGAAGCTAGCGCCGCGTTCGCGCGTTATGCTCCGGGCCTGCCGCTGTCCATGAAAGCTCTCGGTCCTGCTCGAAGCGCGCAACGCGCCCCTGCCCCGCGACGGGGCCATTCGAAGGCTTTCGGGCGGCCGCTGGTCCGCTCGGGCGCGGTGTTGCTGGCGCTGGCGTTGGGGCTGCGCGCGGTGTCGCTCTCGGCGGCCCCGACCCCGGCTACCGGCGCCTCCGCCCGAACACCCAGCACGGCCCCTCCCCATGCGCAGGCCGCAACGCCGCAGAGTGCCACGGGGGCTCCTGCTTGCCCGGCGCGCACGCTGCCCGACGGCGGCGTCTGTGTCCCCGTGCCCGATGGCAACGCGGTGGGTGGTGAAACGCTGCTCGAAGCACGCGCCCAACATCACGACCGCGCTGGCCACCTGCGCGCTTACGATCAAATCCCGCGCCGCCCCGAGCGCCCGGCGGACTACCGCAAATTTCAGCTGCCAGTACCACCCTTGCCTCAGCAGTCGTTCGTGACCAGCGGCTACGATCTCGATCTGCCCGACGACGAGCAACGCCGCGGCGCGGAGCTCAAGGCCGTCGGTCACGGCGGCGTCGACTTGGCGCAAAAGCGCGGCACGCCCGTCACGCTGGTTCCGCTGGAGCACCAAGTTGGCGATGCTGACGTGCTGTTCGTGGGCAAGCTGTTCGGCAACTCGGTCGTCACTCATCACGCGGTTCGTGAGCAAACCAGCGTGCGCGACTATCTCGTGATCCACGGCCATCTCGAAAAACCCGCCGCCGGTCTGCAGCGCGGCGCCACGCTGCCCGCTGGTGCCATCGTCGGCTACGTCGGTGACTCCGGCAGCCCGGGCGTCGTGCACCTTCATCTCGAAGTGCGCCGCGCCCGCGAAGGCGTCTCGCTGAACGCCCTGGGGCCCGGAGAGCTCGCGCAAAATTCCAAAACGGTGGCGTGCGACCCGCGCAACGTGCTGCCGTTGCTTTGAGTCAGCGCTTACAAAGCCAACTTGTAACCAAAACCGTACACCGTAAGAATGTGCTCGGGCTTGTCCGGCGAACGTTCGATCTTGCGGCGCAGCTTCACGATGAAGTTGTCGATGGTGCGGTTGGTGGGAGTGGCCTCGAGGCCCCAAATCTTGTTCAGGATCTCGTCGCGGCTGACGGGTTGACCCACGCGTTCGTGAAGCAGGCGGAGCAGCTCCACTTCGTAGAACGACAGCGACTCGACGGCGCTGCCGCGTTGCAGGGAGTGGCCTGAGAGGTTCACCACCGCATCCCCGATGGTAAGCGTCTGCGTCTCGGAGCGCGGCTGGGTGCGGCGGAAAATGGCGCGCAGGCGCGCCACCAGCTCCCCGACGCTGAACGGCTTGGTGACGTAATCGTCGGCGCCGGCGTCGAGGCCGCGGATTTTGTCCGCCTCCTGGCTTTTCGCCGTCAGCATCAGGATCGGCACGAAGCCGTCACTGCGCCGGATTTCCTCGCACACTTGGTAGCCGTTGATGTCCGGCAACATCAAGTCGAGCAGCACCGCGTGGGGCCGCTCGCTCTTGGCCAAGCCGACGCCCTCTCGCCCGCTGCCGCAGGTCAGCACGCGAAAGCCTTCGAACTCGAGCGCGTCTTTCAGGCCGAGCGCCAGCT
>JBEQSW010000486.1:0-3043 GCA_040348565.1 Myxococcales bacterium | reverse complement strand
CCCGTGGCCTAACTTACGGTCACCACCGGTCCGCGCGTGCCCAAAGGCGCCGAGCGGATCGTGGCGCGAGCGTAGCGGCTACTTGCCGGTCTTCTGCCCGGCAGTCTTCTTGCCGTCGGCCTTCTTTTCGTCCTTGGGCGGACCGGCCTGGGTGGGCGGATTGGCGGTCGCCGCCTTCACGTCCTTGTCCAGCTCGTGCTGGTCGACGACCTGGTGCGTGCGCAGCTTGGGCAGGCTCTCCTGGATGCTCTTGTCCACGAACACCATGCCCAACGTGTCGCCGCGATCGATCGCGCGAATGATCTTCTCGCCGTCACGCCACACGGCCTCGTCGAAGCTCTGGCCCTTTTGGAAGTCGGCCGCGACCTTCTGCGGCTCGCCGCCGAACACCTTCGCCAGCTTCTTCACTGCCGAGTCGAAGTCGGGTCCCAGGTTCGACTTCGGACCGAGCTTGTACTCTTCGTAGATCTTCCACAGCTTGTCGTTGAAGAAGAAGAAGTGGCGCGCCGGGATGTCTTTACCGTCGTCGCGCGTGCGCGCGGGCATGCGCGCCATGCTCTCTTTGTTGCCGTAGCTGTATTCGCCCTTCAAGGCCGATTGATCGATGCCGGTCGGCGTGTCGACGAACTCGATGCGGCTGCGACGGAAGACCGACTTCTTGTCGCGCAGCTCTTCCTCGACTTGCAGTGACTGCGACGGGCTCGCGGCCAAGAATTTCTTTTTGAACTCGGTGTCGAGATCCTTGTCGTTCAGCTTCGCGATCTGCTCGAGGCTCATGCCGAACTTGAGCCCGGGGAATACCGGCATCGGAATCGATTTGACGGCGGTCTTCTCGGCGCTCGCCTTTTCCTTCTCCTTGGGCGCAGCGGTCGAGCTTTGCAGGCCAAAAAGGGAAAGAGCGGCGAGGCTCGTTAGGGCAAAAGTGGCGATCAGTTTGAGCTTCATGGCAATTTCTCCGGGTCCCGCGAGTGCCGGCAACCTAACATCCGAGCTCTGACGGGCTCAAGGCTCCGCGGCACTCGAGGCTGCGAGGAGTCTGGAAATTCGACGAGCCGGACCGGCAAGTTATTCTGGTCCAGGCCGCTCTTCCTTGCGAGCCCCTCCCCTATCTCTCCCGCGATGCGCCTCACCAGCCCCATCATTTGTCAGGCGCCGGCCTGGGCGGCGGTGGCAGCGGGCCCCAAGCTGGGCTAGGACGCGCACGAGTAAATGGACATGTACTCACGCAGCAGTTCGGTCGAAATCAAGGGCGAGCGTGAGATTGCGCTCATGCGCGAAGTCTGCCGGATGGCTGCCGGCACGCTGGAGCGAGTGGGTCCCATGCTGCGCGCCGGCATCACCACCCAAGAGATCAACGATTTCGTCCATGCCGACACTCTCCGGCTCGGCGCTCGCCCCGCCCCCCTGAATTACCGCGGCTTCCCCAAGAGCGTGTGCACCTCGATCAACGAGGTCGTGTGCCACGGCATCCCCAGCCCGAACCGTGTGCTGAAGGACGGCGACATCATCAACGTGGACGTCACCCACCTGTACAAGGGCTTCCACGGAGACACCTCGGCCACTTTCTACATTGGTGAGCCCAGCCCCGACGCCAAGAAGGTCGTAGAGGTCGCCCGCCGCTCGCTGGAGCTAGGCATTGCGCAGGTCAAGCCGGGCGCGCGCCTGGGCGACATTGGCGCGGCCATTCAGGAGTTCGCCGAGGGCCACGGCTGCTCGGTCGTCCGCGATTTCGTGGGTCACGGCATCGGCCGCAAGTTCCACGACGAGCCGCAGGTAAAGCACTACGGCGAGTGGGCCAAGGGCAACCGCCTCAAGGTCGGGATGACTTTCACCATCGAGCCGATGATCAACATCGGCGAGTACGAGGTCGAAGTGCTCGACGACGATTGGACCGCCGTCACCAAAGACGGCTCTCTTTCCGCCCAATTCGAGCACACGGTGCTGGTCACGCTCGACGGGGTCGAAATCCTCACCCAAAGAGCCGCCCCGCTCGTGAACAGCGAGATCTTCCCCAACTACTTTTCGAAGTAGCGGTCCTCGGCGCCCGCTCGCCGGTGGCTGCCGCAACGCAGCCCCAAGGCTCCCACACACCTTGGGCTGCCAATCCGCAGCCTAAATCGCAGAAGCTTCCGTAGCGGCGAAAGGCCACCTCGCGCGTTCGAGATTTTTCACAGGGAGGACGGGAGGTCGAGAAAGAGGCGAGAATTTTGGGGCTCGCGCTGCCGCCAGCGAGTCGGCAGGGTGGTCGCGGGCTCGGCTGCTCCAGCTTTCTCCCGAGGGAAATATTTTTGGTTTTGGTCTTCCAAAAGCAAAAATGCGATCTCGCCTCCCCCTACCTCCCGTCCTCCCGTCCTCCCTGTGAATCTCGAAGGTTCTCGAGACGACCCGTCATTACGACAGCAACCCGACGAGGTCGCGCGGGGTGGCCTCGCGACGCTACGAGAGTTTCTGCAAGGGATCTGCGGCGCGGCAGCCCGAGATTGTGATGACTCCTTGGACGCAGCCCGATTGCAGAAACTGCCAGTGGCCCAGCGGCGGCGTGCTGACTCCAGCCGAGATCGAAGCGCCGCGAGCAGCGATCACCAGGACGCGCTCGTCCTCGACCACCGGCGAGACAACCGCGCCAGGCCATCCAGCCGTTTTCAGTCTGAGCGGCCGACCCGGCTCATGTCCGGCTTGACTCGTTGCGTGGCGCGCGACTAGGTTGCGCAGGGCTTAATGCCCAGGGACCCCGGTCCCGCCGCCCACACCCCGTCTCGGGTCGCAGGCGCGCCCGGACGTGTAGAGGTTTGTGCCTGAGCGCAGCCCCGGGCGGGCGGGTCCGTCAATTTTTCGGCTGGAAATGTCGCTTCGATCCAAATCGCGCCCGAAGAAAACGGGCAAAAAGAGCTCTAAAGCCCAACCTGCCAAGCGAAAGGCGCAAGCCAAGCCGCAGAAATCGAAGGGCAAGCTGAAGAAGCCGAGCGCGCGCCCGACTCCGGCCAAAGGGCCTGCCAAGGGCAAAGGCAAGGTGAAGCCCCCCGCCAAGGGCAAAGCCAAAGCC
>JBEQSW010000477.1:0-11054 GCA_040348565.1 Myxococcales bacterium | reverse complement strand
CTCATTTCAGCTGGTGGCCACGCCCGCTGATCCTGGCTTCTGGCTTCGTTTTCGCTCCGGTCCGGTGCTCACGTACCCACGTACGCTCCGCTCCGGTCCTCGCGAAAGCCTCGCCAGAAACCAGGCTGAGCGGGCGGGCAGCTGACAAATGAGACCAGTGGTCAGCGGGAGGACGGGAGGACCAGAAAGAGGCGAGAATTTTGGGGTGAGCGCTGTCGCCAGCGAGCCTGCAGCAGCGTCGCGGGCTCAGCCCTCCAGCTTTCTCTCGAGGGAAATATTTTTGGTTTTGGTCCTCCAAAAACAAAAATGCGTTCTCGCCTTCCCGCACCTCCCGTCCTCTCGTCCTCCCTGTGAAAAATCTCGATCGTACGAGGTGGCCTGGATCCGCCACGGAAGCTTCTGCGATTCAGGCTGCATTTCGGCAGCCCTGAAGACTCGCGCGAACGAGATTTTTCCTTCTGCCCGCGTGAAAGATCTCGAGAGGGAGGGCAAAAGTTCCTTGCACGGTCAGTTCGCATTTTTGTGTGCGTGAGTGAGAAGTGTGTGTGCACGAGCGGCGAACGAGCCACCGCTGCGCTGGGTCGACCAGCATTGCTTTGATCATTCGCGTGCGAGCTGCGCCACTGCGGCGCGCGCACGATGTCGTGCCGTGTGCGACAACAGCTGCATCACTGCGAGGAGTGACGACCTGGAACCGATTCCAGTAACGGGGCCATGACACAGTGCAGCTGGTAACGCTTGCGAAACATCCGACGGTGGTTCAAATCATCCTAATGCGAGATCTGCCGAAGACCCTTTGGGTCACGGCCCCGTTGCTTGCCTTCCTAGCTCTAGGTTGTCAGTCAGCGGGTGACGGAAAGAATCCGAGCGTGAGCTCGGGTGGTCAGGGAAGTGGCACTGGTGGCGCGCTCAACGTCGGTGGCGGCGTCGAGCTACCACCCGGCACTCAAGCGGCAGCGTTGCTCCCGGCGCGTATTCGGCGCCTGGCTGACGCCGAATACGAAGCCAGCGTGCAAGCGCTGGTGCCCGACGTGCCCGCCGGCATCAGCGCCGACTTCATTCCCGACTCACGTCAGAGCGGCTTCACCCTGAACGAAGCCCAGCGCGTCGATCCGGTGTTTGCCGGTCAGCTCGCCGCGGCCGCGACCACGGTGGCGGCCACGCTGCGCCAACACCCGCCGGCCAGCGCGGTTTGCGCCAACCCCAGCACCGGCGCCGACGCTTGCGCCGACAACTTCATTCGCACCTTCGGCGCGCAAGCTTACCGCCGCCCCTTGGTGGATGACGAAGTCGCGCAGCTGATGATCGTGTTTCACGCCGCGCTCGACGGTGGCAGCTACGACGAAGGCATCGAGCTCGTGACGCGCGCGCTGCTGCAGTCGGCGGACTTCCTCTACCTGACCGAAATCGGCGACGCGTCGCTCGGTAACGTCAAGCTGACGCCCTACGAGCTGGCAAGCTCCATCAGCTACTTGGTCCAAGGGCACCCGCCCAGCAAAGAGCTGGTCGACCGGGCCGTTTCGGGCGCGCTGGACACGAGCGAAGGGCGCGCCGCTGCGCTGAACGACGCGACGTTGGGGCTATTCGGCGCCCAAGCCGGCACCGCCTTCAACGCCCAGACGCGCGCGGTTCGGATCGTCAAAGAGTGGCTCGGCACCGACAGAATTTCCGAGACCGCCAAGGACAGCAACATCTACCCCGACTACGCCGGCGTCAAAGCGGCCATGGAGGCGGAGACGACTCAGTTCCTGTCTACCGCCGTGACCGCGGGGGCGCAGGGTGGCGGCAGCTTGACGGAGCTTTTGGGCGGCGCTTGGAGCATGGTCAATACGCCGCTCGCCGCGGTGTACGGCGTGTCGGCGCCCGGCGCGACCAACGACACCTTCGTGCGCGTCGAGCTGCCGAACCGGCTCGGCATTTTGAACCAGGGCGCGTTTCTGTCCGTGTTCGCTCACGCCCACGAAACCGCCCCCGTGCTGCGCGGCGTAGCGGTCATGCGCCGCGTGGCCTGCATCGACGTGCCCAGCCCGGTCGATTTGAAGATGGCGGTGGTGCCGCCGCTGCCGGATCCGACGAAGACGACGCGGCAGCGCTTCACGACCCACGCCACGACGGCTTGCGCTGGCTGCCACAACAACATCGACAGCTTTGGCTTTGCCTTCGAGGGCTTCGACGGCATGGGCAAGTTCCGCACGATGGACAACAACCAGCCGGTCGACTCCAGCGTCGTCATCGCCGGCACCGATTTCGACGGCAACTACGCCGACAGCAACGCCCTAGCCAAGGGCATGTCCACTAGCGGCCAGGTGCGCGAGTGCTTTGCCCGCCACTTGTACCGCGCGCTCGCCGCCACCAGCGCGCCCGAGCTCTCAGCCAGTGAGGACGATTTCGTGAAGTACGCAGGCTTGCAGAAGACGGGTACCGCTACCGACGCCAACTTGATCGCGGCCATCACAGCCTTCGTCACCAACCCCGCCTTTGCCTACCGCAGGAGGGCGCAATGAGCCGCTCCAGCTCGCGGCGCGCGTTTTTGCGCGCGATGGGCGCCGGCTTCGCGGCGCTGCCGTTCTCGCGCTTGCTCGAGAACTCGGTGGCTCAGGCCGCAGGCGAGACGCTGCCGCTGAAGTTCATCACCATCTACCATCCGCACGGGCTCTCGGCCGAGTACTGGGCGATGAAGTCGGGCGACACCGAGACCACCTTCGACCTCGGCTACACCAACTGCTCGCTGCAGCCGTTCGACGACGCCGCGACCTACGGCAAGAGCTTCAAGGACAAGCTGCTGGTGATCGAAGGCATCGATCATCTGTCCAACGCCAACGGCCACGACTCGGCCGGCACCATCCTGACCGGCAGCCGCATCGACGGTGGGATGAAGCCGCAGAACCTCTCGCTCGATCAGTACCTTGCCGTCACCAAAGGGCTGGGCAGCAGCACCCGGGTCACCAGCTTGTCGCTGGGCGTCGGCAACGACGGCACCACCTCGGGCCTCACGCTGTCCTACGGCGAAGGCGGCGTCGCGCTGCCCAAGATCATCGACCCCAGCAAGGCTTTCGACCTGTTGTTCGACGGCGTGGTCGTCAGCAAGGACCCGGCGGCGGTCGCCGCCGCCGATCGCAAGCGGAAGCTGAGCCAAAGCGTCATCGACTACCAGAAATGGGACATTCAGCGGCTGCGCGCCAAGTTGGCGCCCGCCGAGCAACAGAAGCTCGATCAACACCTGACCTCGCTCTCCGAGCTGGAGAAGCAGCTTGGGGGAGGCATGGCCAGCGGGGGCAGCGTGTGCATGGTTCCACCGCGCCCCGACTCGACCAAGTTCCCGGCGCTCAAGCAGTACAACGGCGGGGAGCCGTATTTCGACGCCATCACCGACGCTCACATCGACGTCTTGGCTCAAGCCATGGCCTGCGATCTCACGCGCTTCGGGACGTTGTTCATGAACGACCTGTCGTACGACAACAACCCGCTCGGCTTGCCGAAGGACAACCACGGCAGCGTGGCCCATACGTACAACGCGTCCCCCATCGGCAACAACGGCCACCCCGGCGACGGCACGCCCGAGACCTGGCTGCCGCTCGCCAAGTTCAACCGCTACGTTTACTCCAAGGTCGCGCGCTTGATGCAAAAGCTCGACGCGCTCGGAGCGCTCGACAGCACCCTCATTTACGTGACGAGCGACATGGGCAACCCGTCGCAGCACAGCACGCTGAACGTACCGACGGTTTTGGCCGGCGGCGCCAACGGCAAGTTCCGCATGGGACGCCGGCTGAAATTGAAGCCGGAGTGCCCGACGACCAACGTTTGGTGCGACGAGAAAGACCCAGCCTACAGCCCCGTCACCAACAGCAAGCTTTTGGTATCGATTGCCCAGGCTTTTGGCCAGGAAATCGACAAGTTCGGCACCCAGCCGGACCCGGCCCTGGTCACCGGCGCCCTGTCGGAGCTGGTCTAGGCTTCAGGCCGTTCGGCGCAAGCGCGCCACCACCGTCGCTAGCGAGAACGTCAGCGCGGCCACGCACGCCTGCGCGGCTCCCACTGGGAAGCGCAGCATGAACGCGCTCAAGTAGCCCAGCCCCCCGGAGAGCCCGCCACACAGGCCCGCCAGCAACACCGCATGCGACAGCCGGTTGCAAGCGCGCAGCCCGGCCATGGCTGGCAGCACCGAGAACGCGAACACCGGCAGCGCGCCGATGGCGCGCGTCGTGACCGATACCTCGAGCGCCACCAGCGTCCAGAGCAAGAGCTCGATACGCGCCACCGGTAGGCCTTGGATGCGCGCGCCGTCCGGATCGAAACCGGCGAACACCAGACCGCGGTACAGCGCGCCCAACGCCACGACTACCAGCATGCTGACGCCCAGCACCGCTAGCAAGTCCTGCGGCCGCACCAGCACCGCCGTGCCGAACAAGATCGCGGTGATGTCCTCCGCCTCTTGCGCAATGCGATCTCCGACCAGCACCGCCAAGGCCGAAGCTCCGACGTAAAGCAGGCCCACCACTGCCTCGCGCGGCAGCCGCTTCGACGGCCGACCTAGGGCCAAGACGCCGGTGGCGCCCAGCGCCAACAGGAACGCGCACAAAACCGGGGGCGGGGTAAATCCCAGGTAAATGCCGAGCAAAAACGCCAGCGCGACGCCCAATGCGGCGCTTTGACTGACCGCGGCCGTCACGAATACGGCGCGTCGGAGCACCACGAAAACTCCCAGCATGCCGAGGACGGCGCCCGCCACCACGCCGCACACCACGGGATCTCGATAGAGATCCCAGCTTGCCGCAAAGTCGTGCCAAGTCGGCTGCTCCTCGTGGGCGGGGCGCGGTGCGGGTCCGGCCAGCGCTGACGCGGCCGTGCCCATTGCGGGCGCCGAGACAGCCGCGCTCGGGCTGGCGCTCGGGGCCAGCAACGAGTCGAAGTCCAGATCGCTGCTCGCCGCGGGTGCGCTCGTGGGCTCAGCCATTGGTCACCTCGCCCTGCCCGTAGCGCTCGCGGAAGGCTGGGTGATCGAACACTTGCTGGGGCGTGCCCACGACCACCTGCTGGGCGTCGGCGTCGAGCAACAGCGCGCGGTCCGCAAACTCGCGCACGATGGACAGGTAGTGGCTGACGACCAAGACGGCCAAGCCGTGGTCGGTCTGCAGCTTGCGGATGAGCTCGAACGCTTCGCGCTCGGCGACGCGGTCCATGGCGCTGGTCGGCTCGTCGAGGATGGCGACCTCCGCGTCACCCGCCACCAGGCGAGCGAACAGCACGCGCTGCTTCTGACCCTCCGAAAGGCTGCGAAACGGGCGCTCGGCAAGGTCTCTTGCGCCGACTTCCGACAGCGCCCGCTCGGTCTGCTGCCGCCGGCGTTGGCCGCGCCAATTGCCTAGAAATGACCAGCCGCGCTCGGCGCCGAGCGACACGACCTCACGCGCCAATAGCGGATACAGATCGTCCAGGCCGCTGCGCTGCGGCAGGTACGACACCCGCACGTCGCGCGCGCTTTCCACGCTGCCGCTCACCGGCGGCAGCAGCCCCACCAGCGTCTTGAGCCACGTGGTCTTGCCCGCACCGTTACGCCCCACCACCGCCCAGAATTGGCCGCTGGCCAACGACAAGTCGATGGCGGGCAAAATGGCTCGACCCGCAATGCCCACGCGCAGATTGCGGCAGGCGAACAGCTCGGGCCGTTTCAGCTCGCTGGGCTGCATCAGACGCCGAGCGCCTTGGCTAGTTTGGCCACCAAGTCGTCCATGTACGCGGCGTAGGTTTGCGCTTGCGTGAAGTCCGGATAGCCTGGAAACTGCAAGAACGTCGCGCCCGATTTGTCGGCGATCAGCTTCGACGTACCCGAAGGGTAGTACGCTTGCTGCACCAGCACGCGAACCTTGGCGGTGCGCGCTACCTCCAGCACGTGCGCGATGTGGCTAGGGTTCGGCGGAATGCCCGGCTTGGGCTCGACGTGCTCCACGACCTCGAGCCCGAGCCAGTCGGCCAAGTACGGAAGCGAGTCGTGGTAGGCGATGATCTTCTGCCCGCGCGCTTTGGAGAGCCGTGCTTCCCAGCGCGCGCGCGCCGCCCGCAGCGCTTCCAAAAAGCTCTTGGTGCGCGCGAAATAGCCCGATTTGTGCGCAGAATCGAGCTCGCCCAAGCGCTTGCCGATACCGACCGCCAGCGCTTCGACGCGCCGCGGGTCGTAGGAAAAGTGCGGGTTGCCTTGGGGGTGGATGTCGCCTTGCGAACGATCGACTGCGGTCGTCGGTACCTGCAGCAGCGGCACCAACGACGAGCAGTCCAGGTAGCCCGGGCCGCCCGCTTGAATGTCGGGGTTGCGTGAGCCGGTGAGCAGCGTTGGCAGCCAGCCCACCTCGAGGCCTGCGCCCGTGAGCAAGAGCAGATTCGCTTTTGACAACGCCAGCGCCAGGTGCGGCTTGGCATCGACGAAGTGCGGATCTTGGGTGGAGAGTGCCATCGTGGTCACGTGCGCGTCGTTGCCGCCGAGCTCGCGCGCGATGGTGCCGAGGTCGGGCGTCGTGGCCACGACCTCGAGCTTGGCCCAGGCCGGGGCCGATGAAAGCAAAACGACGAGGGTGACTAAGATCAGAGTGAGCTTGTTGAACATGGGAATTTCCTCGAAAAATCAGAAGGCGTGGGCGCCGTGAGCGCCAATGGCGAGCTCGGCCGTGAGAAACCCGGCCCAAATCGGGGTGCGCCAGGCGGGCATGTCCCGCGACACCTGCAGGCGGAAGCGCGAAAACTCGGACGGGTAGTGGGTGAGCGCGAGCGCGACACGCTGGCGCGAAGCGGTCCATTGCGGATCGAGCGGATCGACGACGCGAGCGCCGCCGGTGCCGAAAGGTGCCGTGCCGTGCTCGTAGCGAGCCGCGGCGGCCCAGCGCTGAGCGAAGCGCAGGAACAGCTCCGTGTAGCTGGACACGTCTTGCACGATGTCGGCCGGCACTTGGCGCCGCCGGTAAAACCATTCGCTGGTCAGCGACAGCACGAGCGGGCTCTGGCTCGTGATGGGTCGATACTTGAGGTAAACGTCGCTGCCGTAGACCGCGCTGCGATTGCCCGGTCCGCTCGGGTTTGGCCCAAAGGCGCCCGACAAGCCCCACGCCAACGACCAGTCGTCCGACAACGGAAAGAACTGCTTTGCGGCTGTCAGCAGCAGGAGATCTTGGGGCCCGCGCACGCGGCGCTGGCTGCCGTTCAGAAAGCTGCGACTGGTTTCATCGCCTTCCGCCATCATCGCCGAGCCGACCAGCTCCACGTACCAAGGCAGCGGTGTCAGCCAAGAGAGCTCCGTTCCGAGCCCTTTGTTGCCCTCGGCGCCGAATACGCGCCCGAGCGCGAAAGGTTGGTCCGAAAAATTCCAAGTGTGCGGGTGGCTGGCGTTCAGGCGACCGAAGCGGTTGAGAAATTGACCCAAGCGCGCCTGGAGCCGGAATGGCAGGCCGAGAGTCGTGCCGTAGGCTTCTTCGACGTCGACCCCCCCGAGGTCGAAGGTGATGTGGCTGTCGAAGCGCAGGTAGGGATCGACCGACGCGCCCAAGCTGAGCTCGAGCGCCTGCAGATTGAAGCCGTTGCGCCGAGGGTCGTGCGCGCCGCTCTGCAGGTGGTCTTCCGTCGAAAACGCCGCCGCCGCAAAGTCGGCGATGAACGAGAGGTCGGGATTGAGTGACTGCACCCCGGCCGAGCTGGCGGACGGTGCAGGCGCAGGGCTCGAGGGCGCTTGGGTCTCCGACGAGCGGCTATCAGCGGCCAATGCGGCTTGAATTTCACTCAGATCGGCTTGGTTTTCTGCAGGCGGCGACGTGGCAGGCGTCGGGGCTGCCGCGGGCGGGCTCGTCGAGGCAGGCTCGGCGACGGGAGCGGGGGAGCCCACAGCGGGGGCCGGTGCGGGTTCATTTTGCGCGTTGCTGATCGCCGCGTGGAGGAGCACCACGAGCGCGGTGCTCCCTCGCGGGAGGAAACTTAGGTTTTTCATGGCAGACGTAGTCGCTCGAAAGCGTTGGCAGGCGTTGCAGTCGTGGCGCGCCGCCCTGGCGGGCGGTGGCGCTAGGAGGCGCACCGGCGAAGGGCCGGGCACGTTCGAATCAGCGCACGGGGCTACGAGCTGGCATGAAAGCCACTGCGCACGGCGCTGCGGGACGACAGCTGACTTACGCGCGCACGGGCGGTGACGTCTTGGGCGCGCTCGACAACAACGCGGCGCGCGTCGGCTTCAGGGCAACGCCGGAGCTCGAGGCGACGAGAGCGCCCACGGTCGAGGGAGCGAGCTGCAGGGCAGGGCGCTCCAGCAGCACCGCGTGCTCATGGCGGGTGGCCAGGGTGCAGGCTTCGTGGTCGTCCTGGTCGTCCGCCTCGTTTGCCGCGACGCTGTCCGTTGTGGGGGCGGCCTTGTCGACGCTGGCTTTGGCACGCGCTCCTCCGTCCTCCAGCACCCCGTGCTCGGCGCACAAGTGATGCGGAACCAGCACGTAATGAAGGGTCGAAAGCGCCTGAGCGCCCAGCAGCGCGAACGCCGCAATGACCAGCAAAGCGTCGCGTACGGCGTGGCGAACGCGCGCTCCGAAGCGCTGGGAGTCAACGGGAGTCGTCAAGAGTCGGACCAAAACGCCGCGACGCGGGTCCCCAACCATTGCCCGACGTTCGCGCCGACGCAAGCCTAGGTCGACGCAGCCGCGGAGGCGCCGCTGTTTTGCAGGGACGACTCGGGAGCTAGGGCCTTCCTTGCGCGGCCCGAAGGCGTTCTACCTCGCGGGCCAGCGTTCTTTCAAGTCGGAGGCTTGGGCGTCAGCTTTGCAAACAAGGCCAAGCGCGTCGGATCTTGTCCCTGCGCGGCGTAAACGCAGCTGCTCTGGTGCTTGAGCGTGCTGGGCGGGCTCGTGCCGCTCAAAATTGCGGCGCATCGCAAGCACTCCCAGGAGTGACTCTCGCGAATACCGCTTTGCGGAGGAGACGCCTTCGACCTTCCGGCAGCCATGATAAAACCCACTGCAGCGGACATGCCAACCCGACGAGCGAGACGGGGGAACTGCGCGGTATCGCGGGGCCGGCCGATCACTCCGCGGCAGGCTCGTTCCGCTGCTGGACGAGCGCGATAGCGGCCTTCAGCTCATCCAAGTCCGGGTGACGCAGCAAATACGCCATGTCTCCCATGGTTTCGGCGAAGGCAGGGGGGATGGGGCGCTCGCGGAGCAACGTGCCACCCAATCGTTGCCGCAGCTCCTCGGGGTTCAGCCGGTAGTGATTGCCGGCGCGGCGACCCGCGTGGGCCGTGTGATATCTGCGCTCGAACCGAAAGCCGGCCAGGTCTTCGCCGGTCATGACTGACGCCCACAAAGCGTACACGTCGATGCCACAGGCGGCGTTCATCATGTCGGTGGTGAAGCCGCCAGGCGGGCGCAGATTCATCTCGAGCGCGATGAAACCGTCTTGCTGCTGAAAGAATTCGACGTGAAAGAAGCGCTCACGGATGTCGAAGGCGGCTACCGCACGCCGCCCCACGTCTTCCAAACCCGGAGGAAGGTCGCGCAGCGAGTAGTAGTGACCGTCGCGGCGGCCCTGTCGAACCTGCATGATGCCGGTGTCGTAAACGTGCGAAGTCGAAAACACGATTTGCCCAGCGCGATCCGCCAAGCCGTCGTAGGTGATGATATCGCCCGCGATGAACGGTTGCACGACGTCGCTGCGCAGCTCACGCTCGAGCGCCGATTCCAGATCTCCGTCGTTGTTGATGGTGAAGGTTGCCACGGCGCCGGAGCCGGCGTCCGGCTTGCAAACCAGGGGAAAGCCGTAGCTTTTGGCCATGCGCCGCACCGCCGTCGCATCCGCGCAAGACACCGTTTCCGGGTAGCGGATACCGGCCTGGCCAAACAGCGGTCCCATCTGCAGCTTGCTGCGCCGCCGTTCAACGGCCGCGCGACTCAGCCCAACGACGTGAAAGTCGTCGCGCAGACGCGCTTCTGCTACCAGCCAATGCTCGCCGTTCGAATCGATGCGGTCGATTCGACCATGCTTCTGTTGCAACGACGCTACGACGTCGCGCAGAACCACGTACTCGCCCATCCTCGGCTCGAACACGTAGTCCGTCAGGGCTCGTGCTTCGCGGCTGTCGGGCCTGAGCGGCTCGTCGCCGATGCCGAGAACGGTGACGCCTCGCTCGGCCAGCGCCGCACAAAAGTCGGCGGCGGTGGGGGGAAAGGCGGGCGATAGGAAGAGGACGATCATGCTCGGCCCCGGCCGAGGAGCGCCAAGGCGGCCAAAAGCGCGGCTCGACATTGAGCCAACGTGTCGTCGATGTCTTGCTGCGTGTGCGCGGCGCTGATGAACCACAAATGTCGGGGGTGCAGTAAGATGCCGCGGGCCAGCACCTCGCGAAAAAACAGCTTGGAAAGTAGCGCGGTCTGCTGCGCATCGGGGCCGACGAAGCGGAAGAACGGCATCGCAGGTAGGGGCTCGCCGTAGGCCTCGGCGGGTACGTCCAGCTCGCGGGCAAGGCCGTTGAGCCCGTCCAGCAGGCGCTGCCCCAGTCGTTCGACGTGCTGTTGCACGCCTTCGCGATCGACGATGCGGAGCGTGGCCAGGCAAGCGGCCATGGCAGCGGTGTCCCCGTGGTAGGTCGCCGAATAGTGCATTCCGTTGGCGGCTTGCATGACTTGGCGCGAGCCCGCGGTCAGCGCCAGCGGCCAGCCGTTGCTCAAGGCTTTGCTGACGGTAATGAGATCGGGAACGAGGCCCACGCGCTCGCAGATCGAGCCGGGAGCGATACGCAGCCCCGTCTTCACCTCATCCATCACCAGCAAAGCGCCGCCGGCGTGGGTGACCCGCAACAGCTCGTGAAACACGGCGGGCTCGAAGGGCAGAACCATCTCCGGCGCCAGAATCACCGCCGCAATCTCGCCGGGCCGCTCCTCGAACAACCTCTGAAGGCTGGCCGGATCGCTGGCGCGGAACTCCAGCACTTGGGCATCTAGCCCGGCAGGAACGAAGCCTTCGAGAGGCAAACACCAGTCGTGCCAGCCGTGATAGCCGGCCCGCGCGACCACCCGGCGCCCGGTGTGGGCCCGCGC
>JBEQSW010000466.1:0-18561 GCA_040348565.1 Myxococcales bacterium | reverse complement strand
GGCGAAGGGGCGTTCGTGGTCGACAGTGGCGACGACGCGACGCTGGTGAAGCGCGCCGAGCGCGCGCGGCAGCGTCTGGGGGAGTGGCGCAGCTGGGGCTTTTCGGGCGCGCTGTTGTGGGCGTACCAGCCGGACTGGAGCGCCGCCTCCGAGGAGTTCGATGCCCGCCCCGCGGATCCGCTGCTCCAGCCGGGCGGCGTGGTCGCCAACGCGCCCTGGTGAGGACTTGCCCGACGCGCCGAAACGGTGCCACGATTTCGGGCGTGAAAGCAGGAGCTCACGTCGGCCTGGCGGCAGCGCTGGTTTTAGGCCTGATCTGCGGGTGCCAAGCGTCCGTGAACGCGGACGCCAACGTCAGCGGCAAGGGCGCGAGCGCGGAAGGCGACGCGGAAATCAACGCCCGCGGCTCCGGCCAAGCCGAGGGCCAGGGCGAGATGGCTCGAGCCGCTACCGGAAACACCACCGGCACCTCGTCCAGCCTCCCGCCGTCGCGGGTACTGCTGGGGGCGCGCCACGACCTGAAGCTGAAAGACGGCCACGGTACGGCTAGCTGCCAGTGCTTGTCGGTAGCGCTCGGCGGCTCCCACAGCGCCGGCATGGCGTGGAGCGCGGTTCCGCCGGACATCGACGAAAGCACCCAGCTGAGCCTGGCCCTTTCGTCCGAGGGCCAAGCCTGCAAAGACGAGCCGAAACAAAGCCTGGGCGCCTCTTACTGGGGTTACCGACTCTCCGGCAACGACGTGGTGGTGCTGGTCGAAGCCGCCCGCGGCGGTCGCCCGCTGACGAACGGGGCCGTCATTCCGAAACCGGTCGGCTCGGGTCAGGTTTACGTGGCACCAGCTTCGAAGAAGCTGCCCTACGGACGCCCGCTCGAAGGCAAAGGCTTGTGCAAGATCGGCAATCCCGGGCCGGCCCGCACCGCCCCTTTCACCGAGCTGGAAGTCGGTCAGAACGCGCCCGTCGCGGGCTCGGCAGCCGGACACGACGGCCGAGCCCTGTCCGACCACTCCGACGACGAGACGCCGACGACCATCGAGCTGCCGAGCAACTGACTCGGCGAAGCCGAGAAGGCTGCTAAGCTCGGACGCATGCGAAACGCTTGGGTATTCGCGCTTGCAGCAGCTTCGTTGGGAGGCTGCGCCAATGGCTCGTCCACGGTGCGCTGCGCCCCGGAGCGCTGGGAAGGCGAGTGTCAGCTGACCAGCGTGACGAAGGTCGAAGACGCCGAGTTTCCCATCCCGCACGTGGTGATGGAAGCGGTGTACCAGCCGATTGCCAACACCACCTACCCGGAGTTTACGCCCGGCGCGCTCGCGGAGCGCACCATGGCCAAGGCGGAGCACGAGCTTGCGCTGTACGACTACCTGGAGGCCCACCCGCGCGTCGCTTGTCGCGCCGAAGCCCCGCCCAACAGCGCGTGCGTCTCGCCCAAGGTCGCTATTTCGCTGCCGCCGTTCGACGCCCAAGCGGCGGAACGCAGCGCCGCCGCGCCGCCCGTGACCGGCTGCGCGCAAATCGAAGCCACCAGCACTCAAGATCGGCTGCAGGGGGGGCAAAAGACCCAAACCTTCGTGAGCCAGCGCATCGCCTTCGCCGAAAATTCGTCCGAGCTTCCGCCCGACGCCGACGCGCTCACGGGTGAGGTGGCCAAGCTGCTCGGCGAAAAGCCTGGGATCGAGTGCTTGGGCATCGTCGGGCAAATCGCGAGCGGAGAGTCGCCCGGCTTGGCCGAACAGCGCGCCAAAGCCGTGCGCGATCTGCTGGGCGCGCATGGCGTCCCGCTCACTCGCTTGTTGACGATCGGCGCGACTGCCAAGGTGTTCGGCCAAGGCTCGCGGCCAGCCGAGCCGGATCCGGCGGATCGCCGCGTCAGCTTCTCGGTGCTATTGGAACGCGCTCCGTCACCATGAAGCTTGCGTCGCTTGGTTGGTCACTCCTTCCGTTCACCATCGCCGGCGCGACGCTGCTGGCCACGACACGCGCCGCCACCGAGCCCGCCCCCGCCGAGATGCTGAAGGTGCCGGGCGGCACCTTCACGATGGGCGCAGACGGCGTGGGCGAGCAGGACGAGCAACCGGCGCACGCCGTGACCGTGAAGGGGTTTTGGCTCGACCGCACCGATGTAACGAACGCCCGCTACTTGGAGTGCGTGCACGCCGGCAAGTGCGAGCCATTCAAGGATGACGTGGCACGCCGCTTCGGCGCAGGCCCAGAGGCGGGCTTTCGCGGCGACTCGCAGCCAGTTGTCGGCGTGTCGTACGTGGACGCCACTCGCTACTGCGAGTTTCGCGGCAAGCGGCTACCCCGCGAAGCGGAGTGGGAGCGCGCGGCGCGCGGCGACGACGGGCGTACGTTTGCCTGGGGTAACGCGAAGCCCACGCCCGAGCTGGCCTGCTACGGTCGCAAACCCGGCGCCAAGGGCGCGACTACTTCCGACGTCGGCTCCCACCCGAGTGGCGCCGGCCCCTACGGTCACCAGGATTTGACCGGCAACGTTTGGGAGTGGACGGCCGATCTCTACGATCCGTTCGCCTATCGCCGCCCCGGCGCCCCCGACGGCATTCCCGGCAGCTGCGCCGAAATCCTGGCAACCCAAGATCACCTGCGCAAAACCAAGCAACAAGGCTTCACCGGCCACAACCCGATCCCCGTCGTGTGCGAGCGAGTACTGCGCGGCGGCGCCTTCAACTACGACGCCGCCGGTTTGCGGGCGTCCAACCGCGTCCACCACCCCGAGACCTGGCGCATGCTGGTCGCCGGCTTCCGCTGCGCCAAAGACGAGTGACCTGACGCGTCTCTAAAGCCCGAGATTTACAGGGAGGTGCTGATGAACGGGCGCGCCCGCCGGCCTGATGGGATGAAACCCGGCGCCGGAGGGGTCTCCCAAAGTCAAAAGTGAGTTCGGAACCGAACTCACTTTTGGAACGTTAGAGGGCCTCTGAGTTTCTTCCCAGGACGGGAGTACGCGAGGTAGGGGGAGGCGAGAACGCATTTACCTGGGGAGAGAGCCGGAGGCCTTGAGCCCACGATGGCGCCGCACACTCGCTGGCGGCAGCGCGGCCCCCAAAAATTCTCGCCTCTATCTCGCCCTCCCGTCCTCCCGTCCTCCCTGTGAAAAATCTCGATCGTACGAGGTGGCCTAGACCCGCCACGGAAGCTTCTGCGATTCAGGCTGCGGATTGGCAGCCCAGGCTCAGGGCGTCTTGAACAGGAACGCGAGCTGCTTCTTCGAATATTTCGACAGGCCGTCGCGGGCGATGGCGTCGTAGATTTGCTTCGGGGTCGTGCCGGGCTCTTCCCACTTGTTGAGGTCGGGCTTGAGCCAGGCGGAGAATTTGAATGTCAGCGGCGGTTGGTCGTCGCCGGGGATGAGCAACACCGAGCGGACCGTGAAGCCGAGGCCGGCGAAGGCGCCGCGCGGCTTTTTGCTCATGAAAGCGCCGGACAGCTCGTCGCGGTGGGTGATGACGAGCGTGGGGCGGCTGACCTTCGGTGCGTCGCTGCCGTCATCGTCGATGGCTGGCACTAGCTTGAAGTGCAAGATATCAGGCGCAAATTCGCGATTGAGCCGCGCTTCCAGCTCGTGGCCCACGTCTTCTTCACGCGCTTCCCAGTCTTCGGGTCGGAAGTATTTCGACGGCAGGAACTCGGGGCCCATGAAGTAGGCGCTCTTCGACAGTTGCGTCTCGGCGTCCTTCGACGACTCGGACGACCGACGCCGAAACGCTATCTCGACTTCTGGCCCGTGCTTCTGCGAGTAGAACAACAACCGCCCGAACACGCCGACCAAACCCGGTGACGTGGGCTGCGCCGCGGCCGCGAACGAGCGCGCGGCCTTTTGGAACAGCTCCTTCTTCTTCAGCTCGAGCTCGGCTTGCACCAGGTCGTGGTGCGGCTGATCGCGCTCGAACGCTTGCAGCGCCGTCAGCGAGCCCTGAGCCGCTACGTCGCTCAGCGCGGCCAGCAACGCCTTCTTGAGCGCGGCTTGCACTTCGCTGTCGATTTGCTCGTGCTTGCCGCGCGCCATGAACTCTTCGAGCGCGGAGACGGAGCCTTTGGCGATGGCCTCTTGCAGCTCCGCGTGCGGGAGCAAAACTTGCGTGACGTCGGGGCGCGTGCCGCCGCGCGTCAGGTAGTCGCGGAACGCCGCCGTGGTGCCGGCGTTGCGAGCGGCCATGTACAGCCGCTCTTCGCTCACGAAATTGCGGCCTTTCCAGGCAAGTGGTCCGAGCAGCGCACCCGCCACCAACGCCTCCAGCCAGCCGAAGCGCAGCCACGTCGGCGAGCTCTTGCGGCGTGGCTCGGTTGGCGTGAACGGGCTCTTGAACCCGGTATCGGCGAGCGGGTCGAGCGCGGCGAGCTCGCGGCTGCTGGGCGGGCCCGAATCACCGGACACGCGACCTCGGCTCTGTTCGACCAGCGCCACGAGCTGATCCGCCAGCGCCGGATCGCCGGTCTCGAAATCGAAGCGGACACCGCCTTCGAACACCAACGACACGCGTTTGTCACGCCGGCTAACGTCCGAAAGCTCGGGGAAACGATAGATGCGCACCACCGCCGTCTGCGCATCCACGACGCCGATCGGAAAGACGTACGCGCCCGCGCGGTACGGCAAACTGTCACGATCGTGGTCGAGCGACAGCGCACGCAGCGCGGCGAACACCGCGAGCGCCAACAACAGCGCCAGCACCATCGCCCAAGTCGTGCTCAAGATGGCTAGCGGGCTCGACAGCGAGCCGAAGCCCACCGCGAGCACGCCGCACGCCGCCGCCACGCCCAGCACGCAGACGCCCCACCACGCGAGCACGGCGGGGCGTGGCCGCGCCGGCGTGAATGCCATGGGCGTGGGCGGCACCGAGCCACTGGCAGCTTCGACGAATCGATCTTGGAGGCTTCGCTCCAGGTTGAAAAAATCGACGACCTGCATCCCGGGACGGGTGCAGAATAGCCTGGCTCTCGGCAAAACCACCACCTTGCTGGAACCTGACCATGCAGAACTCGATCGCCGATGCTCGCCACACGGAACAAATCGAAGCTCACGGTCTGAAAGCGCTGCGTTTGCGGGCGTCGGGCAGCGAGGCCCTCGTCTACCTGCACGGCGCACACGTCGCGTCGTTTCGAACGTCAGAGCACGGCGAGCTGCTGTGGCTGAGCGAAAAGGCCCTGTACGCGCCGGGCAAAGCCATCCGGGGCGGGGTGCCGATATGCTTTCCCTGGTTCGGCGCGCACGCCGCTCGCAGTGATCTGCCGGCGCACGGTTTTGCCCGGACGCGCGAATTCGTCTTCGAAGGCTCGGAGCTGCACGGCGACACCGTCGTGGCCGAGCTCACGCTGCGCGCCGACACGCACACGCTGGCTTGGTTTCCGCACCCGTTCAGCGCGCGCCTGCGGGTTTCGGTCGGCCGTGAGCTGAGCCTGGCCTTCGAAGTCGAGAACACCGGGTCCGACAGCTTCGACTACGAGCTTGCCCTGCACACGTACTTGGCCGTGAGCGACGTGCGCAACGTCGAGCTCGTCGGCCTGGCCGGCGCCAGCTACGACGACAAAGTGAGCGGCGCCGTCGGTTGCGTCGAGGGAGCCGCGCCCCTGCGCTTCGTCGCGGAGACCGATCGCGTCTACGACAGCAACGCCCGCGTCTCGGTGCTCGATCCTTCGCGCAAGCGTCGGCTGGTAATCGACAAAACCCGCTCCGCCACGACGGTCGTGTGGAACCCGTGGATCGACAAAGCCAAGCGCATGGCCGACTTCGGCGACGACGAATGGCCGGGCATGCTTTGCGTCGAAACCGCCAACACCGGCCGGCATCGCATCACGCTCGGCCCGGAATCACGCCACACCACGACCACCATCATCTCGGCCGAAACGCCGTAGAAGTGGCTGGCGGCGCGCGCTCACCTCCCACCGAGGCTCACGCGCCGCCTGGTTTTTTACGGACGTTCGCCAAACGTCCGCCTCCACCCCCGTCGGCCGAAGCGCACGCATCGGCCGATTGCCTGCCCCACGCGGCTGGTACCCGGGTCCGCGCGGCTGGTCCCTCTCGCCGCGAAGACGACGACCTGACTACTCGTCGGCGATGGCAGCGGGACACGCGCTGGTCCCGAGCATCAGCGTCGTGGCGTCGGCTTTGCCGTCGGTGACCTCCGCTTGCATCTCGGCCCAGGCCTCGCCCGCCGAGCATGCCCCGTCGCCGTCGCGATCGTCGATGGCGCGGACCAGCACCTGGTCTCCCTCGAGCGGCACCGTTTCTTTGAATTCCCCGACTGACGTCAGAGCCGTCGTACCCGCCACGCTGCGCTTGGTTTCGGCACCAGCCCCCACCACGTCGATGAAGTCGATCACGACTTTGTCCCCCACCGCGAGGCTGCTCGGCGCCGTCACCTTACCGCTCACTTCCACGTCGCGCGCCGAGCTACAGCCCACCACCCCGAGCACACAACACAGCACTCCCACCACCGCATGTTTGCGACCAATCATTCGATCCTCCGTAGGCCGCGCCGATTTTCACGGCCGGTGGAGGTAGCTACAGCAAGCCTCGTACCAGCTCGCCCGAGCGCGAGAATTCGGGCTTTGTCGCCGGAAGCGCGGGCGCTCGCCAACCCCGCGGGCTTGGGTGTGGCAGCGCCGGCCCCGCGAGAGTGCCACCCATTCACACTGTAGTAACCGAGGGTTTGCGCGACGCCGGGCGAATGATAGGAGACAGCACCCGATGAGCTCCCGCGACCTACCCGGCGTCAGCGCCATGAGTCTGTACGTCCCGCCCTTCCGCGTCGACCTGAAGGATTGGTGCAGCTGGACCGACAACAGCTGGGAGAAGATCTCGGCGGTGGTCGGGCGCAGCTTCCGGGTCTGCGGGCGACACGAGAACGTGTACACGATGGCCGCCAACGCGGTGCTCAGGTTGATCCGCCAAAACGCCATCGACCCGACCCGGGTCGGCTTTTTGGGTCTCGGCACCGAGTCGAGCACCGACAACGCCGCCGGCGCGGTGATCGTGCGCGGTATGGTCGATCGCGCGCTCGAGGCGCTGGGGCTACCCCGGCTGTCGCGCTATTTGGAGGTACCGGAGTTCAAGCACGCCTGCTTGGGCGGCATCTACGCGCTGAAAAGCGCGCTCCGCTACGCCTCGAGTGACGGAGCCGATCGCTTGGCCATCGTGGTCAGCGCCGACGTAGCCGAGTACGAGCGCGGCAGCACCGGCGAGCAAACCCAAGGCGCCGGGGCGGTGGCGATGCTGGTCGAGCGCTCCCCCAAGCTGTTCGGGGTCGACCTCGTGCATGCCGGCAGCGCCTCGGACTACCGCGGCCCCGACTTCCGCAAGCCGTTCGCCCGCCACTTCACCGAGGGCTACGCGCCGAACACCCAGCGCCTCAGCGACTTTCCGGTGTTCAGCGGCAAGTACTCGACGTTTTCTTACCTGGACGAAACGGTGCACGCCGTGGAGCGCATGTTGAGCCGTCTCCAGGTCTCCGCGGGCAGCTACTACCAGAGCGTGCAGGGTCTGTTCTTTCATCGGCCGTACCACCTGATGCCGGTGCAGGCGATGTCGTTCCTGTACGTGCGGGGGCTGGCGCGGGGCGACCATCACCACGACGAGCTGCGGGCGCTCTGCCAAGAGGCGGGCGCCTCGTTCGATGCGGTCCTGGCGGAAACTGCCTCCACCCCCGATCTGTACGGGGAGCTGCTGAGGGACGACGCGGTGGCCGATCCGTACGCCGCCACCACCGCCGTCGCCGGTCTGCTGCGCAAGCAGAAGGGTTTTCGGCTGCTGCTCGAGCAGAAGATGGGCTTGGGCTCCGAGCCCGTGAAGGACCTGGGCAACCTGTACAGCGCGGCGTTGCCGGCCTGGATTGCGGCCGGCTTCGAGGAAGCTGGACGCAAGAAGCTAGACCTGACCGACGCCCCGATGGTCGCCGTCGGGTACGGCAGCGGTGACGCGGCCGAAGCGCTGCCGCTGTACGTGGAGCGAGGCTACGAGACCGCGGCCGCTCGCATCGGCTTCACCCGGGCGCTGGAGGACGGCGTCACGTTGACGCGCCAGCAATACGAAGCGCTGCACGACGGCACGGAAGTGCCTTCACTCACCTACACCCCGAAGGATGAGTTCGCCATCGCTCGGGTCGGCAAGCAGTACGGCGCCTCGTTCCAAGACTTGGGCGTCGAGTACTACGACTTCGTCCAGTGACGCTGCAGCCCCGCCAGCGACTGGCGGGCGCGGGCATACCACTCGGCGGTGCGCTCACGCAGGCTGGGCGCGCTCGGGCTGCGACCGCGGAGGGACGTGGCCGCCAACACCGGAACGAGCAAGAACCCGCCGGGAGCTACCAGCACCACCATCCACAACAGCACTCGACCGAACGTCACCATCTCTTGGGAGTTACGTTGCAGTCTGCGTGCCAGTTTCAGTCGCAGGGCGAAATGGCAACACAGACGCTCGGAGTGAGCTGCGAGGTCTGACTTCCATGTCATGGTTAGGTTGAACGAGTCCGGCCGTTGACATGGTTGGCACTCGAGCAGCCACGATGAGCGACACCGCCCGCCGAACCCTGGACAACACACGCAGCCCACCGACCTCGGTCCGACTCACGGTGGTGGAAGGTCCCGCCATCGGCCAAGAGTTCAAGATCGACGGGGTCGCTACGATCGGTCGCTCGCCCGACGCGACGGTGATGGTCGATGACGCCGGGGTTTCGCGCCTTCACGCCCGCATTCGCCGCAGCGAAGCCGGCACGTTCGAGGTCGAAGACCTGGGCAGCAAGAACGGCACCTTCTTGAACGGCGCGCGCATCGAGCACGCTTTGGCCAATTTGGGGGACAAGATACGGGTCGGGCCGCGCGTCGTGCTCACTCTGGCCAGCTTCGACGTGATCGAAGAGCAAGTGGTTCAGCGCCAGCGCCTCGAAACCGTAGGTCGCCTGGGTGCCGGCATTGCCCACGACCTCAACAACGTTCTTGCCGCGCTGCACGCCGGCACCGCTTTCCTGCAACAGCTGTCCAGCACGACCGAGCTGGGCGACCCCCGGGTGCGCGAGTGTCTGCGGGACCTGAGCCTTGCCACGAGCCAGGGCGCGGAGCTCACCCGCGGCATCTTGCGCATCGTGCGCGGGAAGCGAGCGGTGCGGGAAGCCGTCGACCTGGGCGAGCTGGTGGTGGAGGTCGCGCGGATCTTGCGCCACACCATCGACCACAGCATTCACGTGGAGACGGCGGTGGAACCCGAGGTCGTCGTTCACGGCAACCACTCCGAGCTGCAGCAAGTGCTGCTCAATTTGTGCCTCAACGCCCGCGACGCCATGCCGCAGGGCGGTAGGTTGCGGGTGGCAGTAGGGCTGGTGCCGCCACGCGCCGGCGTCGGCCTGCCCATGGACCGCCTGTGCGCGGTGCTGGAGGTGTCGGACACGGGCACCGGCATCGACCCGGAGACCGAAGCCCAGATCTTCGAGCCATTCTTCACGACCAAGCGCGAAGGCGCCGGCATCGGGCTGTCGACCGTCCGAGACCTGGTCAAGCTGCACGGCGGGCGGATTACCCTCGACACCACCAAGGGCAAGGGCAGCGTCTTCCGGCTGTACTTCCCGGCCCTGGATGTCCAAACCTTCGCCACCACCGGCGAGCGCGCGCCCATCACCGAGCTGCCGGCACGCGGTGATCGTCCGGTGAGCATCCTGCTCGTGGACGACGAACAGCTCTTGCGCCGCAGCTTCGGGCGCTTGCTACGCCAGCATGGCTTTCAAGTCACCGAAGCCGCCGGCGGCGCCGAAGCACTGACCTTGTATGCGGCGGCCCAGCACGATCTGGTGATCTTGGATTTGGATATGCCGGGCATGAGCGGCGAGGTCACCCAGGTCGAGCTGCTGCGTCGCTACCCGGACGCTCGCATCATGTTCGCTTCCGGCCACGCCGACCCCCAGCGCGAGGTCGTGGTGCGAGAGCGCGGAGCGCGCGCATTTTTGCAGAAGCCGTATGAAATCGACCTGCTCGTGGCGACCATCCACCAGGTCATGCGCCAAAACGTATTTCACGACGAGCGCACGCAAATCGGCGCCGGGCGGCGCTAGCGTTCGGGCTACGGCGCAATTTCTTCGCACAAGTAGGCGTATTTGGCGCTGCAGGAACGGTCGCCCCAGGTGCTGGTGGCCGACATCAGCACCGCGCAGTCTTCGTCGTTGTTCTCGTCGTTGGGCGTGCCGTCGGTCCAGGCGTTGAACAGGCCGCCCACCGGCTGGCCATTTTCGTCGCCGTTCCAAAACTGCGGGCCGCCGTCCCACACCCAATGGCCCTCGGTGTCGATGTCGTTCGCGCCGAAGGTGACCTCGGCATCTTTGGACAGGGCCGCGACCTTCTTCGACACCGCGCTGTTTTCGGCCGACGTCTCCAGCCAGGCCAGGCGCATGTTCTGAGCCGCGCAGGCTTCGCCGGCGTGGGTGTAGTCTTTGGTGCCGACGCACAACATGTAGCCGTGAGCCGGCGCGTCGGGCAGCACGAAGCCGGAACAGCCGACGGTACCGTTCATCATGCTGTTGCAGGACAGCTCGTCGATCAGGTCGTCGCAGTCGTCGTCGTGGCCGTTGCAGCGCTCGGTGCTGGGTACGCAGGCGCCCGCACCACCGACCGGGTCCGAAGCGCCTCCGCCCGACATTTGCGCGGAGCCGGCAGTGCCCGGGCCGGCGCTACCGCCAACGGCGGCCCCGGCGCTGCCACCGCGCCCGGCCGCGCTTCCGCCGGCCGCAAACGTCGTCTGATCGCTGAGCGACTCACCGGCGGCGCCCATCACGTGTGACGCTTCGATGTAGTAGTCGTCGGTGACGGGGCATCCGCCCACCCCCATCAGCAAGACGGGCAGAGCACCGAGCACCCCGGCGCGCGACGCCATCAGAAGGTACCCTTCACGGCCGCCCCGCCTGGTAGCACCAGCGCTCCGACCTCGGAGCCCGCGGCGCTCTCGTGAAGGAGCAGGTACGTGCCGGCGCCGGCCGCCGCCAGACCGACGCCGAATCCGATGTACGAAAGGGCGCGGTCGCGGCGAAACGCCGATAGGTCGTCGGACATGTTGCTAGGGCAACCAGGCTTGCAGGCGGCGTCCAAGCTGGACTTGTGACTCATGGCCGCGATGCCGGTGATGGCGCCGAGCGCGAGCCCGACCCCGCCGCCGGTCAACAGCGTGATGGTCAAGGCCTAGCTATGACGGCGACCGGCGTCTCGCCCAGGCGCTCCCTCCGCCGGGGGCCGTCCTGCCGCCACCGGTAGAGAAATGGCGACCTCTTGCCGTCCGCCTTCGGGCAACACGAGGTCGAGCGAATAGGGCGTGCGCCCCAAGGCATTGGCGACCAGCCGGTGCGCGCCCGGATTCACCGGCGTTGGTACGCCCAGCAAGGCTGGAGGCACCGGCTTGCCGTCGAGCGTAACGACGGTATCGGCGGGCGCATCGGTCGGTAGTCGCAGCTCGAGGCGGGCGACGCGGGCGCGCGCGGCTTCCACCTCCGTCGTCGCCTCGGCGACCGCGCGCTGGAATGCGTCGGGGGCCGCGGCGTCGAGCGGCACTCGCAGCGTCGCTTCGAACTTGTCGACGGCTTCGACCACGCGCCCGGTGCGCGCGAAGCAGCGCGCGACCATGATCGAGATCGACGGCACCTTGTACAGCGACTCGGCGCGCTGGAAGCGGTCGAGGGCGGTAGCGAAGTCTTGTCGGTCGAACGCTTCGGCGCCCGATTCGGCCAGCTCTCGCGCGGCCATGCGCGTGCCAGCGTCGGCTTCTTGGGCGTCCGCAGGCTGTGTCCACAGGCAAGCTCCGAGGGCAAAAGCCGCAAGCCACACCGAAGCAACGCGCCTAGAACCCAAAGTCGTGCCCCTTCTTGCGGGACGTGACCACGCGGGCCTTGGGTCGGGCCGCGCTAGCGGCGGTCTTGCCGGAGGACGTCGAAGGCACGGGGTCTGGCTCGATCGCCGCCTTGTCCGCTTCGGCTTGCGCCGGTGCCTCGACTTTGACAGGCGCAGCTTCGGGCGCCTTGGCGGCTGCCGCCACTGGCGTCGCCGACGCCACCGCTGCCGGTCGACTCAGCGCCACCGCCGACCAGGCGCCGAGCGCGCCCAGCAACAGCGCCACCAGCGGTACCGCGACGTACAACGCGCGCCGGTTGCGCAGCTCGCCGCGCGGCGGCAACGAGAGCACCGTCTCGGCGCCGGACGTCTGCGGTGCCGGCAGCGTCGGCGTCTTGGAGACGCCGTTGCGCATCGAGCCGGAGTCCGCGTTGCCGGGGCGGGCGGAGCGCAAATCACGAGTGGCGTTGGACAGCGCCGCGTCCAGCCAAACGGCACGAATGGAGTTACCCGACAGGTCTTCTTTGACGCCGTGCTCGTACAACCAGAGCGCCAGCGCTTCGCCCAGGTCGGTCACGGTTTGGAAGCGGTCTTCGCGGGCTTTTTTGAGGCCGCGCTCGATGATTTGCCAGAGCGACTTGTCGCCCGCACCGCAGTCGACGGACGGCGTCGGGTCTTCGTTGATGATGGCGTGCATCAACGCGTTGTAGTTGGGCTTCTGGAACGGCACCGTGCCGGTGATGACCTCGTACAACACCACGCACAGTGACCAAATGTCCGTGCGTTCGTCGATGTCGTCGAGCCCCAGCGCCTGCTCGGGCGACATGTAATCGGGGCTGCCCAGCACCGCGCCGACTTGGGTCAGCCGACCATCGATCTGCTTGTCGACCTTGGCGATGCCGAAATCGAGCAGCTTGGGCTGACGGCGACCGAGCGCGTCGGCCGCCAAGAACACGTTGTCCGGCTTGATGTCGCGGTGAACGATGCCTTTGTCGTGCGCCATGCGCAGGCCGTCGACGATGGGCAGCAGCGTTTGCACGGCGCGGATGGCGGGAATGCGCGCCTCGCGCTTGACCTGTGCGGCCAAGGTCTCCCCCTGCACGAGCTCCATCACCAGGTAGGGGTCACCGTGGCGAGTCCAACCGAAGTCGAACACCCGCACCAAGGCCGGATGCCCCAACCGTGCCGCCGCGTGCGCCTCGCGCGCCATGCGCGACGACAGCGCCGAGCTGGCCGCGCTCGCCCGAATCAGCTTGAGCGCGACGTCGACGCCCAACACCAGCGAGTGCGCAACCCAGACCACGCCCATGCCGCCGCGACCGATTTCACGCACCAGCCGATAGCGGTCGCCCACTACCTCGCCCGCCAGGTAGGGGCTCGGCTCGGGCGCTTCGGGACGCGGGGGAGAGCTTGATTCCAAGGGGGACTCTTCGCCGACGGTTTCGACGAGCCTGGGGAACCGACGAGGTGACGGAGTAGTCATCGAAACAACAGACAATCGTGTCATGAGCCACGCCGCCCGACAACGCTTCAAAGCGACGACGAGCGCCGCCCGCGTTCGCACACACCGTACGCACGGTCACGCACGCACGCGCTTCTCTCGAGCACGCTCTTCGCACAACGGCCGGAGTTTCGTTGCGATAAGCCGCGGGCGATGCCGGTGGCGAGCGCGTGCGACGGCCACGCTCACCGACCCCGCACCTGCGCCAAAAAGCGCGGTAAGACGACCACCCCGCACCTGAGATTACATGGTGGGCCGCGCGCTCAGAAGTTGCTGGCGGCGTCGTTCGTCAACGTGATGCGCGCGTCGGCGGGCAGGTGCTTCACCGCATCCGCGTAGCGCGTCAGCAACTGACCGCGCAGCTCGGCCAGGGCAATGTCGGCGAGCACCAAGTCGACACGCGCGCGCTGCACGCGCAGCTGCGCCTGGCGATACGAGTCTTCGGCCTGCTGCACCGTGATCGCGATCGAGCCGCCCGCCAGGAACCGCGCGCGCTCGGCCTCGGCCTGCGCTCGCGCAATTTTCTCGGTTTGGCGGGCCAGCTCCAATTTTTCTCGCGCCGCGCGACGCTGGGCGATCGCGGACGCCACGCTGCTGCGCAGCTCCAGCTCGTTTTCCTGCAGCTGCTTCTCCGCCACGTGGGCGGCGGTCTGGGCGGCCTGAATTTGCGAGCTGCGGCGCGTGTCGGTCAGCGGCATCTCGAACGTCAAGCCGACGTGAGCGCTCACCGCGTCCATCTGGCCGAACTGCTCGAAGGCGGGCGGTACGCGCTGATTGCCGAGCCCCTGGGCCTGCACGTAGGCGTCGAGATCGAGCCGGGGCCGCAGCGGATCACCGGCGATTTTGAGTTGGTCCTTCACGATTGCCAGCTGAGTTTGCAGCTGCTTTCTGGCGTACGAGGTTGTTAGCGCGTCGTTGACGGCGCTCGTGAGCACTGGCTCGTCGTCTTGGGGGACCTGCGGGCCGTCGGTCGCGGTCAGCTCTTCTCCGACGCCGCTGGCCTGCCCCAACAGCTGCGAGAGCGAAAGCTCGCGTTGGCGCACGTCCGTGCGCGCGGCCAGCACCGCCTCTTCGAGCACGGCGAGCTGCGTGGCGTAAGGCAGGGCCGACGCTGGCGCCAAAGCGCCGCTGGCTACCTGCTGCTGCGCTTGCTCTTGCTGAACGCGCGAAAGGTCCCGCGAAGCTTCGTTGATGTGGACGACTTCGGCCGAATACCAAAGCTCCCAATAAGCGGACACGACTTGCGACAACAGCGCGCTGGCCGACGCCTGTGCCGCCAGTTGGCTGGCGGTCAAATTGAGCCGAGCCTGGCGCAGCGACGCGAGCCCGACGTCGGTGCCTACCCCACGCAACAGCGGCTGGGTCGCGGTCAGGCGCCCGACCAGCGCGTAGCCGGGGCCGCTCGCGCCCAACAAAGCCTGCTGTTCGAGCGAGGTGCGCGACGAACGCTGTCCGGACAGCGACGCGGACAGCACGGTACCGTACGCGAACGGCTTGGTGATGGCCGCCCCTACGTCGATGACGTCGCTGGCGCCGATGCGCGTGCCGGCCGGCTCCACGAGCACGCCGTTGGCGTCGTAGCGCGGCCCCACCAGCGACGGCGTCCGCGAATGCGTGTAGCCGGCGTTGGCGTCGAGCACGGGCGTGTACAGCGCCTGCTCGGCGTTCAAATTGTAACGATTTTGCTGCGCTCGCAAGAGCGCCACGTGCAGGGTGGGGTTGTTCACTACCGCCGCCACCACCACGTCTTGCTCGCGCAGCGCGCGCGGCTCTTGAGCTTGCCCGGGCGCGGCGAACGACAGCAACGGCAGCAACAAACCGAGCGAAAATAAGCGACTATTCATGACGAAGGGCCTCGATGGGGTCGAGGTTGGCGGCCTTGCGCGCGGGCAAGTACCCGAACACCACGCCAACCAGGGCCGAGAACACGAACGCCAACGCCACGATGTCCGGCGCCAGCACGAACGGCAACGCCAGCGCGTTGGCCGCAAAATACGAACCGAGCAGCCCCAAGCAAATGCCGATCACGCCGCCCAGCGTCGACAGCACGATGGCCTCGAGCAAGAACTGCAGCATCACCTCGCTGCCGAAGGCGCCAATCGCCAGGCGAATCCCGATCTCGCGCGTGCGCTCGGTGACGGAGACGAGCATGATGTTCATGATGCCGATGCCGCCCACGACCAAGCTGACGGCGGCGATGGCGCCGAGCAGCGCCGTCAACGCCGTCGACGCGCCGGTGACGGTCTCGGCGATCTCGGCCATGTCGCGGATCGTGAAGTCGTCATCCAGCCCCTCGGAGCGGTGCCGGCGCTGACGCAGCAGGCCACGGATGCGCTCGGCGACCACTCCCGTCCCCTCACCTTCGCGCGCGGCTACGAAAATGCTCTGAATGTTGTCGTTGCCGGTGATTCGCCGCTGCACCGCCCGCATCGGCATCACCACCAAATCGTCCTGGTCCTGGCCCATCCCGGCCTGGCCCTTGGCCACCAGCAGCCCGACCACCTGGCACGCAATCGAGCCCACGCGCAGGGTTTCGCCGACCGGATCGCGCGCCTGAAACAGGTTCGAGCGCACGGTCGCGCCGATCACACAGGCGGCGGCTCCGCTCTGGGTCTCGGCGCGGCTGAACAAGCGCCCCTTGTCGACCACGTAGCCGCGCACCTCGAAGAAGGAGTTGTCCGAGCCAGTGACGGAGGTGCGTTGATTCGAGTTGCCGTACACCACTTGAGCGGAGCTGGCGGCGGCGGCGGCTACGGCGTCGACCCCCAAAATGTCGCGACGAATGGCGTTGGCGTCGTCGATGCGCAGCGGCGGCGCGCTGATACCGGCGCCGCCGCCACCGCGAGAAAACGTGCCCGCGCTGACCGTGAGCAAATTCTTGCCCAGCTTGCCGATGTCTTCGGTCACCTTGGCGGTGGCGCCACGTCCGACCGAGACCAACGCGATCACCGCGCCGACGCCAATCACCACGCCCAGCATGGTCAGCAACGAGCGCAGGCCGTTCCGGCGGATCTCGCGCAGCGCCATCAAGATCGTCGCCCAAATCATGCGCGCTCTCCGGCCAAGGTATCGGACAAGATGCGCCCATCGCGGAAGACCAGGTTGCGTCGCGCGAACGCGGCGACGTCCGGCTCGTGCGTCACCATCACGATCGTGATGCCGCGCTCCCGGTTGAGCTGTTGCAAAAGCTCCATCACTTCCTGCGTGCGCGCCGAGTCCAAGTTACCGGTGGGCTCGTCGGCCATCAAAATGTCGGGCTCGGTCACCAGCGCCCGCGCGATGGCCACGCGCTGCTGCTGCCCGCCCGACAGCTGGCTGGGGGCGTGATCGACGCGATCTTCCAGCCCGACCAGCGCCAGCGCCTTCAGCGCCCGCTCTTCGCGCTCGGCGCGCGGCACGCGCCGGTACACCAGCGGCAGCTCGACGTTTTCGAGCGCGCTCGTGCGCGCCAGCAAATTGAAGCCCTGAAACACGAAGCCGATGTAGTGCCGCCGCAACATGGTGAGGCCATCACCGGGCAGGTCCGTCACCAGCACGTCGGCCAGGTGGTACTCGCCGGCGGTGGGCCGGTCCAAGCAGCCCAAGATGTTCATGCACGTCGACTTGCCCGAGCCGCTCGAGCCCATGATGGCCACGAACTCCCCGCGCTCGATGCGCAGATCGATACCGTCCAATGCGCGCACCTCGGATTCACCTTCGCCGTAGTGCTTGTGCACCTGCGACAGCTCGATGAGAGGCCTGGTCTGCGTCATGGGGCTCGCGGGCGTCACGGCGTCTTGGACTGTTCCTGATCGGTGATCACCAGCGTGCCGGCGCTGACCGGCCCCGAGATGATTTCGGTGTTTTGGCCGTCGCTGCCGCCCGTTTGCACCATGACCCGTTTGGCCACGCCGTTCTCCAGCACCCACAAGGCGCTGCGCCCGGTCGCGGCGGTGTCGCCTTTGGCCGCTCCGCTCGCGCCCGCTGGTCGGCGTTGGCAGCCTCCCATGCGCGGCGGCGTCATCGGCATGAACGGCGACGAGCTCGGCTTGTCCTTGGGCGGCGCAGGCGGCGTGTAGCGCAGCGCCGCGTCCGGCACCGTGAGCACCTCGGGCCGATCCGAGGTGACGATGCTGGCGGTCGCGGTCATGCCCGGCCGCAGCAAAAGGTCCTTGTTGTCGACGGAAAGCACGGCCTGGTAGGTGACGACGGTCTGGCCCGCCGTCGGCAGGTTGTGGACGGAAATCACCTTCGACGCGAACTTGCGCGTCGGCCAAGCTCCGACCGTGAACGACGCGTCTTGCCCTTCGCTCAGCTTGCCGATGTCCGCTTCGTCGATGTCCACGTACAGCGTGAGCTGAGTCAAGTCGCGCGCGACCGTGAACAGCACCGGCGATTGCAACGATGCGGCCACCGTCTGCCCCGGCTCCACCAACCGCGCCAAAATCACGCCGTCGATCGGAGCCTTGATGGTCGTCCAGGAGAGCGACGTCTCGGCGTCTTTCAGAGAGGCCCGCGACAGAATCGCCTGCGATTGCGAAGAGCCGACGCTGGCTTCGGCGCGCTCGGCGTCAGCCTGGGCCGCTTCCAGATCCTTGCTGGAAATCAGCCCCTTTTCCGCCATGTCTTTGGCGCGAGCCAGCGCCGCCTTGGACTGAGCGAGCGTGGCTTTGGCCAGCCGCACCGACGCATCGGCGGCGCTCACCTGCGCGCGGGACTGCTCCACGCGCGACAACAGCTGCGCCGGATCGATCTCGGCCAGCGTCTGCCCCGCCTTGACCTGATCATTGAAGTCGACCATCACCTTCGCCACGCGCCCGGAGATCTGCGCGCCGACGTCCACCGAGTCCAAACCTTTGAACTTGCCGGTGGCCATCACCGTCTCGCGCAACGGCCCCACCTTGGCCTGGGCGGTCACGTAGCGCGGCCCGGTGCCCTTGTTCTTGATGGTGCGTTGCCAAAACCAAGCGCCCAAAGCGCCCAGCACCAGCGCTAAGACCAGCAGCTTTTGGACGAGCGCGCGGCGACGCCGCTTCTTGGTCATGGCCAGAATCTGCGTTCCGGTCGGTTTCGTTTCAGGCACGGTCGAATCCTAGTCCTTGCCGAACCGACGAACAGCGCTGGGGCTTCCCTACACAATTCAGCAACATTTCGCGCAGGTACGCCATTCCGGCCACCGCGCCGGGCGGCGTGGCATAGCCTCGCCCGAGTCGCCCTCTCCTGCAGAATCGCGGGGGAAAAGCGCGACTGCGGAAAAGTCGGATACA
>JBEQSW010000465.1:0-10549 GCA_040348565.1 Myxococcales bacterium | reverse complement strand
GGGCCGCGCGGCACCTCGAACGGAACCTGCTTTTCGGCGAGCGTGCGCTTGGCACGCACGATGCGCTGAGCAATCGTCGGCTCGGGCACCAAGAACGCACGTGCGATCTCGTCGGTGGTGAGGCCGCCCAGCAGCCTCAACGTCAACGCCACGCGCGCTTCGGTGCTGAGCGTCGGGTGGCAAGACGTGAAGATCAGGCGCAACAAGTCGTCGCCGACGTCGTCGTCCAGCTGCGCTTCCAGCTGCTCGATCAGCTTTTGCGGCTCGGCTTGGGTTTCGAGCTCGTGGCCCAGCTCGTCGTGCTTGCGCGCCAGCATTTTGCCGCGGCGTAGCGTATTGAGGGCGCGGTGCTTGGCGGTGGCGGTGAGCCACGCTGCCGGATTGTCCGGGATGCCGGCGCTCGGCCATTGCTCGAGCGCCGCCAACAGCGCGTCTTGGGCCAGCTCTTCCGCCAGCCCCACGTCGCGCACGATGCGAGCCAGGCTGGCGATGACTCGCGCCGACTCGATGCTCCAGACCGCGTTGATGGCGCGATGCGTCTCGGAGTCCATAGGGACGGTTCCTAGCCGCAGCGCGCACCCGCTGCAAACGCCGTCAGCGCGGCCCGGGCGGGCCCAGCTCGGAGGCGTCGAACACCTGCAGCACTTCGCCTTCTCCCTCACCGGCGACGTTCATGAAGGCTTGGCCGACCGCGATGGCTTCTTGCAACGAGTCGGCGCGGATTAACGCGAAGCCGTCGATCAGCTCTTTGGTCTCCGGGAAGGGGCCGTCGGTGACGGTGTGCTTGCCGCCTTCGTACTTGAGCTTGGTGCCCGTCGTCGGACGTACCAGACCGCCTTGCATCAGCAGTACCCCCTTGGCGGCCATCTCTTGTCCGAATTTGCCGATGGCGGCCATCTTCTCGGGGGTGGGGGGAACGCTGCGGTCACCTTGGTAGGTCATCAGAAACTTCATGGGTTGGTCCTTCCTTTCACGGTGGTGGTGATGCCGGACTCGTTGGTCCGGGTTACGAGATCTCGGGGTCCGAAGTCACGTCAAACGGCGCCGGGGTCGATCGACACCGGGTCGCGCTTTTGTTTCGACCCGCTCGGGTCTCGGTGCTTTCGCCTTATGGTATCGTTACCAGGCCCGCGGCAGAGGCTTGGCCGCCGGGGCGACCGCGCGATTTGGACATTTCGGCGTGGAATCCGCCGGAATTGCTGGCCCGGACGGGGACGGGGTAAACACGCTGCGTGGACAGCAACGCCAGCGAGACGCGCGCGGTTCGGCTCGCGATGCTGACGGCGGCCCTGGCCATCTTCCACCAAGTGGCGGGCAAATCGCTGCGCGAAGGTTTGTTTCTGTCGACCTACTCGGTCGCGGACTTGCCCAAGGTCATGCTGGGCTCGGCGCTTTTGGCCATCCCGATCGTGCTGCTGGTGGCGCGACTGATGACGCGGTTCGGGCCGGACAAGCTGACGCCGAGCTTGTTCTTCGCCAGCGCGGTGCTGTCGCTGGGTGAGTGGGTGCTGCTGCCCCAGCTGCCGCGCGCGATTGCGGTCGTCATCTATTTGCATGTTTCGATCGGCGGCGCGTTGTTGGTCAGCGCGTTTTGGTCGGTGGTGAACGAGCGCTTCGATCCGCACGCGCTCAAGCATTTGATCGGTCGCATCACCGCCAGCGCAACGCTCGGCGGCTTGCTCGGCGGCTTGGCGATGGAGCGGATTGCGCACTGGCTGAATGCGCGCAGCGCCTTGCCGCTGGTGGCGGGTACCTGCGTGCTGGCCGGTTTCTCCAGCTTTCGCTTGGCGTCGGCGCCGGGGCATTCGCCCAGCCCGGCCAACCGCGCTCGAGAGCCGGTGCGCTTCACCGGCTACTTGTGGACGCTGGCGCTGCTGGTCACCACCATGGCCGCCGCCTCCGCGTTCGCCGATTTTGCGCTGAAGCAGGCCGCGGTGGCGCGCTTCGGCAGCGCCGAGTCATTGGTGCGGTTTTTTGCGCTTTTTTACACGGGCGCGGCGCTGGTCAGCTTCGTGTTGCAGGCGTTCGTCGCGCGCCCGCTGTTCGACACCATCGGTCTCGGTGGCACGTTGGCGCTGGCACCTTTTTTGGGGGTGGCACTGGGCGCACTGTCGTCGTTGTCGCCTTCGTTCGTGAGCCTGAGCGCGCTGCGTGGCAGCGACTTGTCGTTGGGTCCTTCGCTGTTCAAGAGCGCCTACGAGCCCCTATTCACGCCGTTGGCTTCGGCCACCAAGCGCGCGACCAAGTCTTTGATCGACGTGGTGTTCGACAAGGGCGGCGACGCCTGCGCCAGTCTTGCCATCTTGCTGATCTCGTTGGGGGGGCCGCTCTTGGTGCAGCGCGCGCCGCTCCTGCTGGCCACTTTTGCGTTCGCGTTGGGGCTGCTGCTCGCGCTGCGGGCGCGCCAGGGTTACGTCGAGGAGCTGGAAGCCAGCCTGCGCGCGGGCACTCTCAGCGTCGAGGCCGTCGAGATCGAAGATCCGGCGGCGCGGCTCACGCTGTCGGCGACCTCGCTCGGTATCGACCGGGACAAGCTGCGCGAGCAGATCGCCCGCGCGCGCGCCGAGCGCGCTGGTCGCGCCGACGGCGAGGCTCTCGGCGACCACGGCGCCGCGGCGGCGGCCGAAACCGAGCAATTGCTGCAAGATTTGCGGACTTTGTTGGGCAACCAGCTGCCCGAGCTCCGCGCCCTGTTCGCACGCCCGACGCTCGACCCGCGGCTGGCCGCGTTCGCGGTGCCGCATCTGGTCAACGAGCAGCTGGCCAAGCCGGCCGTGACGGCCCTGCGCGCGATGGGGCCCGACGTGATCGGGTTGTTGGCCGACGTCATGTTGAGCGAGCGGCAGCCGCTGGCGGTGCGGCGTCGAGTGCCGCACGTGCTGCGCGCCCTGCGCGGCCCGCGTGTGGTTTCGGCCTTGACCCGCGCGCTCTCGGCCGAGGCGTTGGACGTACGGTACCGCGCTGCGTTGGCTTTGCTAGAAGTCACGCGCGACGAGGGTGCGCTCTTACCCGAGCCCAAAGACGTGTTCGCCCTCGCGCTGGCGGAGATCGAGCGCGGTCCGTTGTCACAAGAAGCCAGCGACCACGTGTTCGCGCTGCTGTCTTTGTGCACGACGCGCGGGTCTCTCGAGCTGGTGCGCCAAGGCTTGAAGACGGACGACCGCAAGCTGCGCGGCACCGCGCTCGAGTATCTGGAGAGCCTGCTGCCCGAGAACGTGCGCGCCCCGTTGGTGCAGGCGCTGGCGCAGCGCCCGGAGCCGCGGTTGGGCGAGGTGCGCAGCGAAACGCAGCTGTTGGACGAGCTCAAACGCTCGATCCGCGCCGATTTGAGCCCGCCCACGCTGGCCGGCGAGCCCGACTGAGCGGGCGCGGCGGCGTGACGTCGCCGGGCGCCTCAGAAGTTGCCGCGCAGCGCCACGTTGCTCGGCCCGATGGCGAGCCCCACCTGTCGGTCGCCCGAGTCGTGCGTCACCAGCAGCACCGTGGCGATGCCGGCGCACACGATCGCGCTACCGGCCAGGATGTCGGTCGTGAGCGCGAACGTCTTGGCGCGGTCGCGACTGTCGTTCAGCTCGGTTGCGGTGGCGCCGAAGCGGCCAAGGTCTTTGTCGTGGTCGTCTTGCGCTTTGAGGGCAAGGTAGCCGGTCACGCCCGCGCCCGCGCCGAGCGCCACCGCCAAGCCGCCGGTGAACCAAAAGCCGGCGCCGAGCCCGTGCGCAGTCGAGGCTTGGGCGCGACTTTCGTTGTTGTTGGTGGCGGCGGTCGCGGGGGCCGCGTTGGGGGCCGCGAAGTCCAGGCTGATGGTTTGCTCTTCGCCGCCGGCCAGGCGCACGATCCGCTGCTTGCTGCCGCGGTCCGTCGTTTCTACCGAGATGGTTCGTTGGCCTTCGTTCACGTCGATGGCGGCGGCGAGCGGCGTCGTGCCCGCTTTCTTGCCGTCCACGAACACGGTCGCGCCGGGCACGTTCACGTTGAGCGTCAGGTGCGCGATTCGGCGCTGAAGCTCGCTCAAATCGTTCTGTACGCTGGTCTGCCGCTCCGCTTCGATCGAGCCCGCGCCATCCTTCAAGTAGCGTGACAGAGCGTCGCGGGCCTCGACGTATTGGTGCAGCTCGAAATAGCACTGCGCGATGTTGTAGAGCACCTTGAAGTTCGGCTTCACCGCGTAGGCGCGCTCGAACTGCACGAGGGCGGCGTCGAAGTCGCCGTCTTTGTACAGCTTCAGGCCTTGGCCGAAATGACGGCGAGCTTGCTCGACTTCTTTCGGCTCGGCGCCGGCTTCGGTGGGGTCGGCGCTCTGTGCGCGCGCGCCCTGCGGGGACAGCGCGCCGAGCGCGATGCCGAGAGAAAAGACGGCGCGGCGGAGTCGGAGCGATGGCTGGAAATTCATGCTCAAGGGCCGTAGGGGTCGGTGTTGTCGATGGGGCGGGCGGGCTTGGCGTCGCGCGGCTTGTGCACGAAGTCATCGGCCGGCGCGCTGACCGTGCTCGCGCCGTCGCGGCGTGATGCCGGCGTCTTGGCGCCGGAGCTCGGGGCGGGCGCGCCCGCAGCCGTCAAGCCGAGCTCGACGTGCAGTCGCAAATCTTGGTCCAGCCGCACCATGCGCGCTTCACTCTTGCGACCGGGCGCGCGCACCTCGAGCCGATGCAGTGAGGCGTCTCGCGGCAGCTGGCCCGAGAACGGATTACCCTCCAGCTTGGCGCCGTCGAGCACGAGCTCGGCGCTGGGCGGATCCGCAGAGAGCTCGAGCTTGACCAGCGCCGCTGCGGCCGGAACGCTGGCAGCGGCGCGCGCGCCGACCGTCGACGGCTGAGCCGCCGCGCTCGGCGCGAGGGAGGCCTCGTTGCTGGGGCGCAAGCGCATGATGAACGCGCCCGCGGCGCCGGCCAGAAGCGCTACCGCCGCGGCGGCCACGAACAACTTGCCGCGGCCGAGCGGCTGCGGGTGGGGCGGGTTCGTGCCGCTGGACGTGCCGTCGAACAGCGCCGCGGCGTTGGGCACGAACGGCGCTTGGCTCATCTCGGACGGGTGCTCGTCCTCCAGCTGAGCCTGCTTCATGCGCTGATCGATCAAGCGGCGCATCTCGCTGCGATCGCTTTCGAACGTCTTGTGCAACAGGTCGCGCAGCTTGTCGCTGGGAAATTCCAGCGAATTGGCCGTGATGTAGCTGCGGATGGCGTCGCGCATCGCGTTGGCCGACGGATAGCGATCTTCCGGCGCTTTGGCGGCGGCTTTGGCGCAAATCTCCATCAGCGCCGCCGGCACGTCGGCGCCTTTTGCCAGCATCAGCTCGGACTCTGCACCGCCGATGCGTCCCTGGACGATCTCGGTCTGGGTGCGGTCTTGGGTCAAGCGCCGGTAGGTGAGAATTTCCCACAGCAGCACGCCGGCCGCGAACACGTCGGAGCGCTGATCACTACGGCCGATGATCTGCTCCGGCGCGGCGTAACCCAGCTTGCCTTTGAAGGTGCCGGCCTCGGTGACGTGGCTGATGCCGGCCGCCTTGGCCACGCCGAAGTCGAGCACCTTGACGCTGCCCTCGAAGGTGATGAAAACGTTGTTGGGGCTGATGTCGCGATGCACGAGGCCGAGCGGCGTGCCGTCTAGATCGCTGAAGCCGTGCAGGTAGGAGAGCCCCTCCAGCATCTGGCACATGATCTCGAGCCGAGCCCCGAGCGGCAGCGCGACGTCGATGGTCTTTTTGAGTAGCCGGCTGAGGGTGTGGCCCTCCAGATACTCCATGCAGATGAAGTAGCGACCGGCGTCCTCACCGACCTCGGAGGTTTGCACCACGTTGGCGTGGTTCATGCGCGCCGCCAGCCGCGCCTCGCCCAAGAACATGTTCAACGAAGCCGGGTGCTCGCGTAGCTCGTCGCGCATCACCTTCAGCACCACCAACTTGCTGAAGCCAGCCAAGCCGCTGACCAGCGCCAAGTACACGTGCGCCATGCCGCCGTGCCCAAGCTCCAGCAGCAGGCGATAGCGGCCCAACACGGGGGCCGGCTTCGGCTGCAAGAGCCCGCTGTTCACGGCCAAATCTCCGCAAAAGACAGGGTATTGGGCTTCACCCGCACCGAAACGGGGCCCAGCATGTGGCCCGAAGGGTTGTGAACCCCGGTGAGGATGGTCGTGCTGATGGGCACGTTGGCGAACCCGGCCGCGCCCTGCGGACCGGTCTCGGTCAGGGACGTATCGGGCAAGTTCATCACGAAGTAGTAGCCGAGGGCGGCCTTGCTGCTTTCGAAGGTCACGTGCTCGAGCTGGGCGCCGGCGCAGTCACGCGACACCGACAAGATGAGGCCGAGGTTCTCGTCGATCTTCTCGCCCGTCACCAGGGCGAGCCCAGCGACGGTTTGGGGAGTCGGCATGGTGACGGCCCAGCCCTGGGTGTCCTGATTCACCGGACGACCCAAAAATAGCAGGCCGTCCAACGTGTCACGGTTTTTGATCTCGAAGTAACCTTGGAAACCTGGCTTGACCTCGAAGTCTTGGGGCTCACCCGCGTTGACCTCCAACGGTCCGAACACTGGATGTTCGCAGTCGAAATCGAACTGACCGCAGGCCTTGATGATGAACGGTTGCGCGTCGGCCGGCGTGGAGTCGGGGGCGAATACCGGTGCGAAGGTGTACTTGACGGTTGGCTCGCTGCTCAGCTCGCTCGCCGGGCACGCCAGCGGATCGTCCGGCATGCTCATGCCACCCGCTTCGCCACCGGCGGTGTCGCTTTCCTTCACGCACAGGTTGCGCTGGCAGACCGATCCGGCGAAGGCGGCGCCGAGCGCCACACAATCGTCATCCTTCACGCATTGTTTGCCCTCGACGTCGATGAGCACGGAGCAGCTCGACAAAAGGAGAGCGAGGCCCAAGCTGAGAAAAGTCTGCGTTACCATGCCGCCGAAATTGGCCCGCGGATTCTAACCCTCAGTACTTCGCCGACCAGACTTTTCGTGCAGGCTCGAACCGGCCAGTCGGATGTGGGTGGATTGGCGTGCCTCGACTCGGGACGCGCCGGACCTCAGATTTCGGGGCTATCGACAGGCGGCTGCGCGTCCGAGCAGGACCGCGCGCTCCCGAACATTTTTCGTCAAAGTCGCGGCGCGATCGAACTCGCTGGCGGCTTCGGCTTTGCGGCCCAGCTTTTCCAGCAGATCTCCGCGGACGCTCGGCAGCAGGTGATAGCTCTCCAAGAGCGGCTCTGCTGCCAGCTGGTCGACGATGCGCAGGCCGGCGGCGGGACCCTCGGCCATCGCCACCGCGACCGCGCGATTCAGCTCCACGATGGGAGATTGAGTCAACTGCGACAACAAACCGTAGAGCAGAGCGATGCGGCCCCAATCGGTGAGCTCGGCGGCCGGAGCGCGTGCGTGACACGCAGCAATGGCGGCCTGCAGAGTGTAGGAACCCTGACCACCTGGCAGCGCCTGGGCGCGATCCAGGGCGGCCAGCCCGCGGCGAATCAGTAGTTGGTCCCAGCGGCCGCGGTTTTGCTCGAGCAGTAACACCGCCTCTCCGGTTGGACCTACACGAGCCGCCGAGCGCGATGCTTGCAGCTCCATCAACGCCAAAAGGCCGTGCACCTCGGGCTCGGTCGGGGCGAGCTCGGCCAAAATACGACCGAGGCGCAGCGCGTCCTCGCACAGCGCTGGTCGCATCAGGTCGTCGCCCGCCGTCGCCGCATAGCCCTCGTTGAAGATCAAGTAGATGACCCCGAGCACGGAAGACAACCGTTCGCCCAGCTCCGCCCCGCGCGGCAGCTCGAACGCGACGCCTTGCTCGGCCAAGGTGCGTTTCGCGCGCACGATGCGCTGCGCAATGGTTGGCTCCGGCACCAAGAACGCGCGCGCGATCTCTTCGGTGGTCAAGCCACCCAACAGCCGCAGCGTGAGGGCCACGCGCGCTTCCATCGACAGCACGGGGTGGCAGGCGATGAACAGCAGCCGCAACAGGTCGTCGCCCACTTGATCATCGAGCTGCTCGTCCAGCTTTTCGGCGAGCCTTTCCCGATCCGAAACCGCGTCCGCCTCCAGCTCGTGCCCCAGCTCTTCGTGCTTGCGGTTCAGGCGCTTGTGGCGACGCAGCTCGTCGAGCGCCCGGCGCTTGGCGGTGGCCATCAGCCACGCTCCCGGATTGTCCGGCACGCCTGAAGTGGGCCAATGCTCGAGCGCCGCCACGAGCGCGTCTTGAGCCAGCTCTTCGGCCAGGCCTACGTCTCGCACCATCCGCACCAGGCCGGCGATCAGCCGCGCCGATTCCATGCGGAACACCGTGTAGATCGCGCGCTCGACGTCGGAAGCCGTCACTCGCCATCGCTACGGCGTTTCCCCGCTGCCGGCAAGGGGGCGCCGGCCGTTCGCGGGGCGTGTCTAAAAGGCCATGATAGCAGCGCGCGCCGCCTTGGGCATGTGCGCGTCGTTGTACAGCAGCGGGAAGTCGTCGCGGCCGGGGACGGTGGTGTCGAGCCAGGTCTGGTCGTCCGATAACCCCCAGAAGGTGACGCTCGTGATCTGTTCTTTGTTCTTGCGATAGAGCGCGAACAAATCGCCGAAGCGCTTGGCCTGCCTGGCCTCCAGCGCGGGGGTGAGCTCCACGGCGGGGGCGGCCACGAAGCTGCCGGTCGAATAGTCGCTGTACACGGTCAGATCCAGCTCGCTGATCTTCACCTTGTAGCCGGCGGTTTTGAATTTATCGATCGCCGTCTGCAGATCACCGACCGTCGGCCAATCCAGGTTTTCGTGGCTTTGAAAGCCCACGCCGTCGACTTGAATGCCCTTTTCGTCCTTCAGCCAAGCCAGCATCTTCAAGATCTTGTCGGCCTTCAACGTGGCCGTGTACTCGTTGTAGTAGAGCTTGCCGGCGGAAGAGCCCGGGCTCTTGGCCTCGAGCGCGTCGTGGGCGAATTGGTAGGCCCAGTAGATGTACTCTTCACTGCCGAAGACCTCGAACCACTTCGAGCCTTCCGCACCATCGCGATACTGCTTGGCCGAGTCGTCGCTGATGGCTTCGTTCACCACGTCCCAGTTGTCGACCACGTCGGCGTAACGCTCGATCATGCCTTCGATGTGCGCCTTCAACCGGTCTTTGAGCAGCTCGAGGCTGGTCGCGTCGCCGGCGGTCACGCCCTCGAACATCCAGGCCGGCGCGCGTTGGTGCCAGAGCAGCGCATGCCCAGTCATTTTCATGCCGTGCTGGCGGGCAAAGTCGGCGATACGGTCCGCGTCGGCCCAGTAGAAGCCGTCCGCGGTCGGATGAATGTCTTCGATCTTCATCGCGTTCTCGCAGGTCAGGTGGTTGAAGTCCTGCGCCAACACTTGGTCCTGCACGGTGAGCTGGTAGTTTCCGACCGCGACCCCAATCGGGAAAAAGTCGGCGTACTTTTGCGCCAGAGAATCGCTGGGCACCCCGCTCGACCCGGCCGCGCCGCTGGTGGCCGCGCTACCGCCCATGGCGCTCGGGCTGCCCCCGCTGGCCGTGCCCGCGCTTGCCTGCGAGCCAGTGGGCTCACTGTGGGAGCTCGCGTCGCAACCCACCACGAGCAATGCCACGCCCAACGCGCCGAGCCGCAGCCCACGGCTTGCTAGCCCCCATTTACGAACATTCATCGCCAAAGCACCTTTCGCGCCTGCCACGTCCGGCTCTTGGCGCGCGGAGCGGGACGAGTCAACGCAGCGGTAAAGCGTTCCAGGTGTTCGGCCGTTTTGTGCTGCTGCGGGCCCGCGAATGGCCAAGTCAGTCGCCCTCGGGCCGATCATCGACTGACTTCGGCATTCGCGGGCCCTAAGCTCGGCGCCGTGACCCCGCCTCGGCTCATCTACCGGCTCGTCTCCGAAACCGTCTGGAAAAACGCGCTGGCGGCTGGCGCGTTTCACGGCACCGAGCACGACCTGCGTGACGGCTTCATCCACTTCTCCACCGCCGAGCAAGCCGCCGAAACGGCCGCGCGTCACTACGCCGGTCAAGCGGGGCTATTACTCCTCGGAGTGAAGGTGGAGGCGCTCGGCTCCGCGTTGCGCTGGGAGCCGTCGCGCGGTGGCGCGCTGTTTCCGCACCTGTACGGAAGCCTGCCCACCAGCGCCGTCACGCTCAGCCTGCCGCTTCCCCTCGGCGCCGACGGCGTGCACGTCTTTCCGAAGCTCGACTGATCGCGCTGCGTTTGCCGTCGTCCCCTGAAGCACATCACTTTTCGTCCCTCGCGGCGTCTCCGAATCACTTCGCATGCGAAGTCATTCTGGCGCGAGCGAAGAGGCCGCGTGAACGCTCGCCAGCGACGGCAACGTCCTGGGCGGCAACCGGCGCGGCGCCAAAAGGGGGGGCGTTGGGTGGGAGTGGCTGCTGGGTGGCGGGTGCGCGAAGAAGGATGAAGCGGCGGGGGGCGGCCTTGACGGCGGGGGGAGCGGCCCCAGATTCTGCGCATGTCAGAAGTGAAAGGCAGCGACCCAGGGTTTTCTATGCTGCCGCTACTCGTCCACAGTAGCGCGGTGTCGGAGGGCGCGCGGCGCGCGCTCTTGGCCGCGCAGTCCAGCTCGCCGGAAAACCGCGCCGCGGCGCTCAA
>JBEQSW010000449.1:0-8895 GCA_040348565.1 Myxococcales bacterium | reverse complement strand
GTGCGCTTCGCGACACTAACTGCTCCTGGCGACAACCTCGCCGGCCCAGCGCTTTCGAAGTCAACACTACTTACGAAGTCAACGTCCGGACCTGAAACATGAGTTCAAATTGTCGTAGTGCGTGCCTGCCCTTGCTCGCCAGCTTGGGCCTGCTCATCTCGGTCCCCGCCCACGCGGCCCAGCTCACTACCGTCAACGGGTGGAACGGCGGAGTGAGCCTGCCGTCGGACGTGACGATGTCCATCTACGTTCCGGACAAGCTGGCGGCGAGTCCCCCCTTGGTCACCGTCATTCACTACTGCGGCGGAAGCGCCTCAGCTGTTTTTGGCCAAGCCAAGGACATCAAAGCCGCTGCCGACAAGTACGGCTTCATCATGATCTTGCCAGCGCAAACGCACTCTGGCGGGTGCTGGGACGTCTCCTCGAAGAAGAGCCAGACGCACGACGGAGGTGGAGACACCCACGCCATCGCCCAAATGGTGAAGTACGCGATCACTCAGTACCACGCGAACGCGAATCGCGTTTACTCCACCGGGGATTCGTCCGGCGGCATGATGACGCAGCTATTGATGGCCGTTTACCCCGACATCTTCAAAGCGGGCGCCGCATTCGCCGGTGTGCCAGCTGGCTGCTCGAACGTGTTCGACGGTTCGGGCCTGTGCGGCTTGCCAGCTCAAACCGCTATGCAGTGGGGTGACCGTGTCCGAGCCATGTTCACGGGGTTCACGGGCCATCGCCCGCGCCTGCAGCTGGTGCACGGCGACGCGGACGCAACCATCACCTACAAAAACCAAGCCGAAGCGATCAAGGAGTGGACGAACGTTCTCGCTCTGAGCACCGAGCCGACTACGAAGCTCGACGTCGGTCTGACACTTGGCACTCACCAAGCCAAACGCCAACAATGGCAGGATTCGTGCGGCTACGTGGCCTTTGACGTGTTGACGTCCGTTGGCGGCGATCACGGGCCGTCCGATGCGCTCTTCCAAGGAAATTTCGTGCTGCCCTTCCTGGGGCTCGACAGTCAGGCGGCAGTCGACGCCGCGGTCGATCCCCAGATCGCGAAGTGTGGCGGCAGCGGCGGAGGAGGCGGCGGCGGAGCCAGCGCCGGCGGAGCCAGCGCCGGCGGAGCCAGCGGTGGCGGAGCCGGTGGGCGCGGCGGTGCGGCCGGGCTTGGCGGCGAAGGTGGGGCGTCCGGCGGAAACAGCGGCGGCCCGGTCGGCGGCTCGGCGAGCGGCGGCATCGGCGGAGCCCTCGGCAGCGCCGGCAGCAGCGTTCAAGCTGGCGGCCAGGGTTTGGGCCTCGGCGGCGCCACGGCGACCGCTGGGCAATCTGCGACGAGCGGCAGCGGTAGCGTCGACGTCACAGGTGGGGACAAGCCCGATGATTCGATAGGCTGCGTCTGCACCCTCGGCACGAACACCGCGAACAACAGCGGCCGCGGCACGGCCGCACTAGCGATCGGCCTCGCGCTGATCGGCGCCGCCCGCCGTCGTCGTCACCGATAAGCTGCCCCCGCGCCGTGCGTTGACGTGCGGCGCCCGCACGTGCTCGGTTTCGCCTGCGCGCGGCCGCCTGCGCGGCGAGTGCGCGCCCTGCGGCCCCCCTGCTCGGGTGGCACAAAGTAGGCGTGCTCGAAGCAAAGGAGGCATGGTCTCGCCATGGGAGAGAGCTACGTCGAGGTCAATCGCGCCAATTGGGATAGTCGGGTGCCGTTTCATGCGCGGGGCTACGGGCTCGAGAAGTTTCGCGCGGATTCCGGCTGGCTGTCGGAAGTCGTGAGCTTCGACCGGCCGCGCCTCGGTGACGTGCGTGGGCTGGAGCTATTGCACCTGCAGTGTCACATCGGTACGGACACGCTGTCTTTGGCGCGGCTGGGGGCGAAGGTGACCGGGCTCGATTTCTCCGCAGCGGCGCTGGCCGTGGCGCGCGAGCTCGCTCGCGACTGCGGCGCCGAGATCTCTTACGTCGAGGGGGAGGTCTACGACGCGGTCACCAAGCTGGGCGAGGCTCGCTTCGATGTCCTTTATACCGGCATCGGCGCGCTGTGTTGGCTGCCGAGTATCGAACGATGGGCCGCGACGGTGAGCCAACTGCTCAAACCGGGCGGCAGGCTATTCATGCGCGAAGGGCACCCGGTCTTGTGGGCACTCTCCAATCCCAGACCGGACGAGCTGCTCGTGCTCGACTATCCCTACTTCGAGACTGCCGAAGGCACGGAGTTCGTAGAAACCAAGACGTATGTCGAGCACGAGGGCGAGCTCGCAGCCCCTCGTTCAATCAGCTTCAACCACGGCATCGGCGAAATTCTGACCGCCTTGATCAGCTCCGGTATGACCATCAGCGCCTTCGAGGAACACCAGTCCGCGCCCTGGGATCCGTTCGGCAGCGCCGGGTTCAAGGACGAGCGAGGCGAGTACCGGCTTCGTCAGCGACCGGAGCGCATCCCCGCTACGTATACGCTGCAAGCCATCAAGCGAGGCGCGTCCCCGTCAGGGCGGGCCACCGGTTAACACCCGTCCCGAACGACACGGATTTCACGCATTTCCGCACGGCCTCCGCCTTCCGTCGGCGGCATGCCGGGCGCCGCGTCCCTGGTATCCTTTGGAATCACCTCTGCTTCAACACGTTGCAGCCGCCCCTCGACGAAGACGCTAGATTCCGCTTTACCGCCTGGTTGAGCGCCCGACACGTCGCATCCCGCGTCCTGCGTCCCGCATCCCGCATCGCCCCCTCCGCGTTGGGCGTTCGCGTTCCCCTCCGCCTCACCCAGCGAGCCGCCCGTCTGCACCCGTCTCCGCCCCAGCAGCTTCTGCAATCAGGCTGCGTTCGCGGCAGCCCCAAAAGCCCGAAGACTTGCCCTTTTTGCGGATTGTGTGGGAGCGCTCGGGGGCGATGCGGTTCTTCCTCCAGACCCTGCCACTACTGGCCAGCGCGTTGCTGGCTAGTTCCGCCTACGCGCTTCCTCCGCTGCGGGCGAGTCATCAAGACGTCGAGCGTAGCCCTCGGAACGACGGGGCTTGTCCGGTCGAGCGCCCCGAGGCTCAACGCGCCACCGTGCACAGTCACACCGTCGCGCGCGGGGAATCTCTCGGTAGCATTGCGGCTCGTTACGGAACCTCGGTGCGGGTGCTCGCGGCGGCCAACGGGCTCGCCTCCGAGACCGCAATCAAAACGGGGCAGCGGTTGGTCGTCCCGGTGCACTTGCGCCCCGGCGGGGGTGACGACTGGCTGCGCTACGCTCGTTCGCCCCAGCAGCCCGGTTCGCTCCATCTCTACACGTACACGTCACGTTTTGAGGGCCGCGTGTTGGCCGACGGCCGCGTGCTGCCGGACGCGCGCCGCGCGATTTCGACGCTGCTTGGCGCCAAGGGCGAGCGTCCGCCGATCTCTGAGCGCTTGCTGCGGTTGCTGGTGCGTGTGAGCGACACGTTCGGCGGCCGCCCCGTGCGCGTCGTCAGCGGCTTCCGCAAACGCTCGTTCTACAGCGACTCGCGCCACCCGCGCAGCGAAGCCGTCGACTTCAGCATTCCCGGCGTCCCCAACGCCGTCCTCCGTCAGTACCTCTTGCTGCTCGAGGACGTCGGCGTCGGCTACTACCCGAATTCGTCCTTCGTCCACCTCGACGTCCGGTCCTGCCCGATCCAATGGGTCGACTACGCCGGCCCCGGCGAAGCCCCCCGCACAACCCTGCGAAAGCCGCGCGTCGCCAAAGCGCCAAGCAAGCAGCCGACCAAATCGAAGCAAGTTTCCGAGCGCCACGCCGACCGACCAGGTCGAACAGCGCGGCGGTGAGCGCTGGTCGGCCCGCGCATGCCCCGCGCGACATCGCTGAAGGGCGAACGTCGCGGATTCCTACGCTGTCGCCAAATGGCCCTCACCACCGGCGTTGGGCCCCGGAAAACCCGCTTTTCTCGTTGGCAAAGCTTGGTGTGGAACTTGCTTTGGCCCTCGCATGGAAGAAATTCAACAAGAGCACGTTAGCTTCAGCTCTCTGACTCAGCTTCGGGATGAGATCCGCGTGCGCCTGCATTTGGCGCAGCTGGACGCCAAAGACAAATGGCAGGAGCTCGAGACTCAACTGGCAAGCTTGGAGCGCAAAGTCGCCTCCGACGGCGGGAGCGTGATGGGAGCAACCGCGCAGTTGGCCAAGGACCTCAAGCAATCCCTCGTCGACTTCAAGCACCGACTCTCGCCGTGAGCTTCGGCAACGCCGTGCGCACGACGCCTATGGTCATTCTCACGAGCTAGCGCGGCCGCACAAGAACCTGAAAGGCGCTCTCCGTTTCCGGAAAGCGCCTTTTCGGCCTCGCAGTCTGCGAGCTCCAACGCCGAATCACTAAGCCGCTACCAACTTTACCAGCGTACCCACAACGCGCCGAAGCTGCTGTAGGAGCGCCGCATCAACCCCCGCAATATAGCCGCACGCCTCCGCCGCCTCCAAACACGCGAGCGTTTCCCGCGCTGAGCCCAGCGCCGAGTGGTACCGCGTGGTGCGGTTGCCGCCGCGGCTGTACATGCCCTCCGCGAGGTTCAGCGCGATGGAGACGCTGCAGCGGCGCAGCTGCCGCGCCAAGTCTTTGTCCCGTAGCTCAATCCGCCGCAACACCGGCCGCAACTGCCTGAGCACCTCCAACATGACGGGATAAATGCGCAACATGGTGACCTTCCCAGCGTGCGAAACCTGCACGCCTGCCCATTACCCCGCGTGCTCGTGCACGCCGGGTCCAGGCTGACCGCGCGCGCCAGCAAGCGGTCACCGGCGCTGCGCGCCGGCTGCGGCCTGGAGGCGGCGCGCACGAGCAGGCACAATGGGAATGCCAGGCAAGAAGAAAGACTCACGTCTGCTGTCCACCTTCCACGTCTCGCGTCCCGCCTCTCGCGTCTCCACATCCCCCGTTCGCGTTGAGCGTTACACCCTCGCGTCCGCATTCCACTAGCCGTCACAACGGCACCCGTCTCCGCCCCAGCAGCTTCTGCAATCAAGCCGCGTCCTCGGCAGCACAAAAGCCGAAAGGAGCTCTCCGTTTCCGGAAAGCGCCTCTCGTTATCGCATCAGCTTAGCCGATGCGGCGTGACTCAGAACCTTGATGCCCCCGCCGGTCGCCGTCCTCGGCCCTTCGTGCCTGCGGGTGCGCCCACCACCCCCAAACCTCGTGCTCGGCGCCGTGCTCGCTCGTGCTCGGCTTCGCCTGCGCGCGTGCTTGCGCGCGGTCGCCTGCGCGGCGAGGTGGGGGTGGTCGTCATTGGGCCCCTCGCACCGAAGTGGCTCAAGGAAGCCACACGGACTAGCGTTGTCAGTCACTTGGCGTGAGGGTTTCGCGCAGTCCTCCAGCGCTCGGCTGGCGGCCGAGCTCCGCGAGAGGGCTCACGCACCGCGCAAGCGCGGGTGATTCACGGTGTGACGGTGAGGCGCTGTCAAGGAGCCGGCGCCTGGGGGGATGGTTGCCCGGGTTTGGGCTCCGAATTCAAGAAGGCGGTGCAGCTGGTAGCCGTGTTACCCGTACACTTGACGACGTAGGTGGCTTTGTTCCCGCAGCCCGTGGCACCAAAGGTATCGCCGTTGCCGAGCTCGACCACGTTTATGGGTTCTTTGCAGCTGAGGTCGAACGCCGCACGCTGTCGAACGAGGCTCATGTTAGTCGCTACCGTCGCACACCCGCCTAAAGCCAGCGCTACTACGACCATTGCCATCGCTCGAGTCACCATGTGGCGAGCCTATCCAAAGCCGCGGCTGCCTACAACGTGAACGAGAATTACCCGTCGCTCGGCCTCAACGTTCCGTTGACCTCCAGCGCTCGGCCGACTTTGTTGGGCGCTGCGTTGCGGACTGCTTCGCGTCCTCAATTCATGCGCCGGAATCCCAAGCAAGACCAGCCGCAAATCTTGAGCTCGGCCTGTCGACACGATCGTCTGGCCCGAACACCTCGCATCCCGTCACGCATGCCGCACTCGGCTACCGCGTCGTGCGCGTGGACGCGGCGGTGGTTCTGCGCAACGTCGGCGCTGCCTGCGCCCGTGCGGTCTGTGCTGCGGGAATAGTTACAGATTGGAGGATCGTCGCCGCGGCCGAATGCACCGCGAAATGATTCAGGAAAACTCCTTACGCGTGTAAGACCGAAATGCGCGACGAAAAGGCCGTCGGCGAACGCCCCGCATTCCGCGTCCCGCGTCCCGCATCCCGCATCCTGCCTAACCCATCCGCGTTGGGCGTTCGCATTCCCCTCCGCCTCACGCCGCGTGCCGCCGACCTGCACCCGTCTCCGCCCCAACAGCCTTCTGCAATCAAGCCGCGTCTCAGCAGCACAAAAAGCCGAAAGGCGCTCTCCGTTTCCGGAAAGCGCCTCTCGTCATCGCATCAGCTTAGCCGACGCGGGCGTGACTCAGAAGTCGCCGCCGCCCATGCCGCCGCCGTGCGAGTGACCGCCGCCGCCGCCGCCGCCGGCCTTTTCTTCCTTGGGCTTGTCGGCGATGAGCGCCTCGGTGGTCAGCATCAAGCTGGCAACCGACGCGGCGTTTTGCAGCGCGCTACGAACCACCTTTGGGGCTGCCCCCGCTTAGCCCGGTGTCGAGCGGTACTTCGCCGGTCGCCGTCCTCGGCCCTTCGGTCCTGCGGGTGCGCCCACCACCCCCAAACCTCGTGCTCGGCGCCGTGCTCGCACGTGCTCGGCTTCGCCTGCGCGCGAGCTTGCGCGCGGCCGCCTGCGCGGCGAGGTGGGGGGGGTCGTCATTGGGCTACTCGCACCGAAGTGGCTCAAGCAGAAGGCACACGGTCGAGAATTGTCAGTCGCTTGGCGTGACCGTTCCGCGCTGACCTCCAGCACTCGGCGGGCGGCCGAGCTTCGCGAGAGGGCGCACGCTCCGCGCCAGCGCGGGTGATTCACGTTTGCCTACGGTGGGGCGCTGTCACGGTGCCTGCGCCCGGGATGGCTACGCTCGGCCGCCCGCCGAGCGCCGGAGGCACCATGCGCAATCACACTCACAAAGCCCAAGCTCGTTCCGCACTTCTCGTCAGCCGCGCGCGTCGCATGTTGCACGCGCCCACGCCATCGGAGGAGGCGCTATGGCAAGGGCTGCGCGGCGGTGCGCTCGGCGTGGCGTTCAAGCGGCAGGTGGTGCTCGGCGGACGCTACATCGTAGACTTCTTCGCGGCGTCAGCGCAGTTGGTGGTCGAGGTGGACGGCGGCGTGCACGGCGACACTCGCGTGGCTGACCGCCGAAGGGACGAGACGCTGCGGAGGCTCGGCTATCACGTCGTGCGCGTGGAAGCTGCGCTTGCGTTACGCGACCCCGCAGCCGCCGTTGCGGTCATACGTGCGTCGCTCGTTTAGCTCGGACAGGCAGCTTGCGCGAAGCCACCACTTGCCCCATCAGGCTCGTGATGCGAGCGAGGCGCTTGCAGACACTAGCTCTAGTGATGGGTGGGTCCATGTTGACCCGGGCCGAAACGTGGAACGTCAGGTCGCAAGGCATAGGTACTCGATGTGAGTTTTTCCTGATGTTTTCCCATCGCGCAGACCGACCACACCTGGTAAGTCGTTTCGCTTGCGCATGTTCCCCAGTGGCGCTACTAGTTTACACAGCAAACCCGCCGGGCCTCTGCCGCAAGGCACGCTATCTCTCGGCGGGTCTTTTTTTGTGCGGTGGGGCGGGTGAAATACGCGAAGCCGGCGCTCACGATCGAGCAACAGGTCCTACAACTGTTGAAACGCGGCATGTCAGGCGACGAAGTCCTGATGAGGGAGCGACTGGCATCGGTTAGCTACTACCGTCTCAGCGGGTACTGGTTTCCATTCCGCCAGCCCGATGACACATTTCGATCGGGTACAACTTTCGAAGCGGTTTGGGAACGCTATGTCTTCGATCGTACTCTGCGGTTGATCGTCATGGACGCGGTGGAACGTATCGAAATAGCCGTGCGAGCGAAACTGTCCTACCACCACGCGCATGCCTTCGGACCGTTCGGGTACGCGCAGGACCCCGCAGCGCTACCGAAACTCAATGCTGCCGAGCGAGGAGGCTTCGTTGATAGGATCCGCGACGAGGTCGCTCGGTGCAAGAAGGAGCAATTCGTCAAACACTTCGCGACCAAGTACGGCGACAGCCATCAAGATCTACCGATCTGGATGGCAACCGAAGTCATGAGCTTCGGAACCGTGCTTTCCTTGTATCGAGCGAGTTCTCGGCAAATAAAGGGAGACGTGGCGGCGGTGTTTCAGGTGCCGGACCTAGTCCTTGATTCCTGGCTCTTGACGCTGAACACGATCCGCAACGTCTGCGCGCATCACAGTCGTCTCTGGAACCGTGAAATCGGCGTCGTCCCCAAGTTACCCCGCGCCCCTCAGTACGCTGACTGGCACGTCCCGGTAAGCGTTGCGGGCAGTCGCGTTTTCACCGTCCTCACAATCTGCAGACATGCACTTCGACAAATTGCTCCGCAAAGTGCGTGGGCGAGCCGACTCAGTGCGCTGCTGACGCAGCACCCGACTATTCCCGCTGCATCTATGGGATTTCCTGACGCTTGGCGCGAGTGCCCGATCTGGAAGTAGTCGCGAAGTTCTCGACTACCTTGACGTTTAGCCATCAGGATCCGGGGGAGGCGAGCCACGTGGAAAAGGTTCGCTCCGGCGCGCTGGCGCGCTTGTTGACCGTGCTCGCTAACTTTGGTCAGCGAGCGCGCCCGTGTTGCAGTGGCGCGTTGCTGGCCGCCGCCGACGTCGAAAGCCGGGCCCCATACGAACTACGATTGAAGGTCCACTAGCAATTGGGCCAACTCGTCGGGAATCAGCCGGAGGCGCTGGAAGGCCTTTCCGAGGGTCTTTGCATTGATGCTGCTCGGATTTCCGAAAGCTGCTTGGGCGACGGGAAGCAAGTCGTGACCGCGACGGTTGATAACCC
>JBEQSW010000435.1:0-2076 GCA_040348565.1 Myxococcales bacterium | reverse complement strand
CCGGACCGTCCGTTCGCTGCCGCTGACCATCCCTTACCTGGGCAACATCACTCTTCGGGGTGAAGTCGTCATCTACCGCCGCGACTTGGCCCGCATCAACGAGGCGCGCGTGGCGGCGGGTGAGCCGCCCTTCGCCAACCCGCGCTGCCCCGATCGCATGAAGGCGTCGCTGTTGCACTACTCGCGACGCTTCGCCATGGACATCGACAACCTCGGGGAGTCGTTGATCGCGCAGCTGGTCGACGGCGGCCACGTGAGCGACGTCGCCGACCTGTACGACCTCACGGTGGCGCGGGTCGAAGCGCTCGATCGCATGGGCAAGAAGAGCGCCGAAAATGTGGTGAGCTCCATCCAGGCTTCGCGCGAGCGCACGCTGGACCGATTGCTGACGGGTTTGGGCATCGATCACATCGGCCAGGTGGCGGCGCGGCAGTTGGCGGAGGCCGCACGCGACTTGGCCACGCTGCTAAGCTGGGACCAAGCCGCCGCCGAAGCCGCAACCTCCGCCATCGCCGGCTTCGGTCCCAAAATGGTCGAAAGCGTCGTGCAATTCTTGTTTGCGCCAGAGTCGCGGGCGTTGCTCGAGAAGCTGGCGGCGCGTGGCGTGTCGCGCGAGCAACCGGTCAACGCCTCGAAGCAAGAGGGGCCGCTCGTGGGGCAGAGCTTCTGCGTCACGGGCGTGCTGTCCAAGAAACGCGAAGACGTGCACCACGACATTCGCGAAGCCGGCGGCGAAGTGCACGACAAAGTGAAGAAGGGCACGACGTACTTGGTCGCTGGCGAAAAGGTGGGGAAGGCCAAGCTCGACGGCGCCCGCAAGTTCGGCGCGCAAGTCATCGACGAAGCGGGCTTGAACGCGCTCATCCGCGGCGAAGCCGTGGCGCCCCCGCCCGCGACCACAACGTAGCCCGATGCCGGTGTTCGCCAAGCTTTCGTCGCACCCGCTGTGGAGCATGGGCTTGGCGCTCACCGGGCTGGGTTTGTGTGCCTGGTTCACGACCCGCATCGCGCTCGATCAGCGCAGGCCGCCCGAGCGCTGCCCGGCAGGCATGCTCGCCCAGGGCGGGCGGTGCTGCGGTGCCGGGCAAAAGGCCGTGAACGGCGCTTGTACCGGTCGAGCCAGCAGCTGCTCGATCGCGCAAGAGCTGGACGACGCAGGGCGTTGTATCGCCCGCTTCGGCGTCGTGAGCTTCGAGGGCGGCGAGCTGTTCATCGGTGCCGCCGACTGGGATGGCGAAAGCGGCGGCGAGCGCTTTCCGCGCACCCGCGTGGCGCCGTTCCGCCTCGACGTCGCCGAAGTCACGCGCGAGCGCTTCGGCGCCGTCCACGTCGCAGGCGCGCCCGAGGAGCCAGGGCTGCCGATCAGCGGCGTGAGCCCAGACGAAGCCGAAGCGTTTTGCCGCCAGCAACGGGGGCGGCTGCCGTCGGCCGCCGAATGGGTCTGGGCGGCGGCTGGCAGCGCGGCCCGGCGCTTTCCTTGGGGCAACAGCGGGTTGGTGTGCCGGCGCGCTGCCTTCGGTCTCGTGCAAGGGCCGTGCGCCAGCCCGAACGCGACGGAGGCGGTGACCTCGGGTGCGGACCTGGTCGGCTCGCGTCCGGACGGCGCGTCGCCGGACGGAGTGCTCGATCTTGCGGGAAATGTGGCGGAATGGACGCGGGAACCCGGCGGCGGCTACGCGGCGCGAGGCGGCTCCTTTCGTTCCACGTCGGCCGCGGAGCTGAAGTCGTGGGCGGTGCTCGCGGATCACGACAAAGCGCTCCACATCGGCTTCCGTTGCGCGTATCCACCGTAGTCATGACGGCGGCGGTCTTGTGCATTGGGACGGAGCTGACGCGCGGAGAGCTACTGAACTCGAACGCCACTTGGCTGGCCGAGTCGCTGACGCGCATCGGGCTCGAGGTCACGGCCGTGGACTGCGTCGACGACGACCGCGAGCGCATCGAAGCGTACCTGCAGCGCTTGTCGTCGCAACACCGGGTGCTCGTGTGCACCGGAGGGCTTGGACCCACCACCGACGACATCACGACCGAGTGCGCGGCCCGCGTGGCCGGCGCCGGGCTCACGCGCGATCCCGC
>JBEQSW010000390.1:0-8292 GCA_040348565.1 Myxococcales bacterium | reverse complement strand
GGCGGCAACTCGTGGCCGAACACGGGCGAGATCGACATCATGGAGAATCTCGGGCGCGAGCCGTCGATCGCGCACGGAACCATTCACGGTCCCGGCTACTCGGGCGCGGCCGGGCCAACCGCCTTTTACACGCTCCCGGGCGGCGCCAAGCTCTCCGACGACTTTCACGTGTTCGCGGTCGAGTGGGAGGCGAGCGCGATTCGCTGGTACGTCGACGGCAGCCTGTATTCGACCAAGACCACGAGCGACATCAAGGGCAACACTTGGGTCTTCGATCATCCCTTCTTCATCATCTTGAATTTGGCCGTCGGCGGGGATTGGCCGGGCGCGCCCGACGGCACCACCGTATTTCCGCAGCAGATGCGGATCGACTACGTGCACGTCTGTCAGAAATAAGGTCACATACACCCACCTGCTCGCGCTTCAACCGCTGAGGTGCGATGTGCGGAGGACGATTGGCTAGCTTTTCGTGCTGTGCCAAGTTGTTGGGATGCGGCACGAGATGCGCCGGACTGCCGCAGGCTGGCGCGCATGCATCATCTTCGCTTTGCTCGTCGCGTGCTCGGTCTACGACGCGCCGCCGGATAACCTCTCGCCGGCTCTGAGCTCGGGCGCGGCCGCTGGAGATGCTGCCAACGATCAAGGCTCGTCCTCGGGCGGAGCCAACGGCGGTGGTGTTGCGAATGGGAGCACGTCGGGTTCGACGAGCGATGGCGCGGCCGGAGGCGAGCTCGGCGGCGCAGGTAAGCCGCCGTCTGCGGGCACTGGCGGTGGCAGCGGCACGACCTCCGTGCCGGATATGGGCGGCGCGCCGGACGTGGCAGGGGCGGGCGGAATGCCGAACGCGGGGGGTGAGGGCGGAGCCTCGCCAGTTGGTCCCGCGACCTTCCGTTACATCAAGCTCGTGGCGCTGACTGAGCAGAGCGGCCATGTCTGGAGCTCCGTGGCTGAGCTGGGCGTGCTCACCACCGACTCGAAACCGCTCAGCTCGAGCGGCTGGTCCATCTCCGCCGACTCCGAAGAAACTTCGACGGAAGCCGCGCCCGCCACCAACGCCATCGACGGCAAATCCGCGACGTACTGGCACACGCATTGGACCTGGGCCGCCAACGCCGATGCGCCCTTGCCGCACTACCTGATCGTAGATTTCGGCGCTGCCCACGTCGTCACGGGCTTCACCTACTTGCCGCGGCAGGACAACAAGACGAACGGGCGCATCAAGGACTGGGCCTTTTACGTGAGCAGCGATGGCACCACTTGGGGTAGCCCGGTCGCGACCGGATCGTTTCCCGACGGCTCCGCGCTGCAAACCGTTACGTTTTGAGCGCGTAGGTTCGCGCGCTACAGCCAGCCGTGGGCGCGGGCGACGGCTTCGATTTCGGGGACGCGCGCCGCAAGCTCGTCGTTGTCTTTGACGGGCAAGAAGCGCGAGTGGTCGCCGGTGCGCGGCAAGTGCAGGTACTTGGTGGGCAGCACCGACGTGACCTCGTTCACCAGCCGCTCGAATTGGATCACGGTTTGGCCTTCGACCTTCTTCGTCACGGTGAAGAACGTCCACGGCATGTCCAGCTCCAGCAAGGCCTTGGCGTCGAAGTGGAAGACGTTGGTGTTGAACACCCGCACGGTGGCCGGATCGAAGCTGGGCGGAATGCGGAACTCTTCGAGCACGCACGGCTTGTCGTCGACGCGCACCGGAATGCCGCCGCGATCCGAGCCGAGCTTGTCCACCACCTCGGAGGTGACGGGCAGGCCGTGGGCCAGGTGGAAGCCTAAAATCAGCGGGTCGATCGTGCCGCCGAGGTTGTCGACGTTCGTCATCAATAGCGTCTTGCCGCCCCGCGCGACGAAGCGCTGCAACAAGCCGCTGCGCTTCAAGGCATCGGGCAAGTCTCCGTGGCCGGGCGCGTGCTCGCTCGGCCGCCCGTCGGCGCCCAAAAATACGCTGCCGGTCGGGGTCAAGCGCACCGAGAGCTCTTGCAAGAAGGTCGCGACCTCGTCGCCCTTGAGCCGGCTGCCGAGCGCGCTCTTCAGCTTGGCGTCGGTGGATTGACTGGTCATCAGCCAGAGCGGCGGCAAGGCACCGTAGCGCTCGCGGATCACTTCCACTTCACGCAGGCGCAGATCGAGGAAGCTCTTGCCCGGCAGCGCGTCGACCAGCGCTTTGACGACACCGCCCATGCGCGTGGCCATGCCGCCGGCCAACACGACCAGCGCGTACTCTCCGCGGCGCAACGCCGCCTCGCCCAGCGCCGTCAAGCGCGCGTGCTCGGCGCTGCCCTCGGCCGGTAGCTGCACGACGTCGCCGGGGCCGGGCGGAGCTAGCCTGCCCTTGACCAAGTTGTCGGCGGCCACGCCGTTTTGCAGCGGCTTGGCCAGCTCGACCAACCGCGCGGCGTTGAAGCCGCATTCCGTGAGGGTGTTTTGGAAATCAGCGGGTAACGCGGCGAGCTGGGCTTCGAGCGAGGTCATGCAGGGTGGGGAGCCTAATTCTTCTGAGGGCGAGCGTCGCGCCAAAATCTGGCATAACTTCGGCCGAGACGGGTTTTCGTTCTTCGGTCGTTTGGATGCAGCTTCACCGGCTCCGCCTTCCCCTACCCAGCGCACTGTCTCTGCTGTTGGTGCTTGCCACGTGTGTGGCGTGTGCGACACAGCGTGAGCAGCGTCTCTCGTCGGCCGAGGCTCGCGAGCGTCCGACCGACGACGCCTGTGAGCCCAAGGGCCAGCCGCCAGCACCCGGGTTCCAGTGGGCTTGCGGCTACTGGCACTGGGAAGCGGTGCGCTACGTCTGGGTCGAGGGCCAGTGGCGCCCGCCGTCCGCACCGTAGCGTCGTGCTACGCTGCGCCGGTAACCGATGCGTCGCCGCCCCCTTCGCTTGCTGCCGCTCGCGCTCATCAGCGTAGCCGTGGCCGCCTGGGCGGAGGGGCCGGTGCTGCACGAGTACATCGAGCCGAATCCGACCGAAGACGTCGAGCTGGCCGCGACCACGCCGGATGGCGCCATGCCGGCGGCGCTGGAAACCGAGAGCGGTGTCGTGCCCGCGCCCGAAACCGGCGACGGCAAGCCGAAGAACGAGCACGCCTACGGTGGTAACGCCACGCCCGACAGCATCGACGCCAGCTTTCGTGTCGATCGCGACACCACTCGGCCCGACACCGTGTCGTACGACGAGCCGTTCATTCCCGCCGTCGTGCCGTTCAAGCGGCTCTACGCTTACGACGACGTCGACGAAAACTTCGAGCTGACCGTCTTCGACAAATCGCTCAGCAAGCTCGAGATTGGCGGCAAGCCCGGCCCCGCCGACGACCAGTTCTACGCTGACTTGTTCGTGGACGTAGCGCCCGGCCTACCGGTGCGCATTCCCAGCGTGGCGCCCGGGGCGCGCGCGCTGGTGGCTCGCACCGATCCGGAGCTGCCGTTCGCGCTCGAGCGAGACCACGCCGACAACTGGTTCATGATCGCCGATGCGCGCAGGCGCGTGCGGCTCATCATGCAGCTGGCGGCGCCGCGCGCTTCGCTGGGCACTGAAATGGCCGACGCCACTTGGGGTGAGCTGTTGCCCAAGCTGCCGCCGTTGCCGCCCACGGTTCGCCAGGCCGCGCTCGACGTGGCGCGCGAAATCGGCGTGTCGCAGCGGCAGACACCGCGCCAAGTGGCCGCGGCGCTGGTGGCGTACTTTCGCGGTTTTTCTCCTTCGGACGCGGCCCCCAAGGCTTCGCGCGGGGCTCAGCTTTACGCCGAGCTTTCGCTGTCGCGCAAGGGCGTGTGTCGGCATCGCGCCTATGCGTTCACGGTCACGGCGCTGGGCCTCGGCTTGCCCACGCGCATGGTGCGCAACGAAGCGCATGCCTGGGTCGAGGTGTACGACGGCGTGCGCTTCCACCGCATCGACTTGGGCGGCGCCGCCGGCCGCATGGAGCTCGAGCCGCGCACGGCCGATCACTTGTATCGTTCTCCGCCCGATGCGTTCGGCTGGCCCGAAAACGCCGAGTCGGGGCAAGCCATGTTGTCCGAAACGCTGGAGGGCGCCGGACAGAGCCCGCAAAACGGAGCCGCACCAGGCGCATCCGCCGCTCGCCCGCCGAGCCCGGCTCCGGCACCCAGCGCCGCCGCCACTGACGGCGCTGGTGCACGCACGCCAGCACCCGGCGACGACCGGCCGCGCTCCAGCGTCGAGCTGAAGCTTTCGAGCAGCAGCGGGCAGCGTGGCGCTTCGATTCAGCTTTCGGGCAACGTGCAGGCGGGCGGCGAGCCGTGCCAGTTTTCGCGCGTGGACGTGAGCTTGCGAGACGCCGCCGGCGTGGAAACCTGGCTGGGTGCTTTTCCGACCGACGGCAACGGCAACCTCGAAGGGCGCGTGACGGTGCCGTTCGACATCGACGTCGGCGACTACAAAGTGATCGCGAAGACGCCCGGAACCGGTCGCTGTGGCGCCAGCCGCTGACGCGCCGTTCGTTCTGCTCGTCGAGAGTCACCGCGACCCCGACCAAGAGCGCGCGCTGCTGTTCGAGGCGCCGCAGCGGCTGATCGCGTGCCGGCAACCGCGCGACGTGCCGGCCGCGCTAGAGCTGGCGGAAAGCGCGGTTCGGGCCGGGCAATTCGTAGCCGGCTTCATGGCTTACGAAGCCGGCTACGGACTTTTGCCCAAGCTGTCGGAGCTGCCCGTACCGGTGCCGCAAGAGCACGCGCTGTGGTTCGGCGCGTTCGCGGCGCCGCGCGAGTTACGAGGGCGTGCCGTCGCGGCCTGGCTGAGCGAGCGCGCTGGCAGCGTGCCGGCTTCGGTCTCGCGCCTGCGCTTCGAGAGCGACCGCGCACAGTACGGCCACGACTTCGAGCGCATCCAAGAGCATCTGCGAGCGGGCGACACCTACCAAGTATGCCAATCGCGCCGGGCCAGCTTCGACGTGCACGGCTCCGCTACGGCACTGTTTCAGCGTTTGCGCGCGGCTCAGGTGACGCCTTACTCGGCGCTGATCGACACGGGTGAGTATTCGCTCGTCTCGCTCTCGCCGGAGCTATTTTTCCGCAAGCAAGGCGGCCGGGTCGAGCTCAAACCGATGAAAGGCACCGCCGCCCCTGGCAACGACGCATCCGAAGACGCCGCCATCGCCGAGCGCATGCGCCAAGATCCGAAAACGCGCGCCGAAAACGTGATGATCGTCGATCTCCTGCGTAACGACATCGGGCGTCTGGCCAAGCCTGGCAGCGTACGCGTCCCCGAGCTGTTCGCGGTCGAGCGCTTCGACTCCGTGCTGCAAATGACGTCGACGATCGTCGCCGAAGTGGAGCTCGAGCTGGGCATCGGCCAGTTGATGCGTAGCTTGTTCCCGAGCGGCTCGGTCACGGGCGCGCCCAAGCTGCGCACCATGCAGCTGATTCACGAGCTGGAGCCGAGCGCGCGCGGCATCTTCTGCGGCAGTATCGGCTTCGTTTCCCCCGACAACGACGCTTGCTTCAACGTCGCCATCCGCAGCCTATTCGTCGACCGCCACGGGCAAGGCCGGCTCAGCGTGGGCAGCGGCGTCGTGGTCGACTCCGATTGCCAATCCGAATTCGACGAATGCCTGCTCAAAGCGCGCTTCCTGAGCGACGCCATCGAGTAGGGGCTGCCAAAATGCAGCCCAAATCGCAGAAGCTTCTGTAGCGGCGCGGTGGCCACTCTGTACGGCTCGAGATTTTTTCACAGGGAGGATGGGAGGACGGGAGGCGAGAATTTTTGGGGTGCGAGCCGAAAGACAATGCGTCGAGACTGCAAGGCTTCGGTGCGGCGCTTCGTGGGCTGGGCGAGAAGAACCTCTAGACCCTCGGAGCAAACATTTTTTGATTCGGTCCTCCGAATCGAAAAATGCGTTCTCGCCTCCGTCCTCCCGTCGTCCCTGTGAAATCTCGAAGGCTCGCGACACGAGCTGTCGGTATGGCGGCAGCCCGAAGCAATCCTGCCGAGTCGACAACGTGTCAGCTCGAAGCGGTCGGTCGAGGTGGCCTGGAGCCGGCACGGTAGTTTCTGCGAGGGAGGCTGCGGCGTGGCAGCCCCCGCCTCAGAAGGTGGCGCCGAGGGAGCCGGTGGGACCGTGGAAGAGATCGGTCGAGCCGGTGGTGATGGCGGTGTTCTCGTCGTTCTTGGCGTTGAAGACGGAGCTGATGCTTTGTACGTGGTAGTTCACGTCCAAGAACACGTTCAGTCGCGACTCGGGGTTGGCCACGAACCAGCGCACGCCCAGCATGCCGAACGCGCCGATGCCGACGCTGTAGCTTTGGGTGGTGTCGCGGTTGCTGGGGACGTCCACGTCTTCGATGTCGCGCAAGAAGTAGTACTTGGTGGGGCCGTAGCCGACGCCGAAATCTAGGCTGAAATAGGGCGTGAGGTGGGGCGTGAGCGGCTTTTCGAAGCGCGCGGTGAGCGTGCCCATGTAGTAGCGCGTGCGCATGCGCTGGGGCGGCGTTTCGCGCGAGTAGACGTAGGCGGGCGTCTCGGCGCCGGGCGTCGAGTTGACGAATTCGTACAGGATGCGTGGCAGCGTGTAGTCGAAGTAACGCACGCCCAGGGCGAAGGATTGGATGAGGCCGCCGCGCTTGGGCAAAAAGTCGTAGCTCAAATCGACTTGCTTCAAATCGAAGGTGAAGGGTGCGCTGGCGAGCTCGGAGTCGTCGGCGACCAAGATGTCGCGCACCGTGCCCTGCGTGAAGTGAGCGATGCGCACGCCCGCCTTCACGCCCGCGATACCCAAGGCGGCGTCGAGCGCGTCGCTGAAGCGATTTTTGATGCCGAGCTCGTTGGCGAACGAGCCGTTTTCGATGTCGCCACCGCTCTTGTAGACGCGGCTGGTGGCATAACCCAGGTTGATGCCCAACGCTTCGGCCCAGTTGGGCCAGTCGACCTTGAGCTTGAGCTGCGCGGAAGCGAGCACGATGGGCTCGGTTTTGTATTCGAGCTTGGTGAGGCGGCCGGTGTAGTCGAAGGTGCCTTCGCGGTTCGTGCTCTTTTCGGCGTCGGCCAGCGCGTTGTAGAACAGCGCGTCGCCGCCCGCTTGCAGATCCAGGTGCACCGAGTCGAGCGCCATTCCGACGACGTCGTCGACCAGGCCGTCTTTGAAGCGAAAAGCCACCGAATCTGCCAGCTGGACGCGCTGGTGTGAAAGCTGGTCGAACAGCTGGCGCAACCCGCGCTGATCGCTTTCCAAGCGGCCGTAAATGCTGCGTGCGCGATCGGGCAGAGCGGCGGCCAAGTGGGCGGCGTCGGGCGCGCCGGTGAGCCATTGCGACGAGCGCGGCCCCGCCAGCGACGCCGATTCGAGGACGATCACGGTGGCGAGCGCCATCGCCTCGGCGGTCAGGCGAATGGCGACGGACGTGGTGACGAGCGCGTCCTCGACGATGCGGCCCTGTTGGGTGGCGGCCAATTGCTGCAGCTCGGGCGGCAGCGGCGGCAGCTGGGGTTGGTCGGGGGCGCGAGGGACGGCCGGCGCGTCGGGGCGCACTGCTGCAAGCGCCTGCGCGAGCGAGCCGTAGCCGGGCAAGGCGGACGGCTTGGGAACGGCCGGCACCGCTGGCACTTCGGGCACCGTCGGCGTTCCCGGCACTTCCGGCGTCGGCACCCCAGGCACCTCCGGCACGGTGGGCAGGACCGATGGAACCAGCGCCGGCGCTGATTTCAAGACCGAGCGCACGTGCTCCGCGTACACGGCCACGAACGACGCGCGCGCCGAAGCATCTTTAATCAGCGCACGGGCGCGTTCGGCCTTATCCCCGTCCAGTGGTAACTGGGTGACCCAGCTGGCTCCAGGCTGATATGGAGTCCGATTCAGCATCTGGTCGATGAGCTGAAGCGTCGCGTCCATCTCATTGATGTGCTGCTCCAGCAGCGCGACCGTTGGCTGCTCGTGCTGATACATGCGCAGAGCCCGCACGTTGGATTGCGCGCTGGCACAGCCGCAGAGCGAGATTCCCAGCAACAAAGCTGGCCAACGCCGCGCCCAGCCGTAAACGCGAATGTTTCGGGATGGTAACAACAAGCTATTCGCCAAGGCGTGCTCGAGCCGAGCCACCGTATGGATAGGCATACAAGCCGTCAACGATCTGACGTGAACGAACTTGCTACAATCGTTCTCGCGCTCTTGAAGCGGGGGAGACGCCGATAGAAGAGCTCGTAAGAGGGAACATGATTCATCGGACTCATCTGGGTTGGCAACCGCTGGCGTTCTTGGGAGCGGCGCTGGTCGTTCAGGCCGTGCCGGCCACCGCGCTGGCGCGCCCCTCCATCACCATCAAGGAGTGCGCCCAGGCAACCACGCTGC
>JBEQSW010000384.1:0-8117 GCA_040348565.1 Myxococcales bacterium | reverse complement strand
GCCGGTGTCATCGACGGCATGCCGCCGGCAGGAGCGGTGGCCATGTCGCCGAACATGACCTTCCAAGCCTCCGTATCGCTTTCCAGGCGTGACAGCGGTTTGCCGTCTTCCTGGTAGTTGATGTCCGACGGCGTATCTCCGCCGCGCGGATGCAGCCCGAAATTGAGGGAGCCGAAGGTGCTGTCGCCTTGGACGGCCTTTGCGATCACCTGATCGATCGAGGGGCCCTTGTCCAAGCGGTTGTCCGCCGTCAGCTGGTTGGGCAGATACGGCAAGCCGAGCGCGCTGCCGTCGTGGCCGGGGCGCGCCGTCAACGTGACGGGGGCTTGGTGCTGAGCGACCGGCGCGAAGTAAGTGAGGCCGGTGTTGCCGACCGACGAAGCGCCGTTCATCTGCGGGCCCAAGATGAGCAGCTTGTCCTTGTACTTTTCGAACGGCGAGAGGATGGGGCTGAGCGTGTAGTTGCTGGGCGTGCCGCTCGGCCAGAACTTGGACTGGTTGACGCCGTCGGGCGTGTAGCAAAAAACGATGTACTTCGACTTCTTGCCGGTGCTCTGAGCCCGAACCGAGCGCTCGAACAGCTCGAGGCCCGGCAACGCCAGGGCCGCGGTGCCAATGGCTTTCACCAGCGTGCGTCGCGTCAGGTAGTGCTGCGGTGACAACTTCATCGGCCAACTCCTTCGGCTAGACGCAGACGGAACGAATCAGTACCGGCAACGGACGCGACCAGCTTCTTCAAGTCGCCCGAGGCGGCGAAGGTTTTGCCAAGCTCTTGGATGGAGCAGGCGTCGGCCGCATTCGTGACCGGGTGCGCGAGCGCAAAATTCAGGTACTTTTCGGCGAAACAGGCGCGCACCGACTGGCTTTGGGCCAACCGAGCGATCAGCTCGTCGCCGGTGGCGAACGGGCCGTCCACGTCCTTGCCCAGCGACAGCGAGCCGGAAGTATCGACCGGCCTTCCGTGATCCATGGCCCGGTAGCGCCCCACCTCGTCGAAAGACTCGAGGGCGAAGCCGGCGGGGTTGATCATGCTGTGACACGACTGGCACAGCGGCGCCGAGGTGTGCATTGCCAAGCGCTCGCGCGTCGAGACGCCATCTTGCAACGGCGGCTGCTGCGGGATGACCAAGCCCTGCGGCGGAGGCGGCACTTCTTGGCAGATGACATTCCGAAGCAAAAACAGTCCGCGCCCGATGGGGAAGGTCTCGTTCGGGCGCGCCAGCAGGGCCATCAACGCCGGGTGAGTCATCAGGCCGCGCCGCGCCTGCCCTGGCATGGGCGTGGCGGTGAAGCCCGAGCCGCTGCCGGCCAAGCCATAAAACTTCCGGAGGCCGTCGTTGAGGAAGTACGACTCGCCGGTGAACAAGCTGCTGATGTTCGGGCTCGGGGTTTTGTACAGCTCGGTCGCGGTCATCAGCAACGAGGTGGACAGGTCATTGACCACGGTCTCGTTGAACTCGGCCACGTCACGCGCAGCCTCGTGGAAGCCGTTCAAATTCAACCAGCGCGAATAAAACTGGGTCAAGCCCCGCGAAAAACGCGGATCCTCCAGCATGCGCGCGACCTGCTGATCGCGCTTGGCCGGGTCCGAAAAATCGTTGGCCGCCGCCGCGGCCAGCAGAGCGTCGTCGGGCGGGCCATCCCAGATGAAATACGCTAACCGCGTGGCGTATTCGTAGCCGGACAAGGGGCGCGTTTCCCCCGCCACTTCAGCCGCGTCGGGCCGGACGACTTGGTAGACGAAGTACGGAGACTGAAACAGGCCGGTGAGGAACCACTCGACCCCGGTGGCAAAGTCTTTCTCCTTGACCCCCGCGTCGAACAACTTGGTCATGTCCGCGCGCTCCACGTCGGAGAGCGGGCGCCGGTAAGCTTTGGTCCCCACCTTGTCGATGATTTGCCGCTCGCAATCGGCGGCCGGACCGCTCGCGGGAGCGGTGCACGGCGCCCATTGAGCCAAGTTGGCCACGCCCTGAGTCGCCACCGCCGCCGCCGCTGTCGCCCGCTGCTCGAGCGAAACGTCGTCGAACGCTTGGCCGACGCCCTTCAGCAAGTCGCCCGAGACTTGAAGCAGATCGAGCACCGAATTGTTGAACTGGCTCTCGGTCAACGCGCTCAGGCGAATGGCAGCGGCCTCGGGTTTCATACAGTCGCTGACCGGCGCGCCGGCGCTGCCCCCAGTCATGCCGGACGACCCGCCAGCACCGAAGCCGCCGGTGTTGCCGCCGCCAACCCCAGCCGGCGGGCCGCCGTTCGACAACGGCGCGCCCGACTGAGAAGTACAACCCGCGACCAGCATCAGAACCGCACCGAGCCAAATCGGGGCACGCATCATGCAATTTCCTTCGCGACGGGGACGCCAAACGCGGGCACGCACCAGTGAGTGCCGCCCCCCCGCCCGTTTGTCACTCCAGCGAGCCCGGACCTCGCTTCCCGAGCGCATAAGCGCGATTCCCTCGTTCTTTCGCTAGCTCACGGCTCGAGATCCAGAAGCGCCCGACCGTGCGCGAGATCGGCGGGAACCGACACGTGGTCGTGGGCAATCAGCCAGACGCCGTCGATTTGCTGGAAGCAAGCGGTCCAACGCAACCACAGGTCGGAGGGGTGACCGCCGACCAAGGTACCTCGCACGTGGTTGAGGCTGTGAACGAAGCCCAGGTCACCAGCGGTGGTCACGCTCAGCTCCCGCACCTCATAAGACACGGCGCCAGCGTAGGCCGCAAAGGCGTCTTGCCAAGCTCGACGTTTGTTGTCGGCTCCCGCGTATCGCAGCGGCGGACCTACGTCGAACGAAACGACGCCGGATAAATAGCAGGCCATGATGGCATCGACGTCCTTCGCGTTGAACGCCTTCGCCCATTCGTCTACTCGTCGTCTGATTTCGGCTTCGGCCACGGCTGTCTCCTTTCTCCGGTCCGGTTCGGCGGCGGTCAGCGGTCATGTCGCTTTTTGGCAGAGCGCGCTGCGGGCGGTTTTGCCGCCGAGCTCGGCTTGGCCAACGCGCCACGGATAGCGGCGGCAATCTCTTCCGAGAACGCGGGATCGTTGACGGCGCGCGCCAGCGACACTCCGCCCGAAAGCAGCGCGAGCATCACCAGCGCTTGGTGGCGGCGCGCCTTGGCCGACCCCTCGAGCCCGTCGGCGGCGGCAGCGACGACCGCGTGCAGCTCCGCCTCGAAGACCTCGCGTGTCGCCTCGTCGGCGCGCGCCACCTCGCCGGTCAAGCTTTGCAGCGCGCAGCTCTCGGTCAGCGAGCAGGTGCGCCTTTCGGTCAAATAGAAGTCGACGAACGCCGGTACCCACTGGTCGCCGGCCGACGCGCGCAGGCCGCGGATGCCTCGAGCGAGGTCCTGCATACCCGTCTGCACCGCCTCGCGAAACGCGTCGGCCTTCGACTTGAAGTACGAATAGAAGGCGCCCGACGTCACGCCGGCCTCCTTCGCCAACCCGTCGACGCCCGAGCCGCCGTAGCCATGGCTACGAAACGCACGCCCGGCTCCGGCCAGGATGCGAGCCCGCGTCTGCTCTTTTTTCGAAATGGGGTCGGTCATAAAATAGCGATCGTTATATTTTATCTTGACCGGATAACGATCGTTATCTACAGTCATCACGATCGTTATATGGCGCTGGGTCAGGGATCGCAATGGTGCGGGCTGGCGCAGCTTTGCCGACGAACAGGAGAAGCTCGATGCCGCTCACTTTGACCGTGACCGAAGGGGTACTGCCGAAAGGTAGCGAACAGACGACTTTCAAGCGCCTGTGCGCGGCCATGCTGGAATGGCACGGCCTGACCGGGAACCCGGCGATGACACCGAACGTGGTCGGCTCGATTCACGTGCTGCCTCGACAAGATACCTTCGCCGGCCTGGTGGAGACGCCGGTCGTGTTCATCGAATGGAAAGTGCCGTCGTTCGCGTTCACCGACCCGCGCGTCCAACGCGGCTATATCGAAGAGGCGACGCAGATCGTCCACGACGCGTCCGGTGGCCGGCAACCGAAAGCGCACATCTGGTGCAACATCGTGCACGCGGTGGACGGTGGCTGGGGCATCGCGGGCCAAGCCCTGACCAACCAACAACTGGCCGAAGGCGTCGCGAATAGTCGCGCCGAGCGGTAGTCGGCCGGGCCGGCCGAAGGCCTCGCAGCTGGCCGCTTTTTCGAGTGGCCCGCTGTCGTCGTCTCGAGCCGGCCCACCTGGCACTACACGGGCGCCCGTCGAAGTTACTAGGCCACGCCAACGGTCGCTGGTTGACGTCACGCGCGCCTGAAATATCCTCGAGGGTCCGGCTGCGAGCGCTCATGGGTTCACCGAGCCAAGGTCCCCCGACTGCATTGTCGTTTCCGCCCGAACGGGCGAAGGCGGCGGCGCGTCCGCACCTGGTGGTGCTTTCGGGGCCGGAGCTCGGCAAATCGTTCGAGCTCGGCAACGAGCCGGTCGAGCTCGGGCGCGATCCCAGCTGCGGGCTCACGCTGACGAGCGAAGGCGTGAGCCGCAAGCACGCGCGCGTGCAGATGATCTTCGCGCTCTACTTCGTCAGCGACTTGGGCTCGACCAACGGCACCTTCGTCAACGACCAGCCCGCCAGCATGGCGCAGCTGAAGGACGGCGACCAAATCCGCATGGGCGACGCCATCGTCAAGTTCGTCACCAACCACCTCGAGCTTCAGTATTCGCAAGAGGTGCTGGGTCGCGCGACCACCGATTCTTTGACCAGCGTCGCCAACAAGCTGCAATTCAAGAACGACATCGAGCAACTGCTGCAGCAAGCCCACGCCTCCGGCGAGCCGATGTGTCTGGCCCTCCTCGACCTCGACCATTTCAAGCACATCAACGACAGCTGGGGGCACCCTGTCGGAGACGCAGTTTTGGCCAGCGTGGCCACCGCCATCGGGCAAGCCCTGCCGCCGGGCGGGGGCCTGTACCGCGTTGGCGGCGAAGAGTTCGCCATCCTGATGCCGCGCCGCCTGCGCTCCGAGGCGCTCGCCGCCGCCGAACGCATCCGCGCCGCCGTTGCGGTAGAGCCGATCCACCACGAAAACACCCGCATCCCCGTCACCATCAGCCTCGGAGTCGCCCAGCTCGGTGACGGCGAAACCCCTGCCCAACTCTACGAACGCGCCGACCGGCTGCTCTACAAATCGAAGCTGAGTGGCCGCAACCGCGTGTCGTAGCCGCGCGGCGCTACCGCCACCGGGCTACTTCGACCACAGAGCCGCCAAGTCCAGATCGATCGCGTCGAATGGCTCGATGCGCGCCGCTGCATTGCCGCGCCAAGTGCCAAGCAGCACGTACTTGTCGTTGCCAAGGCGAAGCGCCTCGACGGTTTGATCCACTGGATCGACCAGCCACACGTGCGCCACGCCCGCCTGTGCGTAGATGGGCACCTTGTCCGCCCGATCGATGGCAGCCGTCGAACGCGACAGCACCTCACAAATCCAATCCGGAGCCAGCTCGAACGCTTTTGCGTCTGGAACCTCGGGCATCCGCTCCCGCCGCCACCCCGCTACGTCTGGAACGAGCACGTGCCCCAAAAGATGCAATTCCGGCTCGAACAGCAAGACCCAGCCCCCAGGCCCGCCGCGCCCGCGATCGAACGGACCATACAACTCGCCCTCTAGCCGTGACGTCGCCAGCGCGTGCAACGCCGCCGGGCGCGGGCTCGCCACCAACTCTCCATTAATAATCTCCCCCACCAAGTGCTCCGGCACCGACAGCAAGTCATCGTAAGTCGCTCGCCGACCGCCCTGCATGACCGCCAGATTACCACGCCCCCTCGCCATGCCCCGCCCGTAGCCAGCGCCGTGCCAGCGCCCCCGCGAGCCCCGCCCCCGCATATTCCGCGGTTTACGCCCCTTTGCGCGCCGGCCGCCATCGGCGGTCTGGCTGCCAAGTCGCCTTTGCTCAGCCGGACGCGATCGCCTGCTCGGCTTGCTGCCGCTGGGCGTCGGCCAGATCGAGCGGGTAGAAGTCGCGCAGCAGCAAGATCGCGCCCTGAGGTGCGTCTTTCGGGACGAGCGCGAGCACGGCGGCTCCACCATCGAGGGTGGCGACGGCGCTGCCTTTGGTGCGCAGCTGGTAAGAGACGTCGAGCGTCGGGTGGCCGGGGAAGGCCGGAACACGGAACGTGAGCTTTTCCGAGCCAGTGTCTTTGCCCTGGTTCAGAATTTTCTCCCGCGCGAGCAGCTGGCAAGCGACCGCGGTGCCGTGCCGCGCCGCGTGGTGAACGCGTCGCCATTGCTTGCTGGTCGCGAAGCCCAAGACGCTGAATGCGCCACCGAGCAAGAAGATGCCAACGCCGCCGAAGAACGCAGTCGCGGCCCAACGCTTACCCGAAGCCGCCACCGCGCTACTGAGCGCGAAGTCGTCCGAGGAGCCGGGCGCCAGGCGCACCGTGGTTTCTTGATCCTCGGCCATGCTGCCGAGCGTATCGAACTTGAGCGGTTGCTGCCGGACCTGTCCGTCGGGAGTCTTGTAACGCACCTTCAGGTCGTAGCTGTTGAGCACGAACTGCCGCGTCGTGACCTCACCGTCGACGCTCGCCGGCAACTCGGGCCCACCGGCGTCCCACACCTGCTGATCGTGCCGGATGAGCGACGCCGCATCCCGAGCCATGCCGCCATACAGGATCATGCAGCCGACGGCGGCGATTGCGCACAGCACGACTCCGATCAGTCGATAGAGAACGAATTTTGCCCTCAACTTGTAGGGCCCCACCGGAAAGCCTCGCACCATGTGCCTCACCAAAGCGCGCGCAACCGGGCGAAGCAAGCCTAGAAAGACTACGGCGCGTTCGCCCCTGCAACGCGGCCGCCCCGCGACTAGCGCTGCCAAGCGGCCGCACGCTTCCGGTAGATTGCCCGAATGGCATCGAGGGGTAAGCTCGGCGGCGATGAAAGCCGTCTTCGTTGCATCGTGCTTTTTCGCGCTGCTCGCGTGTAACAAGGATCCCGCCAAGGGCAAGGTGCAGGCCGCCGTCAGCGAGCCGGCTGCGGCGCCCTTGGCAATGCCGCCGGCACCGGCGAACGGCGCCAACTACGGGTTCAGTCAGGCTGACTCGAGCGTGGAGTTCGTGGGCGCCAAGGTCACGAAGAAGCACGAGGGCAAGCTAGGCGCCTTTCGGGGCACCGTTCAGCTCATCGAAAACGATCCGACCAAGAGCTCGGTTCAGGTCGAGCTCGACCTCGATTCAGTCAACGTGGACGAGCCGAAGCTGACCCGGCACCTCAAGTCCCCCGATTTTTTCGACGTTGCCAAGTTTCCGAAGGCTACCTTCAAGTCCACCAGCATTAAGGCGGGTGGTGAGAACAACGCCACACACACGGTGAGCGGCAATCTCGACCTTCACGGCGTCACCAAGCAGATCGCGTTTCCAGCTCGCATCAAGGTCAGCCCCGATGCCGTGCGGGTCGAAGCCGAATTTGCCATCAACCGCAAAGACTTCGGCATCAACTACCCCGGCATGGCCGACGACTTGATCAAGGACGACGTCTTGATTCTGCTCAAGCTCGTCGCAAAGAAGCCCTGACGCTCATGCTTGGAGCCGGCGATTGCATATCGCCGTCTTGCCCGGTCACGCCGGGCGGGAGCCCACTATCAGCGCGACAGCAGTGTCGACGCCGGATCGAGCATGACCAAAAATGCTTCGCTGCTTCCGAGCCTCGGGCTTTCGCCCTCCGCGAGCAGCCGCACTTCGAGGACGCCCACTTTGGTCGTGCTGATCGCGACCTGCACGCGCGCCGCGTGCCGCGCCCCCGTCGTCGGCGGTGAAGAGGGGGACGATAGGCGGGAGGGCTCGGGCGGCGGAGCTGACGCGCTCATCGGCTCGGGCGACGACGCGGGCGAAGCCAATGCCGCGTCCGGCTCGCTCGGCGGCGCGGGCGGGACCACCGAAGACTGAGCGCGTGCCGCGCCGAGGTAACTGGGTCGCGCGCTGGGCCGCGGTGCTTGCGATGGACGCGGCAGCAGCGATGGCGGGCGCACTGACGCCGGGCGCGCCGAGCGGGTGCTGGGTGGTGGCGGGTGAGAGGCGCGCGGGCTCGAGCTCGGCGGCCGCGCCGCGCGCGCACTTGGCGGCGGGGGGTAAGGTGACGCTTCTGGCGTTGGCGGCGCCGCCAGC
>JBEQSW010000383.1:0-7171 GCA_040348565.1 Myxococcales bacterium | reverse complement strand
GGCACAGCTCCCGAGCCGTTCGACCTGTTCCTGGCTTCGCTGGCTACCTGTGCCGGGCTGTACGTGCTCGTGTTTTGTCAGGCGCGCGGCATTCCAACGGACGAGCTCAGGCTCGTTCAAGAGCAGGTCGTGGAGGACGGCAAGCTGGCTCGCGTGCGTCTGGAAGTGCATCTTCCCGCCGACTTTCCGGCGAAGTACGTGGATGCAGTGCGCGCCGCCGCCAGCGGTTGTCGCGTGAAGAAGACGCTGCTCGACCCGCCCCAGGTCGAGGTCGTCGCGGTGCCGGCGTCGCCTACCGTCCCCATCGGCTAGGCACGCGCGCGCAGGGCGTGCGCGACTCTCGAAATTCCTGCGCCGCTCCGCGCAGCCAAAGTCGCGAAAATGGCCGCATTTGCCGAGGCACGCCGCATGCAATGAAGGCGACTCGAGGTGAATGTCATGAAGACCAACGTCGTGCTCATCGACCGAACGATCCGTGTGGGCCTGGGCGCGCTCCTGCTCGCGTCCCCGTTGCTGGAGGTGCCGACCTATCCGTTCAACTTGCTCGGCCTCGTGCTGATCGCCACCGCCGCCATCGGTTATTGCCCGCTGTACGGCCTCTTCTCGGCGTTGCGACCGGCCCCCCGTGCTTCGTCGTTGCGCATCGTGAAGGAGAGCGGCCACGAGCTGCCCGCGACTTCTCGGGCTCGCTGACCCATCGCAAAACGGCGGGTCCAGCGAGGGGGGGCGCTGCCGTCAGGGCTTGGCGCCGCACAGCAACCGCGCGGCGTTGTCGTGGAACACGTTGCTCACGGTGGCGCGTGGCATGCCATCGGCCATCAGCGCTTCGACCAAGCGCGGAAAGCGCGCCGCGCTGCCCAGCCCGGCCGGCGGAATGGCTCCGGATTCGAAGCCAGAGGCGAGCGCGACCGCTTCTGGACCCGCAACTCGAACCAAGTGTCTCAGTTGCCGCAGCACATCGGGCAGCTCCGCCCGCGTCCCATCGCCGATGGCGTCTCGATCGAAGGTGAGCGCGACGACTCCGCCCGTGGCGGCGATCGCGCGGAGCTGTTCGTCGCTGAGGCTGCCCGGTCGGTTGCGCACCGCGCGTGCGCTGGCACGAGTCGCAATCACCGGTACGCCCAACTGCTTGGAGAGCTCGAGCGTTTCGAGCAGGGCAACGTCCGAGAGGCCCGACACGTCCACCAAAGCGCCGGCGCGCATGATGGTTTCGACGGCGCGCCTTCCGGGCTCGCTCAGGCCAACGACACGCGCCGGGCCGCTGGGGAATGCCGAGGTTGAAAGCTCGCTATCGTGGCTGGTGGCCAGGCTGAAGACCCGTACGCCGCGCGCCGTCCAAGACAGAGCTTCCTCGGGGGCCCCCGCCAACAGTGCCGGCGCGTCGAGCTCGAACCAGGTCGTTATTCGGCCCGGCCCGGCGGGGCAACGCCCCGGCTCGAAAGCTTTTGTCGACGCGAGCGCGCTGCGAAACCCAGTGAAGCGCGCCGCTAACTTGCTGTCGGAAGTTTCGCCGGGGGCGGCGCTGAACATCGTCAACACGGCTTGGACGTGCCCCTGCCGGAGCTGAACGATGCCGGCCTGTCCCAAGCCCTGCCAGATCTTGCGGTTGGGCTGCTCGACGTTCTCGAGCAAGCTGACGCGCAAATCATAGACCGGCATTGGCTCCGGCGCGCTGGGTCGGGCGACGCCGGGGCCCTCCGCGACGGTGAAGACCAGCGCGGCGGCCAAAATCGAAAGCAGACGCATGCACCCGGCTACGCAACCCGCGTGCCAGGCCCGGCTTCGACGATTCGCTCGGCTTGCCGCGGAAGTGCGCAGCGTCTGCAGGCGCAGGCGCACAATCTGCGCCCGCTTGCCGCGCGACTCGAGCTATTTGCCGGGCGGAAGGAGCGGCACGGCGAGTGCAATGCGGCTGTCGAGGCAGTCACACCATGCGTTACACCGTCCCTTTCGAAGAAGTCGAGTTGAGTGACATTGCCGAGGTCGGCGGCAAGAACGCTTCTCTCGGTGAGCTCACACGCGGTCTTGGCGCCGAAGGCGTCTCGGTGCCGCGAGGGTTCGCGCTCACCGCGCAGGCCTTCCGCGACCACCTCATGAAGGCAGGGCTGCCGGAGCACATCTATCCGGCCCTGGCGGAGCTGGACCCCAGCAACGTGACCGAGCTGGCGAAGTTGGGCGCGGCCATCCGCCGGCAGATTCTGCAGGCGCCGTTGCCCAAGCCGGTGGCCGACGAGCTGATCGCTGCGTATCGCGAGCTGTCGAAGAGCTACGGCGAGGATGAGACCGACGTTGCCGTGCGCTCGAGCGCGACGGCGGAAGACCTACCGACCGCGTCTTTTGCGGGGCAGCAAGAGTCGTATCTCAACGTCCAAGGGCAGGCCGCGCTGCTCGAAGCGGTGAGAAATTGCATGGCTTCCTTGTTCACCGATCGCGCGATTGCCTACCGCGCCGAGCGTGGTTTCGACCACCGCAAGGTCGCGCTCTCGGTAGGCGTGCAAAAGATGGTGCGCAGCGATCTCGGCTCCGCCGGCGTCATCTTCACGCTCGACACCGAGAGCGGCTCGCGCGACGTCGTGATCGTCACCAGCTCTTGGGGCCTCGGCGAAAGCGTGGTCAAAGGCCGCGTCAACCCCGACGAATTCTGGGTGCACAAGCCCACCTTCGAGCAGGGCTTTGCCTCGATCATCCGCCGGGACTTGGGCGACAAGCGCGTGACGCTGGTGTACGGCCCGAACGGCAGCACGCTGGAGCAGCCCACCGATCCCGTGCTCGAGCGCGTGGCCAGCCTGAAGGATGAGGACGTATTGACGCTCACGCGCTGGGCCCTCGCCATCGAGCGTCACTACTCGGGCAAGGCGGGGCACGCGCTGCCCATGGATATCGAATGGGCGCGCGACGGTCGCAGCGGCGACTTGTTCGTGGTTCAGGCGCGGCCCGAGACGGTTCATGCTCAACGCACCTCGCAGCTCGAGGTGTTCAAGTTGAACGGCAAAGGCCAGCTGTTGACCCACGGCAAGAGCGTGGGCAGCAAGATTGGCGTCGGGGTGGTCAAGGTGATCCGCGACGTGTCCCAGCTGTCGCAGTTTCAGCCCGGTGAGGTGCTGGTGGCACCGATGACCGATCCCGATTGGGAGCCGGTGTTGCGCAAAGCCGCCGCCGTCGTGACCGATCAGGGCGGCCGGACTTGCCACGCCGCCATTATCTCGCGCGAGCTGGGTATCCCGTGCGTGGTCGGCACGCACGACGGCACCCGCAGCTTGCACGACGGCCAAGAGGTCACGGTCTCGTGCGCCGAAGGCGAAGATGGTCGCATTTACGCCGGCAAGCTGCCGTTCGAGCGCCACGAGGTCGACGCGCAGGCGCTGCCGACTCCGACCGTGCCGGTGATGCTGAACGTGGCCAATCCGGAGAACGCGTTTCGCTTGGGGCAGTTGCCCAGCGCAGGCGTGGGACTGTTGCGGGTCGAGTTCGTGGTGCAGAGCCAAATCGGCATCCATCCCATGGCGCTGGTCCACCCCGACCGCGTGAAGGACCCCGACGAGCTGCGCCGCATTCTCGAGCGAGTCGGCGACCTGGCCGATCCGACTCGGTACTTCGTCGAACGCATGGCGCTCGGCGTGGCCCAGATTGCCGCGGCTTTCTACCCGCGCGACGTGATCGTGCGCTTCTCCGATTTCAAGACCAACGAGTACGCGGGGCTCCTCGGGGGCTCGACGTTCGAGCCGCACGAAGACAACCCCATGATCGGCTTCCGCGGCGCGTCTCGCTATTATCACGAGCGCTACCGCGCCGGCTTCGCGCTGGAATGTCAGGCCATCGAGCGCGTGCGCAACCTACTAGGGCTGCGCAACGTGAAGGTGATGGTGCCCTTCTGTCGCACGCTCGCGGAAGCGCGTCACGTCCTGGACGAGATGGCCCGTAACGGCCTGCGCCGCGGCGACCACGGCTTGGAAGCGTACGTGATGTGCGAAATTCCCAGCAACGTCATCCTGGCCGACGAGTTTGCTCAGCTGTTCGACGGCTTCTCGATCGGGTCCAACGACCTGACGCAATTGACGCTCGGCATCGACCGCGATTCAGCGACCCTGGCCCCCTTGTTCGACGAGCAAGATCCGGCCGTGCTCAAGTCTCTGGATCACGTGGTCAAGGCCGCGCACCGCCACGGTCGCAAAGTCGGAATTTGCGGGCAGGCCCCCAGCGACCACCCCGAATTTGCGCGCTTCCTGGCTCAGATTGGCATCGACAGCATCTCCGTCACCAGCGACGCGCTGCCCGCGGTCTGCTCGGTTCTGAGCCCCACTCAGGCGCGCTCTTCGAGCGCTCGCCCGAACGCCGCCGAATGACGACGAAAGGAGCCAAGCCCATGTCCATCAAAGCCGACGCCAGGCGCGCCAAGCACCAAGTTCTCGAACAAGTGATCCTGCTGCGAGACCAAGCCAAGCTGCAGCTCCATTTGCTGTCGCTCGACGCGCGCCAACGCTGGAGCGGGCTCGAGGCCGAGATCGAAGCCTTGGAAAACCGCGCCAGCCTCGACGGCGAGAAGGCCACCGAAACCCTGCGGGAAGCCGCGCACGGTCTCACTCGCGCCTTGAGCGAATTCATCACCAGTCAGCTCAGCGCTTCAGCCGGGCTCGCGACGAGCGTTCGTTCGCTCATGACCACGTACACCCGCGCATGTAGTCCGGATGACTCGCTGACCCACGCCGCTCACTTGATGTGGGAATTCAACTGTGGCGCCGTGCCCGTCGTTCAGCAAGAGCGCGTCGTGGGTGTCATCACCGATCGAGACATCTGCATGGCGACCTACATCCAGGGCAAGGCACCGCAAGAGCTGCGGGTCGAAGTCGCCATGTCGAAGAACGTGTTCAGCTGCGCTCCCGACGATTCGCTGGCGGATGCCCTTTCGGTCATGGCCAACCACCGGGTACGCCGTTTGCCCGTCCTGAGCCCCGACGGCGCGCTGCTGGGCATCATTGCGCTCGCCGACATCGCGCGCTTTGCTCGCGCCCTGACGAACCCGGCCGTCCAAATGGCGCTGACCGATGCGCTGGCGGCTATCTCCGCTGTCGCGCCGCAACAGCTGCAGACTGCGGCGGAATAGCGCCTTGCCCGAGTGCCCGTGAAAGCGCGCGGCCCCCGAGATTTCGATCGCCGACTTTGGCGAAGATTTTGGGGGCTCGCTAGGCTGTTTTGGATCGGCGACGAAAGGTGGCAAGCGCGCGGGCTGCTCTTGCTGTTGGTGCTGTTGTTGCTCGGTCGCACCGAGTTTACGGTGCTGTTCAACGAGCAGTCGGGCGAATTCACGTCCGCCTTGGCCGCCCACGACGCCGTCCGGTTCTGGCGCTCCATGCGCTGGTTTGGCTTTGCGCTCGCGGCGGGCGTGCCGGTGTACGCGTTCTACTACTACTTTCGCGATCTGCTGGGCGCCACCTGGCGCCGCTGGCTGACCCGTGAGTTCGTTCGCGACTACTTTCGTGAACGTGCTTTCTATCGGCTGACGTTCGAGAAGCACATCGACAATCCGGATCAGCGCATTGCGGAGGACGTCAACGGCTTCACGCAGCGGTCCCTAAAGTTTTTGGTCGAGGTCGTGGGGGCGGTGCTCCAGCTCGTCGCTTTCAGCGGTGTGCTGTGGGCGGTGTCGAAGACGTTGGTGTGGCTGCTCGTGCTGTACGCGGCGCTCGGCACTCTGCTCACGTTCGGCGTGTTCGGAAAGCCGTTGATTCAGCTGAATTTCCAGCAGTTGCGGCGGGAGGCGGACTTTCGCTTCGGCCTCATTCGAGCGCGTGAAAACGCCGAGGCCATTGCCTTCTACCGCGGGGAGGAACCGGAGAGCCGGCAGGTCAGCGAGCGTTTCGAGCGCCTGTTCTCCAACTTCAAGGCATTGCTCCGCCGGACCTTGGGTTTGAATCTGTTTCAATACGCTTACACCTTCGCCACCTACATCATGCCCAGCATCATCATGGCGCCGCGCATCTTGTCGGGGGAGCTCGAGGTAGGGCGCGTCGTGCAAGCGGCGGGTGCTTTTGCCTCCATGCTGGGCTCGCTCACCATCTTCGTCGACAACTTCGAGCTGTTGAGCGGCTTTGCGGCGGGCATCGATCGCCTGCACGCCTTCGAGCGAGAGCTCGGCCCTCCTCGCGAAGGCTTGCTGCGACAGCCCAAGATCGAGACCTTGCCCGCGGCCGCGCTGGAGCTGGTGCAGCTGACACTTCAGACGCCCGACCGGCGGCGAACGCTGGTCAGGGAGCTTTCGGTCAAAGTGCCCGCGGGTGAAGGCTTGCTGATCGTGGGGCCGAGCGGTTGCGGCAAGAGCTCCTTGCTCCGCGCGATTGCCGGGCTGTGGCAGAGCGGCAGCGGCGTGATTTCCAGGCCTGGCCTCGATGACTTGTTGTTCCTGCCGCAGCGGCCTTACATGCGCTTGGGCACGTTGCGCGAGCAGCTGCTGTATCCCAAGTCTTCCAAGGACATTTCGGAAGCCGAGCTTTCGAGCGTGCTGGAGCAGGTGAATCTGCCGCTCTTGGCCGACCGCTGCGGTGGCTTCGACGTCGAGCTCGACTTCGGAAAGCTGCTGTCGATTGGCGAGCAACAAAGGCTGGCCATCGCGCGCGTGCTGCTGAGCCGACCAACCTATGCGGTGTTGGACGAAGCCACCAGCGCGCTCGACGCCGAAAACGAGCGCGCGCTCTACGAGCTATTGGCCAAAGCCAACACCACGTTGATCAGCGTAGCTCACCGGCCCGACTTGGAGCGCTTTCACGCGCGCGTGCTGGCGCTCGATGCGCAAGGCGGTTGGACCCTGACGGACAGCTAGAGCGCCGTACGAGGGCGCGCCGTGCGCCGCCGCTATCCGTCGGCGTGAATGCGCTACGGTGCGGGTTGCAGGGCCGCTCGCAAGCGACGAAATCCTTCGGCGAGAAAGCTGCTCACCACCTGCACGCGCGGCACCGCGCGCACATCGCGATGGCACCCCAGCCAGAGCTTGCGCTGGGGGCGGGCGCCGGGCGTCGCCAGCAGTCGAAGGTTGGGGGTGGCATCGCCCAGAAAACGCGGCAAACGCACCAGACCGACTCCGGCCGCGGCCATGCGGGCCATCGGCTCACGGCCGTTCGTGCGCACCACCACACTGGCCTTCGCGGTCAGGCTCGGTAGCCAATCGACGTCCGGTATC
>JBEQSW010000380.1:0-20091 GCA_040348565.1 Myxococcales bacterium | reverse complement strand
CAGCGGGGCGCCCCGACTCCGCCGACTTCATGAACGCGATCCAAATCGGCAACGCCGTGACGGCGCCGGCTTCGCCGTAGCCGAGCGGCATGGCTTCGTCGTAGCCGACCCATACGCCGGCCACGAAATCCGTCGAGTAGCCGACGAACCAGGTATCTTTGGCTTGATTGGTCGTGCCGGTCTTGCCGGCCAGCGGACGCTGCAAAGCGCTGGCGCTCTTGGCGGTGCCGGCTTTGACGACGCTCGTGAGCGCGCTGGTGATGAGGTACGCCTCTTCGGCGGGAATCACCTGGCGCGCCGGCGGCTGCGGCGGCAAGAGCAGCTCGTGCCCCGACGAGTCGGTGATGCGCTTGACCAGCACCGGGGGCCGGTATTCGCCGGCAGCCGCGAACGTCGCCACCGCCGCCGTCAGCTCGAGCGGCGTCACTTCGTAGGCGCCGAGCGCCAATGAGGGCGTGGGCGCGAGCGGCGACTCGATGCCGAGCGCTTTGGCGAAATCGATGACGTTGGGGGCGCCGACCTCTTCCAGCACTTTTTGTGCGGCAGCGTTGTCGCTGATGGCCAAAGCGTCGCGCAGGCGCAGCTTGTACTCGGTCGCGTCGGGCGCGACTCCGGGCGGCGGCTTGTGCTTCAAGTCTTTGCCGGTGCGGGTCAGGCTGAGCACGCTGCCGAGCGTGAGGCGCCGCGAGTGCAGCGCATAACCGTAGACGATGGTCTTGAAGGCCGAGCCGGGTTGGCGCCGCGCCTGCGTCGAGCGATCCAGCCCGCCCGCCACGCCTTCGTAGCTGCCGATCAGCGCACGGACCTCGCGCGTGCGCGGCTCGAGGGCCACGAAGGCCGCTTCGGGGCCGAGCTCGAGCTTCAGCTCGGCGCGACCCGAGTCATTCTCGGGCAGTGACAGCACGCGCACGCGCAATACGGCGCCTTCGCGGGTGAACTCGCTGGGCGCAAGCCGCTTCGGGTTGAAGCGCTCTTCGTGCCGCAAATCGATGCGGCCGAGCGCGGTTCCGACCTTGACCTCGATGCTACCGGCGCGGTCGTCGACCGCCGTCACCTTGCCGACGTAGACCTTGTTCACCTTGGGTGCGCCGCGCTCGAGCGGGCCCCACAGCTTGCGCTCTTCTTGCGTGTAGGGCGGCGCCAGCTTTTGCCGCACCATGTACTGATCGAGCGCGTCGCGCGTCGCTTTACGGGCGGCGGCTTGCAGGGCTGGATCGATGCTGGTTTCGACGACGAAGCCACCGCGCGCCGCAGCTTCGCCTGCGACTTTGACCAGCATGCGCTTCACGTGCTCCACCACCTCCGGCGCCAGCTCGGACTCGCCGTCGCTCACCGGCGCCAGCCGCAGCGGCCGTTGCTCGGCGTCCGTGAACACGTCCTGGGTGATGAAGCCCTTCTCCAGCATCTGCGACAGCACGTAGTGCCGGCGCTGCATCGAAAGCGCGGCGTCACGCCGCGGCGAGTAGCGCTCGGGCGACGCCACCAACCCGGACAGGGTGGCCGCCTCCGCCACGTCCAGCTCACGCACCCGCTTGCCGAAATAGTAGCGCGACGCTTCCTCGACCCCGTAGCGACCGTGCCCCAAGTAAATCTGATTGAGATACAGCGAAAGAATTTCGTCTTTGGACAGCTCGTGCTCCAGCCGCCGCGCCAAAATCGTTTCTTTGATTTTGCGCTCGTAGCTGCGCTCCGGCACCAACAGCACGTTCTTGACCACCTGCTGGGTGATGGTGCTGGCGCCCTGGCGCGAGCGCCCCGAGCGCAAATTGACCGAGAGCGCGCGCAGCATGCCGAGGTAATTCAGGCCCTCGTGCTGGTAGAAGGAGGCGTCTTCCGCGGCCAAAAACGCCAATTTGACGTGATTGGGAATGTCCGCGAATTTGACGACCGTCCGCCGCTCGGTGAACAAGCTGGCCAGCACCGTGCCGTCACGCGACAACACGCGCGTCACTTGGGGCGGCTCGTAGCCTTTGCGCACCTTGTCCAGCGTGGGCAGCTTGGCCTCGTAGTGCCGCACCACCAGCACCACCGTCACTGCGCCCGCGATGCAGGAGAGCAGCAGCGCGATGCCAACCAGCTTCAGGATTTTCACGAGCCGCGCGCGGTTCAAGGGTCGCTCCGCGTCAGTGTGCCAAAACCTTCATCACCAGCACGGCGATCAACACGCCCGCGAACAAACACGCGGCGGCCACCAACACCAGCAACTTGGCGCTCGGACCGGCGCCGCGCGTGGCCGGCGTGCGCTCCGACAGCGCTTTCAGCTCGCCGCTGAGACTCGGCTCTTTCGGACCCACCGGCGGCAGCGCTTTGGCGGCCGCGCCGCCGAACCGTCGCAACGCCTCGCCGAACTCTCCCGCTGTCTGAAAGCGGTTGTCGGGCTGCTTCTGCAACGCCTTGGCCAGCACCTCGTCCAAACCGGGATCGAATTTTTTCTCGGGCACCCGTTCACTCAGCGGAATGATCGGATCGGTCACGTGCTTCTGGATGTATTCCATGGGGGTTCGCGCCGAGAAAGGCAGCTTGCCCGTGAGCACCTCGTACAAAATCACCGCGAGAGAATAGATGTCGCTGCGCGCGTCGAGCGTCTTGCCCTGCGCTTGCTCGGGAGACATGAACTCCGGAGTGCCGAACACCATTCCCTCCTGCGTCAGAATCACGGAGCCCGGCTGCATCTGCCGCTCGGTGACCTTGGCCAGGCCGAAGTCGAGCACTTTCGGGTAGTCGGCCATACCGCCCTGCTTGGACAAGAAGATGTTCTCGGGCTTGAGATCGCGGTGCACGATCCCAAGATCGTGGGCTTCTTGCAGCGCCCCGCACACCTGAATCAAGATCGGGATGGCACGCTCGACCGGTAGCGGGCCTTCCTTCCTGACGGTTTGGTTCAGGTTTCGCCCTTCGAGCATTTCCATGACGATGTAGAGCGAGCCGTCGTCCTCCAGCTCGCCGTACATGAACACCTTCACCGTGTTCGGATGGGTCAGCTGGCTCATGGCGCGCGCCTCGCGCCGGAAGCGCGCCGTCAAATCCTTGCGCCCGGCCAGCTTCGGATGGAGGATCTTGATCGCCACCATCCGGTTCATCGCCGGCTGCTCCGCCTTGTAGACGGACCCCATGCCCCCCGTGCCTATCTTTTCCAAGACCCGGAATTGGCCACCGAGCAGGTCGCGGCCGATGAAGGGGTCTTTGGGGCGCATGGAGTCACAGCCATACCAAAACTCCTGCCGGGAAGCGATTTGAACGACAGAGCCCGAGATCAGGCCGTACAAGCTAGTCACCTGCCCCATTTGGCTAGCTCGCCCGGCCACCACCTCAGCCCTCTGCTCGCGCGGGCCGGCTTTCGGCATGCTTTCTTCACGCGCGCGGGCGGAACGTCCGAAGGGCCGTTCGCGAGCCTGAGCTTTTCGACCGCGGTCGGCGACGAGCCAGGGCACGTGGATGAAAATCTACGCCGAGCGGCCTCGCTGTTGGGGGTCGAGCCTTCGCGAGTGCTCTACCTGTCGCAAGTCCATGGGCGTGAGGCGCGCTTCTATCGGAGCGTGGAAGAGCGCTCGCATTTGATAACCCTCGAGGGTGACGCAATCGGCGGCACGGAGCCGGGCAGCGCCTACGGGGTGCGCTCGGCCGACTGCGTGCCCGTCTTGCTGGCTGACGCCGAGAGCGGCGCGGTGATGGCGATTCATGCCGGCTGGCGCGGCGTGGTGGCGGGCGTGGTCGAAGCCGGCGTCGCCGGCCTGAGGCAAAATATCGCTGGCGAAGGCCGACTACTGGCTGCCATTGGTCCGCACATCTCGCTGCCCGCCTTCGAAGTCTCCGCTGAAGTGGCGGCCGAGCTTGCCGCCGTTTGCCCGGCACCGGGCGCGGTAGAACAGGCGAACGGCGCCAAACCGCACGTCAATCTGCGCTTCATCGTGACGCAAAAGCTGTTGAAGCTCGGTCTTACTGAAGCGAGCGTCGACCAAGTCGGCGGCTGCACCTTCCTCGACGCCGAACAGTATTTTTCATTCCGGCGTGACGGTAAACGGAGCGGCCGGCACCTATCGGCGATCGTGCCGCGAAGCTGACGGAAGCGCAGCCGCACGTAGACACTGGCGGCATTTCGATCGATGCTGAAGCTGTTTTTCCGACATGGCCTTCGCAGTCGTATGCAAGAGCTGCCGAGCTCGCTTCCTTCTCAACGATGATCTGCTGCGGCGGAAGGTAGCCGGGCGCGTCGTCACGGTGCGCTGTCGGCAGTGCCACGCCACCATCGAGGTCGACGCCTCGGACCTCGATCCCAAGGCGGTGGCGGATGCCAAGGCGGTGCCGGAAGCGGAAAAAACCGCGGCACCGAAGCCGGCGCCCAAAGCCCTGAAACCGACGCCTTCCCCGCCTCGGCCCGCCGCCAAATCCACGCTCATGGGCATCGGCAGCCCCGCGCGTCCGGCTGCAGCCACTGAGCTTACCGCGCTGTCGCCAGGCTTTTTGAACATGGACGCGCCGGCGAACGTGGGGCAACGCGGCTTTCCGGAGCCGCCGCCACCACCCGCGGCCGTCGAAGAGCTCACGTCCGGCGATTGGGAAATCACCGAGACGCCGCCGCTGGTCAAGACCGATAGCGCGCCCGAGAGCCTCGACGATTTCGTGGAGGAGCTACCGCCCAGCCTGCCCCCGCCCCCCGACGAAGAGCTGCCGAGCTCTACCGGCACGCCGAGCCTGCAGTCGCTAGCGCACCGCGACGAGCCTCTGCCGGCCAAGCCGCGCAGCGACGATTTTCTAGCCAACATGAGCGCAGCCATGAACGGCGGCATCATGACCGGCGACGCGGGTGGCGCGCCTACCATCGACGTGTCGACGCTCGGTGCGGCTCCGAGCGAGAGCGCGAACGCGCCCGATATCGATCTGTCACAGCTCGACGTGCCCTTGGCCGGCAAGCAAACCTTGCCGCTGTTCGCGCTCGGCAACGACGAGCCGGCCGAACCCGCCAAGTTGCGCCCGTTGCCGGCGTCGCCGCGGCCTCGGCCTGGTCTCGGCGAAGGCTCGCTCAGCCCCGCCGCGGTGGATCGCCCGCCGCGCGAAGCCGCCGCCACCGACAGCGTGCGCGAGCGAAAAAACGTGGTCGCGCCCGGGACCAGGAGCGTGCCGCCGGCAGCCCCCGCGCCGCGCCGCAGCGGCTTGGCTGCCCCGGTGCTGCTGGCGCTCGCCGTTGCGGCTGGCTTTCTGATTTGGAAGCGCAACCAGACGCATCCAGCCGTGCTCGCGCAAGTCGAGCAACCGGCGCCGGCCGCGCCCGCAGCCGAAGCGCCGCGCACTCCCACGCTTGCCGCCGAGCCAGCCGCGCCCGCGTCAGCCAGCGCCGAAGCACCGAGCTCGGCCGACGACGTCACGTTCGAGACGACACCAACGGCGCCGACGAAGCCGGCACCAGCCTCCGCCGCCGCTCACGACAAGCCGTCGTCCGAAGCCGTACCCTCGAGCGCGGACAAGCCGGTCGCCGAAAAGCCGGTCGCCGAAAAGCCTGCGAGCGCGGCCAGCGAAGCCAAGCCGGAGCCCGAGAAGCCCGCCGCCAAAGAACCGGCGCCAGCTCCGACGACGCCAGGCGAGCCCGCCGGACCCTTCGATCGCGCAGCCGCGGCGGCGGCCCTCAACAGCAGCGCGGCGCAAGCCTCGTCCTGCCGCAAGGAGGGCGATCCCTCCGGCGTCGCCAGCGTCGTCATCACCTTCGCGCCTTCCGGTCGCGTGACGAGCGCCAACATCTCCGGCCCCCCCTTCGCCGGCACCCCGACCGGCGGCTGCATCGCCGCCGCCCTCCGCAAAGCGCGCGTCCCCGCCTTCGAAGGCGACCGCGTCACCGTCTCGAAGACCATCGTCATTCAGTAGCTCGCCCGCCCTGCGAGATACCGCGTCGGGTCTGCGCCAGCTTTCGTGCCCCTGCGGCCACGGCTTCATTCTCATCCCATGGGCTGCCACCCCGCAGATTTCCTGCAGAAGCTGCCGTGGCGTCGCAAGGCCAAACCCGCGCGAGCGCTTCGGGCTGCCGCCGCGCTGGCGGGTCGTGTCGAGAACCTCTGGGATTTCACAGGGAGGACGGGAGGACGGGAGGCGAGACAGAGGCGAGAATTTTGGGGGTACGCGCTGCCGCCGCCGATCCTCCAGCCCCATTGCAGTCTGGCCGCGGTCCTCCGGCTTCCTCGGAGGAAATATTTTCTGATTCGGTCCTCCGAATCAGAAAATGCGTTCTCGCCTCCTCAGACCTCCCGTCCTCCCGTCCTCCCTGTAAAAAAATCTCGAGCGCCCGAGGTGGCCTTTCGCCGCTACAGAAGCTTCTGCGAGTCGGGCTGCGGGTTGGCAGCCCCTGCCTTACGGACCTTGGTCGTCGTTGACGACGCTGGTCAAATCGTTGAGGGGCTTGTCGCGGGCGATGACGGCGGAGGCTTGGGTCAAGATGTCGGGGTTGACGGCGATTTCGTTCTCTTGGCCGCTGACCGAGCCGTGGCAGCCGCCGCACATGCCGTTGAATAGGTCGCGCCGGAAGCCTTGGCGCACGACTTCTCCGGGATAAAACTGCATTTCTTCGCGCTGCATGTGCGGGGTGGGCTCGCCTTCGCCGGCCAGCTCGGTGAACACTTCGAACTGGATGGGGGCGCCGCCGCGGATGCGGACGCCGACGGAGCCGTCGGAGTTCAGGTTCGGAATGCCGAGCAGCCGGCGACGCACGTAGACCGGGCCGAACTCGTCGGTGGTGACGAACTTGGGATCCGCGTCGGCGAAGCTGCTGGCGCCGGTGGGCGGCAGGCTCTCCCAGATGCCGCGCAAGACCTGAGTAGGCTCCGGAAGGTAGCGGCCCGAGCGCGTGTTCTGGAAGAACAAGCTGCTGACCAGCTTGAAGTCCAAGAAGGTGACCTCGGATGCGCTAGCGTGGTCGGCGTCGTTCAAGATTTGAGTGGCGCCGTTGGCTTCGTCCAACCGTGACCTGAAGACGCCGATGGAAGCGCGCGGGTAGATGGCGGCCGGCCAGATTTCGTCCTGGGTGCTGCTGACGAGCGGAGTGCGCTCGCCGGTGCTGGCGTTGACGGCCACGATGTCGAAGTTGCCGCTGAAGTTGTCGAGCGCGACCACGTTGGCCGCGTAGCTCACCAAGATGTCACCGTTCGGCAGCGGCGCCGGGCTGCGGTACGCGCCTTCGGTGGCGGCGACGCGACCGGTGGCGTTGGCATCCATGATGCGAATGGAGTGCTGGTAAAATTTGGGGTTCGGAAAATCGATGGCCGCCGGATTTTGCAGGTAATCGGCTTCGTTCGTGCTGCGTTGATCGATGCCGATGCTGCGATTGATCAAGGCCAGCGTACCGGCGCCGTGGGCGGCACCGCGTTCGCTCATGATGGCGGCTAGGTTCTTGTCGGACAGCTCGACCACGTCGGTGAACTGATTGAAGCCGATGGTGCTGCGCTGCCCGAACAACGGATGGTAGTCGCCGCCGTCCAGGTTCATCCGCCGCCCCGCCAGCTGGTAGAAGCCGGGCTGACGCTTTTCGGCGGTCATGATCAGACGGCCATCACGCATGAAGCTGGGCAGCAGCTCTTGGTTCAACAAGAACGTGAGCTGACGAATCTTGCCGTCTTCCAGCACGTATAGGTTGGAATTGAGCTTCGAAGGATCGGCGGGGGTGCGCTGCGGGCCTTCGTAGCCGATGAAGCCGGCCGGGTTCGTGACGTTGCCGCGCGTGGACGCGAACACCAAGCGGCCGTCCGCCGCGAAGGCGGGATCGAAGTTGTGGATGATCTCGCCGTTGCTGGGCACGCTGTTGCCGTTGTCGTCCACCGCCGGCGCGGCGATCGTGGGCTCGAGCACGCAGGTGTTGCCGACGACCAAATAGACGCCGAAGCCTTCGCTGGCCGATTTCCGCGCCGAAAACGCGATCTGCTTGCCGTCCCACGAAACCATGGGGCGGCGCACGTCGGTGGTGGCCGTCGGCAGGCCGCACAGGCTGGACAGGCTGTCCTCGGCGCCGACGCTGACGGCGCCGGTCATCGGGTCTTGGGTGGCCGCGACGCGCACCAGCTCGGACCCGGGCGCAAAGCTGCCGAAGTCTTGGGGCGTGTCGGGCAGCGGCGCGGGTGTGCGGCGCACGAACACGATGCCGCTGAGCCCGGTGCTGGGCATGCGCGCTTGGCGCTCCATCTCGATCCAGGCCGTGATGACGCAGTATTCGCTCTGGTCGTCGAGCGGGCCGGTGGCGGACGCCACCGGATCACAAACGTCCGGGTGCTGCGCGAGCAGCGAGCCACCGCGGTGCAGGATGCCCGGGCCCGCGGGGGCAGGGATCAGGTTCTTGCGCACGAGCCGGCTGGCTTCGGGGTTGGGCGCGTCGAGCGCCAGCTGCTCCAGCGTCAACTCGTAGTTCTTGCGCGTGGCGGGCAGACCGAAGTGTCCGCCGCTGCCGCCGCGCAGGCGGTAGTCGTGGAACATGGACGACGAATGGCAACCGAGCATCATGCAGCCGCGACGCACCAGCATGGGCTGCACGCGGTCGGTGAAGAACTCGAAGCCGGGGCTGGTGTCGAGGTTGGTGGGGCCGCCCTTTTCGGTCGCCCAGTCGAGCAAAGCTTCGTAGCTGGGGTCGGAGGTGGTCGTAAATACCGTGCCGCCCTCGTGATAAGTGCCGCCCACCGCCGCTGACAGCGGACGCCGGACAATCTCGCTCAGCGGCGGATCGGTCGAAACATAGTCTTGGGCGGCAAAATAGTTCCAGCGCACTTCTTGCGGCGTCGTGCCGCACGTCAGGTGCAAGGAATTGGGCGCGGCGCCGTGACAGTTCGAGGCGGCGCAGTTCTGACCCAACACCGGGTTGACCCGATCTTTGAAGGTCGCGAAATCGGCAGCGGGCGGATCGCTGTTGGGGTCGAACGCGGGATCGACTCCGAGGGTGTCAGAGCAGGCGCCCTTGTCGTAGTGCTTCTCGATCTGGCGCGCGTTGTTTTCTGCCGCGCCGTTCTCCATCCAAGTCGAGAGCTGCGTGAACGAGGTGGACGTGATGTCGATCAGCGAGCCGCCGACGTGCGCGATGTTGGAGTTGATGATGCTAGGCTCGCTGCTCTTCCAGTTGGTGAGCGCGAGCTTGAACGTGGGCGCGACTTTCACCAACAAGCCGGGCATGCCGTACGGCCCGTAGTTGACCAGCAAGTCCTTGCGGTGCTCGATGTCGTCGTACGACTCCAAGCTCAAGTTACCGAGCGCGTTGCCTTTGTCGTCGGCGCGCACGTGGCACCCGGCTTTGGCCGGACCCTCGGCGCACGACTGCTCGAGGATGGGGCCGATGCGGCGCTGATAGAAATTGGTCTGCTCGGTCTGCTCTTTGCGCTCACAGCCCGTGAGCCCCAAAAGGGCGGGCACGCACAACCAGACCGACAAACGCCAGGAAAGCGGGGGCATGTCCTGAAGTCATCCTACTACCAGGCTCGCTGCCGTGGCGAGCCGCGGTTGGAGCCGTAGTTCAGAGGCGTAGCAGGCGGGCCGAAACGTTGGCCGCGCTGCGAACCGAAGGATCCGCGTCTTGTTGACCCGCGACAATCGCGTCGCGCGCCTCGGGATCGCCAATCTGGCCCAAGGCCCAAATGGCGGCGGCCCGTACGGCCGTGTCCGACTCTTGGTCCCGATCCGCTAGCGCGATCAAGCCCGCCACCGCGTCGGCCGCCTTCATCACGCCCAGCGTCTCGGCCGCGCGCCGCCGCACCAGGCTGGAGGAGTCGCTGATCAGCCCGACCACGGAGGCGACGTCGGTGAAGGAGTTGATGCGCGTTGCCGCGTGCAGCGCCGCCAGCCGCACGTCGGCGTCGGCGTCGCCCAGCGCGAGCGCGAGCTCGCCGTCGGCGCCGGACGAGTTGAGGCGCTCGAGCCCGGCGACGGCCGCTTTGCGCACCAGCGCCGAGGTGTCGCCCACCGCGGCCTTGGACAGCGCCGGTACGCCGCCGCCGGAGAGGAATTCGCCCAGAGCGTTGGCCGCGTAGACCCGGTGCGACTCGGTTTCGTTCGCGTCAGCCAGGGTGTTGAGCGTTTGCTCGTAGACCTGACCAGGACCGAACACGCCGAAGATGCGCCGACGCAGCCACCACGCGCTGATTTCGCGCGTCTTGGGGTTGCTGTTGTACAGCAGCTTGGAGACTACCGGCACGCACCCCAGGCATTCGAGCTTTTCGCCGTGCTCGAGCACCTTCCAGATTTGCGTGGGCGCGACCGTGCTGGGCGCCTTGAACTTCATGATCTGTTCGGGCGTGCTGAGCGCTTCCAGCGAATCGGTCTCGAGCTGCTTGTAGACCTCGGCGCGACCGCTGTGCACGTTGGGGTCGGCGGCGCTGGCGCCTGCAGCCAACAGCATCGAGCTCAGAACCACCGAGGACTTGACGAGGCTAGAAATCTTGAAGGTCATGGTTGTCTCCTCCGCTCCTCAGTATTTCGTCCCAGCGACAGGATCGTTGGTGAATGGCTTGAAGCCGGTGTTCTGGCGCGCAAAGTACTGGCCGCCCATGTCGAAGGCCCGAATCAGCATCTGCGTCTCTTCCCGGGTCAGGCCGGCCAAGGCCGCGTGATCGGTGCGGGTTCCGCCGGCGATGTCGCCGTTGGCGAAGGCCTCGCCCAGCGGCCAAGCGTAGGTCTTGCCGTCGAGCGACGACGTGATGTTCAGCTTTTCGATCAGCGCGCTGTGACGCGCGTCGCTAGGCACGCCCCACTTGGGCGGGACGGTGCCGGTGACTTCGGCGCCCATGCCCATCTCCATCTCCAGCGCGGCGGGGTAGAAGATCGACACGTAAGACGCCGGCCAAGCGCGCGTCTGGCGATCGTAGGTCACGGTGATCTCGCGATCCGACAGATCGAGGCGCGGGATCATGTAGCTGTAGGAGGAGCCAGTCGCCTGGTTCATGGCCGCCACCGTGTAGAACTCCTGCGGGCCGTTGCCGTTCTTGGTCTCGTTGTGGCAGGAGACGCACTTGGCGTTGAGCAAGGTCTGAATCTGATTCGGATTGGCCGGGTCGTTGGCGGCCGCCCACGGGTACTCGGTGCGATTGAGCACGGGCACCATGAAGTCCTCGGGGCCGCGACCGCGAGCGTTGGTGATGCTCTGCCCGCCCGGCAAGCTGGGTTGGGTCCGATCTTCGTGGCAGCCGCCGCACACCCGGTCTTCACCGGGCATACCTTGAATCCAGGTGGTCTCGTTGCGGATGGCCAGCTCGAACTCGTCGACCGCCTGCAAATGCATGGGAATGTAAGGCGGCACGCTGGCCAGCCACGAGCCGTCGGCCTCCACCTTGGCTTCGCCGATGAGCGCCGCGCCTTCGGCCATGGTCAGGCCGAACATGGTGGCGCCAGTGGCGGCTTCGCTGGAGAAGCCTTCGATGATGCGCACCTTGACCGCGCCTTTCAGCGCTTCGTCCAGCGTGGTGCCATCGGCGAACTGGGCGCCGCCCACGGTGTTGCCGTGACGCTTGTACAGCGACGACTCCTTCACGTCGATCGAGCCGAACAGCGCCGGAACGCTGGCGTCGGTCACGTCTTGGCGTGAGGTGATGATGCGCGGCGTGGTGCGCGGCACCACCGGCTTGGCGTACAGCTCCCACGAGTGTTCGTAGTTGACGACGAGCTCGTTCGCGCGCGTTTCGGGATTGTAGATGTAGACGCCGTAGTCGGGCGGGGTCAGCGAAAGCTCGTTCAGCTCGTTGACGGTGCCGTTGGCCCAGGTCACGAGCAGGCGCCCGTCCGGCAAAACGGCGGGTGAACGGTAACGGCCGACGGCCGACGCGTCGTCGCCGGTCGGCACGTTGGGCGTGAGCATGGTGTAGGCCTCGTCCGAGGTCTTTTCCATGTCCAGCTTGTCGGGGTCGCCCGCCCAGCGAGCGTCCAACTTCACGAGCGAGCCGGCCTGGATGGTGTTTTCACGGTTGGTGACGATGCCGTAAAACACGTACGGAGTTTGGCTCTCGGTGAACTGCACGAGCGAGTTGCCGGGCTTGCCGAACTGACCGTTGAGCCCGATCATCTGCGTGCAGTCGGGGTTCATGGCCATCAACTTGACGTCGTTGACGTTCTCGAGATGCTCCCAGCGCGAGAAGCCGACGCGGCCGTCGTTCATCGAAAACAGCGTCACGATGTGCGACAAGTTCTGCGAGCACAGCTTGCGATCGGCGTCGCCGCCACTGAGCGTCACGCTCGCCAGCTGCGTCACCACGCGGCCGTGGTTGTACTCGTCGGCGCGCGTGCCCATGTCGGTGTACGCCTGGTTCGTGGTGAACACGACGCGATCACCCGCGGCCCAGATGGCCTGCTGATCGTCGAAGGGTTGGAACGTGAGCTGCGTGATCGGAAACTTGCCGTCGTCGCCGCGCGTCAGGCCCGCCCAGTACACGTGGTAGTAGTCGGAGCCGTCCTTCTTCATCGTGAACAGGACCTTGGTCGCGTCGAACGACAGGTCCACGCTCGAGACGTCAGCCGACGGGTAGTCTTCCAGGATGTTCTCGGCCTTGCCCGAACGCAGATCCATCAGCTCCAGGCGCCCACCTGGAACGAACCGGCCGTAATCCATGACCTGACCCATGCCGCCCGCGACGTCGATCGACTCGACCTTGCCGCCCTCGACCACCGTGTGTTGGCGCACGGCGTAGACGATCTTACCGACTCCGCCTGGCCCCGGGTGCTCCTTGCCTTGCTCCGAGCCTGGCGTTCCGGAGCAACCGGAGAGGACCGCGAGCGCGCCGATGAGGGCGCTGGTTCCGAGTGAGAGGCGGGGGGTAAAACGGGCCATGGGTTTCTCCTGGAGAATCGGCAGCGGGCTGACTGCTGGGAAATAGGAGAGCACGATCCGCGCCAACAAATAAACCTAATGATTTCAGTGGATTGTGAGCCCAGTTTCGAGGTTTAGGGCCCCCAAGCCGGGGAGTGATCGGGTCCGGCCCCCCCAAACCGGGCTTCTCGTAAACGCGCGGGCCCCGGGCGATTCGGCATCGCCAACCTGCGCATTGTGAGGCAAACCGGGGCGGCATGCTCAAGTTCGATGAGCGCGGGCTGATTCCCGCGATTGCCCAAGACCACCTCACCGGACAGGTGCGGATGCTGGCCTACATGAATCAGGCCGCGCTCGAGCAGACGCTCTCCAGCGGAAAGGCCACGTTTTTCAGCCGTTCGCGCGGCGCGCTGTGGACCAAGGGCGAGACCTCGGGCCATGTGCTCTCGGTGGTGTCGGTGGTGGCCGACTGCGACGCCGACACGCTGTTGCTGTCGGTGCTGCCGGTCGGTCCGTCATGCCACACGGGGCGCCCAGCCTGCTTTTTTCGGCGCGTCGGCGCCGGCGGAGAGCTCACCGATCAGGCCAGCGAAGCGGCGCCGTTCTTGATGGAGCTCGGTGAGGTGCTCGAGTCACGCAAGGCTTCCAGCGCCGAGAAGAGCTACACGAAGTCGCTGCTGATGGGCGGCCCCGACAAGATTGGCGCCAAGCTGCGTGAAGAAGCGGGGGAGCTTGCCGACGCCATCAAAAACGAGAGCGATGAGCGGGTCCTCGCCGAGGCTTCCGACCTTTTGTACCACGCGCTGGTCGGGCTCACTCAGCGTGGGCTGACCCTACGCCAGGTTATCGAAGTGCTCGCCAAGCGCACTCACCAGAGTGGTCACGCCGAGAAGGCGAGCCGTTGACCTGCCGGGGACGGCACGCGCCGTCCCCTCAGCCGCACGAAGCGGCCCTGGCGACAGGCCCGTGGGCTCGCAAAACCCAGGTTTGACCCTCGCGTAAGCGCCCGATATCGTGGCGACTCTCGCCGTAATTTCAAGGACCTGGATGGCCATCAAGGTACTCGTTTTCGAGAGTGATCCCTCGTTCGCAGAAACGCTCCGCACGGGGCTGCTCAAGTACGGCTGCGAGGTGTCGGTCGTCGACGACGCGAACAACGGCCTTGCCGCCGCCAGCCGCGAAAAGCCCGACCTGATCTTGCTGGCGATCGAGCTGCCGCGCATGAACGGCTTCTCGGTTTGCAACAAGCTGAAGCGCGACCCCGCGCTCAAGGACGTGCCGCTCATCATCATGAGCTCGGAGTCGACCGAAGAGACGTTCGAGCAGCACCGCCGCCTGCGCACGCGCGCCGAGGACTACGTCCACAAGCCCATCTCTTTCGAGGACTTGGTCGGGCGGGCCCAGGCCTACGTGTCGCTGGTGCCCAAGGTGGACACCGCCGACGAGGCGCCGCCGATGAGCGATGACGCCATCGTGCTGGAAGACGACATCGAGATCGAAGACGCCGAGGTCGTGGAAACGAGCGAGCCCGAGGTGACGGACGACGGCGAGGTCAGCACCTCGACCCGCGAGAGCATGGTCGACGCCGACGTCGAGGACTTCGCCGAGCAGGCGTTCGGCGCCCTGATCGACGAGCCCGAAATCGCGGCGCCCTCCATTCGACCGCCGGAAGAGGCGGCCCCCGACGAAAGCGGCGCGCCGAGCGCACCGCCCGTGTCCGACGCCGCCCCGGCGGCAGCGCCGGCCTCCGAAGCGCCCGCCATCGAGAGCGCCGAAGTCGCGATGGACGACGCCGAAGTCGCGATGGAAGAGGCCGAGGTCGCCATGGCCGACGCCGAGATCGCGGTTTCCGAGCCGCCAGCAGCGCCGCCCGTGTCCGAGGCACCGGCGCCGGCCTCGGTGGCGGCCGAAGTGGTCGAGGTCGAGGAGGCCGACGAGGTCGAGCTCGACGACATCGAGATGGACGAGCCGAGCGTGCAGCCAGAGGCGGCCGCCTTGCCGCTGCCTCCCGCGGTGACGCCGCCTTCGGCTCCGCCGGCGACGCCTCCGGCGCGCGTTCCTTCGATGCGCCCGTCGTCGCTACCACCGCGCGCAGCCGAGCTGGGCGACGTGGTCAAATACCGCGAAGAGCTCGAGAAATCGCGCGCCCGCGTCAAAGAGCTGGAAGACGAGGTGCGACGCGCCAAGGACAAAGTCGGCGAGCTGGAAGAAGTTTCCAAGCGCGGCGCGGGCAAAGACGTGGAGGTGCAGCGTCTGCAGCGTGAGCTGACCGACGTGCAAGCCAAGCTGGCGTCCAGCGGCAAAAGCGCCGGCTCCGCGCGCGAGTTCTTGGATCTGCGCGAGCAGCTGAACAAGAAAGACAAAGAGATCCTCGACTTCAAGGATCAGCTTTCGCACAAAGAAAAAGAGCTTCTCGGCCTGCGCGACAGCGGCATTGCCCTCGAGCGCGAGAAGGCCGATCTCTCCGACCGCATCGGCGAGCTGGAAAAGCAGGTCAGCGACCAGGCCAAGAGCACGGAGGCGGCCAAGAGCGACAAAGAGCAGGCCGTCAAACGCGCCGACGACTTCAAACGCAAAGCCGAGAAGACCAAGGTCGACCTCGACGCACGCGTGGCCGAGCTGGCCGAGCTGGGCGCAGCCCACCAAGCGGCTTTGGCGGAAAAGGACGAGCAGTACGCCACCCTGATCGCCGATCACCAGCAGACGTTGCAGGAGGCGGAGCGCAGCAAGTCGCAGGCGCTGGCCGCCGCCGCCGCCGCCGCCGCCGCCGCCGCCGAGCAGGCCCGCCAAGAGGGCCGCGCCGCGGCTGAGTCGGAGCACGCGCAGGCATTGAGCTTGCTCGCGTCGCAACACGACGCGGCCAAAGCCGAAGCCGTGAGCGCGCGCGAAGCCGAGCTGAAGAAGGAGCACGACGCCCGGCTGGCTTCGCTGCACCGCGCGAACGAAGACGCTCTCGGCAAGCTGCGGGCCGAGCACACGCAAGCGTTGGCCGAGCAAGCGCAAGCCCACGAGCAAGCGCTGGCCGAGCGCGAAGCCGAGCTCATCACCGAGCACGAGCAGGCGCAGGCCAAGGAAGCGGCGGATCATTCGGCGGCGCTGCTGGCGCTGGTCGACCAGAAGCAAGCCTCGGAAGCGGCGCGTGACGCGCGCATCGCCGCCATCGAAGCCGACCTTTCGACTCGCACCGCCGAGCGCGACGATGTGCAGCGCACCCTGTCGCAATTGAACGAGCGCAATGCTTTGCTCTCCAGCGAGCTGCAAGAGCGCACCAACGAACGTGACTCCAAGGCTCTCACGCTGGAAGAGCGCGACGCGCGCATCGCTCAGCTGGAAGCGGACCTGGCCGAGCGCACCGCGCAACGCGACCAGGAGAAGAGCACCGTCGAAGCGCGGGAAACCAAGATCGTGCAACTGGAAGCGGCCTTGGCCGCGGCCAGCGCGGACGTGGCTTCGGCCCGGACAGACCTGCAAGCCAGCGCCTCCAGGCTGTCGCGCGCGGGTGATAAATTCCGGGAAGATCGCGCGTCGCTCGAGCGTGCCAAGGACGCGCTGGCGGCCGCCCTGGCTCAAATCGAAGAAGCCGAAGGCCGCCCGTTCGAGTGACCTCGGGCTGACTTTAGCTCGATGTGTGGCGGGCGCGTGACGACGTCCGCCACGGCTCTCTGTTAGTACGGAAGCCGTGACGCCCGAGAGCGAGAGCCGCCGCCGCAATCTGGTCTGGGGCGTGACTTGGCTGGCCTACGCCAGCTACTACCTGGGCCGGAAGGGGTTCAGCGTCGCCAAGCACGCGCTCGAAAGCGCCAAGGTGCTCGATCTACAGGCGCTCGGCTTCATCGATTCCGGCTACCTGGCAGCGTACGCGTTGGGGCAATTCTCGAGCGGTGCGCTGGGCGACCGGATCGGCGCGCGGCGCTTGGTGGGCTACGGCTTGCTGGCGTCGGCGGCGTTGTGCCTGGCGTTCGGCTCGGTGAGCTCGGCGGCCTTGTTGATGATGTTGTTCACGCTCAACGGCGTCGCTCAGGCCAGCGGCTGGCCGGGCGTGACGCGCGCGATGACCGAATGGACGACGCCGAGCAATCGCGGCACCGTGATGGGGCTGTGGTCTACTTGCTACCAGGTCGGACCGCTGTTGGCGGGTCCGTTGGCGGGCATGCTGATCGGGCGGTACGGCTGGCGCGGAGCGTTCCGGGTGCCGGCGCTACTGATGATGCTGGTGGCGGCGCTGGTGTTTTGGCTGGTCAAGCCGGGGCCGACCGACCCGTCGGCGGCGGCCCTCACGAGCGAAGAGAGCGCCCACGAGCGACGCGCCGCCCAGCGCACGGTGTTGAAGAGCCGTGTGCTTTGGAGCTACGGCGCAAGCTACTTCTTCATCAAGTTCATGCGCTACGCGCTGCAGCTGTGGCTGCCCTACTATTTGCACCAGCAGCTGGGTTACGCCGACGCCAAGTCCAGCTACGTGGCCGCGGCGTTCGAAGCCGGTGGCCTGCTGGGGGTGGTCGGCGTCGGCGCGCTGTCGGACAAGCGCTCGCTGGGGCGGGTGCCGCTGTCGGCGGGGTCGCTGGTGGCGCTGGCGCTGGCGCTGTCGGTGTGCGCCAAGTTGGTGGGCGAGAGCACGTGGCTCAACGCCGGCCTGCTGGCGCTGATCGGCGCGCTGTTGTTCGCACCCGATTCCATCCTGTGCGGAGCGGCCGCGCAAGACGTCGGTGGACGGAACGCGGCGTCGATGGCGACGGGCTTCGTGAACGGAGTCGGCTCTCTGGGTGCGCTGTTGGTGGGCTTGGCCTTGCCGCCGCTGGTCAGGCACTACGGCTGGGGCGGGCTGTTTCCATTTCTGGTCGGCATGGCCCTGCTGGCGGCGGCGTGCCTGCTACCGGTGCTGCGCGCTAGCGCTCGGGCTCGCTGGGCGACGTGAACTCGAGCCATTTGCCGTCGAGCAGGCGTTCGTGCGGCAGAAAACGCGCTTTGTAGCGCATGTGCAAAGACTCGGAGATGTACAGGCCCAGGTACAAATACCGAAGGCCCCACATGCGACACAGCTCGAGCTGTTTCAGGATCGAGTACGTACCCAGGCCGAGCTGCTCGTACGACGGCTCGTAATAGCAGTACACGGCCGACAACGCTTCGCTGCTGCGATCGGCGATCGCGACGGCCACCAGCTCACCTGCCAGCCGGTAGCGAATCTCGATCGTGTCGCAGCAGGTCATGGCCAAAAATTCGCGGTAGCTCCGCACGTCGACCTCGCCTTGGCCGGCGGAAAGCCCGCGCAAGGCCTTGTGTCGGTTGTACAGCGCCACTCGCTCTTGATCGGCGACGGGCTCCCCCAGCTCGACCGTGAGCTGGTCGTCGCCGCGACGCAGCGTGCGCCGCTGCGAACGGCTCGGCTGAAAGCGCGCTAAATCCAGGCGAATCGGCTCGCAGGCGACGCACCCGGGGCAGGCTGGCCGATACAGAAACAAGCCCTGCCGCCGATCCCCGCGCGACAGGCGCTGCTCCAGCTCGGGCCGCTCCAGCGCGCGCGCCGGAATGCGCAGCGGCAGACGCGACATGCGATTTTCGAGGTAGGGACAGGGCTGCAGCTCGTCGTGCACCACGAGCTCGGGCGGCTGGTCCAAGATCAGCCGCCCCGCCGGCACGACGCGCGGACCGCTCAAGGCTTGCCCTCCACCGTGAGTCGAAACGCCTCCGGCAACAGCTGCGCAAACGAGCGACGGAGCGCACCGCCTGGCCCCGCCACCAGCACCGGCGCGTCCAAGCAAAATTCGGCGATGACCTGGCGGCACATGCCGCACGGCATAGCCAACGGCTCCCCCGGCGCGTACACGCAGATCTTGGTGATTTGCCGCTCGCCGGCCGATACCAGCCCGAAGATGGCCGAGCGCTCGGCGCACATGGTCGCGCCGTAGCTGGCGTTCTCGACGTTGCAGCCGGTGTAGATGCGCGCGCTTTCACTGACGATGGCCGCGCCCACCGCGTAGCCCGAATAGCGGCAGTACGCGCGCTCGGCGGCCGCGCGCGCGCAGTCCACCAACTCGCGCTCGGCCGCGGTCAGCTCCGCGAAAGTGAGCAAGCTTTGCGTCACGGCAGGCCCCCCACACGCGCGACCCAGCCGGCAAACAGACGGATGAAATCGCTCTTCACGCGCGCGGCCGTCGCTTCCACCTCGGCGTGGCTGAGCGGCTCGGGCGAGCGTCCGGCGGCCAAGTTGGTGATGCAGCTCACGGCCCCGACGCGCACACCCATTTGGCGGAGCGCGATCACCTCCGGCACCGTGCTCATGCCCACCGCGTCGGCGCCCAGCGTCTTCAGCATGCGAATCTCGGCGGGAGTTTCGTAGCTGGGGCCGAGCAGCCCCGCGTACACCCCGCGCTCCAGCGTCACGCCGGCGTCGCGCGCGGAGAGCTCACACAGTTGGGCAAGCTCGCGATCGTAGGCCACGGACAAGTCTGGGAAGCGCGGGCCACGCGTCGAGGGGCCGCGCAACGGGTTGTCCCCCATCAAGTTCAAGTGATCCTCGATCAGCATCAGGCTGCCAGCGGTCAGCCGATCCGCAATGCCACCGGCGGCGTTGCTCAGCAGCACGACCTGACAACCGAGCTCCGCGAGCAGCCGCACGCCGAACACGACACGCGACAGCGGGTGCCCTTCGTAGGCGTGGACGCGCCCTTGCATGCACGCCACGCGCAGGCCGCCCAGCTCACCCAAGCACAAGTTGCCGGCGTGCCCGGCCACCGTGGAGGTGGGGTGATGAGGGATGCTGGCGTACGGCACCCGCTCGAGGCCCGCGAGCGTGTCGGCGAGCGCGCCCAGCCCCGAGCCCAGAACCAGGCCGACGCGCGGCGTGGAACCGGTGGTGCTCCGCTGAACGAATGTCGCCGCCTCACTCAGCTTGCTGGCTTCGCTCGCGTCCATATTCAGCCCGGAAAAGCCGCCCGACCGTGGGAAGTGCGCCCGGACCGCATTACTTTGCCAGATTTGCGCGCGGGCGGTGGGCCCTAGGAGGGTGGTGTTTTTCAAACACCCACCTCCTAGCCTTGTCTTGGGGGAGGAGGCACGCGCCTCCTCCCCTCGAAAAGCAAAGCTTTTCGAGCCTCCCCTCCACGCGCCGGCTCCGCCGATTTCGATAGCTGGTGTTTCACACCAGCCACCTAGGGGTGTCGGTCATCGCGTTCAGGATGTTGGAGAGCAGCAGGTTTCCCAGCGTCTCGAATGCCGGCAGGTTCTGCTCGGATTCCATTTCGAGACGCTGAACACCCGAAGGGCCGTTGGCGCGCAGGACGAACTTGTCGTCCTCGCGCAGAAAGTCCGCGACATTTTCGGCGGTCACTTCACAGGGAAACTGCAAG